>JAZDKU010000017.1:0-36496 GCA_043802745.1 bacterium | reverse complement strand
TTTAAATGGGAAGTACCGAAAATCTCTGGGATACAAGAGTGCTTATGAGGTTTCATTGGAATGTGGTATTATACAAAAAAAGCTCGCGGTGAGCGAGATTAAAACATTAAGAGAAGTTGCATTTCACTAGACAATTTACCTTTTTATAGGGAAATTATTTATAAGACACTAAACACTGTTTAGCAATAATGGGATATTATGTCCACATTTTTAAACAAAGTTGTTGAAAAATTACAACTATTGACAATTTACCTATATTTTACTAATGTTTGTATATTCTAAAAAAATAAAATGAATATCCAAAATATATTAAAAGATTTAGGTTTTAAAGATAAAAAAGCCAGAGTATACATGGCTTGTTTGGAGTTGGGCCAAGCCAATGCCCAAGACATTGCTAAAAAAGCAGATATTGAAAGAACAAGCGTTTATGCTCTACTTGATTCTTTGGCTAAAGACGGTTTAATTGGCATTACGATAAAAAATAAAACGCGGTTTATTGTGCCAGAGCCACCACAGAAATTAACCGAACTTTTAAAAAGTAAGCTTAGCGCTTTGGAAAAGGCTTTGCCATTATTAATGGCTTTTTCCAATACTTCACACATTAAGCCTACGGTTCGTTTTTACGAAGAGCTAGAAGGTATCAAAGAGGTGGTAAAAGACACATTAAATTGCCAGGAGAAGATAATAAGAAATTTACCCTCAACACAGGATGCTTTAGAGTTTTTGGGAAAAGATTTTCTGTCGCATTACATAGAGCAGAGAGTAGCAAAAAAAATTAAAGTGAGGTCTCTAAGACCACAAGGGAAAGAGCTAAATAACTGGTATCTAAAAGCTGGTAATAAAGAGGTTATGCGCGAAGTTAGATTTTTGCCATCAGGCGTATCTTTTAATGTTTTATGTATGATCTATGATTATAAAGTAGCGATAATATCATCAAAGAAAGAAAAATTTGGCTTTTTAGTTGAAAGTAAAGAATTTAGTGAATTAATGAAAGCTTTGTATGATTTAGCCTGGGAAAATGCTACTCAATATTCTATTTCGAAAAGTTAAGACAAAACAAAAAACTTTCAGTTTTGAAACGATCGTTCTAAAACTGAAAGTTTTTTGTTTTTAGTTGCTTATTAGCTTAATCACTAATTTTATGGTCTCACGAATGGGAGTAATGCCAAGATGCGGGCGCGTTTGACAGCTTGGGCTAATTTTCTTTGATGTTTGGCGCAAAGATTGGTTTTCTTTCTAGATTTAATTTTTCCCGACAAAGCTAAAAACCGCCTTTGGGTTAAAGTATCTTTGAAGTCTATTTCTTTTTGATTTTTTTGACAATAATGGCAGTGCATGTTCCTTCGCTTCGCTCAGTCAAATTAAAAATTAAAAATGAAAAATTAAAAATGACTGAACGAATTATTTTATTTTTAGAACGGTATGTCTTTTACATCGATTTCTTCGTCTTCTATCAAGCTTTCGTTCGAAATTGGGCCTGGATTTTTGGCTTCTTCTTCGTCAATAACTGGTATCTCTGGCTCTGGATGAATTGTTTGTGTTGCCCCTGTTGGGGACTGAAATGCTTGGCCTGATGACTTTGGACCGAATTGCACCCTATCGGCAATTATTTCTGTTTTATAATGTTTCTGGCCTTGTTGGTCTTGCCAGTTTCTTGTTTTAATTCTGCCCTCCACTAATACACCCGAGCCCTTTCTAAGATATTGGGCAATAACTTCAGCTTGCTTTCCAAAGGCAACAACATTATGAAACTCAACCTCGGTTTGTTTTTGGCCGTTGGAAATATAAACTCTATTGGTGGCCACGCCCAAAGATACAACCGCCATGCCCGACGGCAAGCTTTTTCTTTCTGGGTCGCGAGTTAAATTTCCAAAAATAATTGCTTTATTGAGAAACATATTAGAAGTCGTTAATGAAGCGAAGCGAATTTACGAATTCTTATACCCCGTTAAGTGCGAGCGTCCGCCAGCTGGCGGAGCGAGCTATTTAACTGGGGTAGAATTTCTACTGACCCAATATCTCGTCCAAGTCCTTTTCAATTTTCTTCAAATCGTCTTCCTTTTTCACTTTTTCAGCTGGCTTCTCTTTTTTCACTTTTTCTTTCTTTGGTGCTTCAATTATTTCCTCTTTTTTATTTTCTGGCTCTTCTTTGGTTTCCGTTTTTTTAATTAAAGGCTCAGCCTTGATTGGCTCTGGCTTTTCAGGAGATTTTTTAATACATAAGAATCTTAAAACATTTATCTCTTTTTCCATTTCGCGAGAAAGCAAAAGAATAAACTTTGGCTCGGCGGTGAAATCAATACTTACCAAAAAACCTTCTTCCTGCTTTTTTATGGGATAGGCTAATTTTATTTTTTTAGGCTCAAGAGAGCCCAAAATAGTCCCTGACTCTCCTAATGTTTTTTCTATTTTTTTCGCTAAATCCTGAACCTCTGCCTCATCAAGCTGGGGCGATATCAAGTAAGCGAGTTCGTAAATTATATTCATACTTCATTATTTTATCAAGTCCTATTGAAAAGTCAACCCATTTGGCAGTATAATTATCTATCTGTATTTATGAACGATCTAATAGAATCTTTTTCTGGGGTTAGAGGTATTTTTGGGGAGAGCATTACTGCTAAATTAATAGAGCAATATGTTTTTTGTTATTGTCAATTATTTAAAGGCAAGTTAAAAACTGTGGTGGTGGCTGGGGATACCCGCATATCAACCATTATTCTCAAAAAAGCCGCCATTAAGGCGTTTGGGGATTGTGGCGTTAAGAAAATTATTGATGTTGGGGCTGTGCCTATTCAAGTTAGTCAATATGCTATTTTAAAGTTTAAGGCTTCTGGCGGTATCTATATTACAGCCAGTCACAATGAGCCAAATTATAATGGTTGGAAAATTTTAAAAAAAGACGGCGCCTTAATTTATGCCAGCCAGAGCGAGCAATTGATTGGAATGGTCCATCAACAAAAATCTATAGATATTAAAAAAATTAAAAAAATAGCCAAACCATTAGTTGCTAAGAAAGAAAAAGAGGCGATAAGCAATTATGCTAAGTATGTTTTAAATCGCTTAGGGAAAAAATCAGTTGAGGAAATCAAAAAAGCGCGCTTGCAAGTTTTAATTGATCCCAATGGTGGCTCGTCAATAAAGATTTTAAAAAATATCTTTGCTTTATTAGGAGTGAAGGCCAAGTTTATTAATGACCAGCCAGGTAAGTTTGTTCGCAAGATTGAGCCAAACAAAGAATCGTTAGCTTATTTAGATAAATATTTACAAAAGGATATTTTTGAGTTTGCCGCTGGGTTTGATTGCGACGCCGACAGGGTGGAGCTGGTAGTGGCTCCTCAAACCGCTTATAGCCACGCATTGGGGCCAGTGGTTTCGGGCAACTATATTTTATCTTTGGCTTGTGACGCCATGCTTTTTGGCACTCGCGGCCAAGTGGTGGTTACTAATGACGTAACTGCTTATTTAGTGCGAGATGTTATTAAAAAATATGGAGCCATAATGAAAGAGGTGGAAGTGGGTGAAATGGTGATAGTGGAGGAAATGGAAAAGCAAAAAAGTATCATTGGCGGGGAGGGATCAAATGGCGGAGTTATCATCCCGCCGATTAAATGTCGCGATGGCATTATGACGTTGTGCTTGATTTTAAAACTAATAGCCCAAAGCAAAAAAAGATTTATTGATATTTTAGAAAGTTATCCCCGTTATTATTGGTCGCATAACAAACTAGCTTGTTTGCCAGAGGAATCTTTAAAGATAAAAAAAACATTAGAAAGCCACTATCGTTCAATTGGTTATAAAATTAGAAAAACTGGCGGATTAACTGGAGGCTTGAAAGCTTTGGCTGATAACAGCAACTATATTTGGTTTCGCCAGTCTAAAACCGAACCCGGCCTTTTCCGTTGCTATATTGAAGGCAATGATAAACAACTAGTTGAAAAACTTACCCAAGAAGGTCTTAATTTATTTAAAAAATATGCAAATTAATCCATATATTTTTCGGGGGTATGATCTTAGGGGTATAGCTGGTAAAGACTTAAACAGCGAAATAGTGCAAGCTATCGGTCGGTGTTTTGGCACTTACCTTTTGCGTTTGGATGTTAAAGATGCCTTGATTGGCAGGGACTGTCGCCTAACAGGTCTTGAGTACTCCAATGCCTTAATAGCTGGGCTTTGTGATGTTGGTGTTAATGTTATTGATATTGGTCTAACTTCTGTTGGCACTTTATACTGGGCGCAGTATTTTTTAAAAAAGCAAGGCGGAGTGCTGGTGAGCGCCTCTCATAATCCAGCAGAGTACAATGGCTTTAAGTTTGCTATTGGCTACTCAAGAACAATAGGGGGTGAAGAAATTCAAGATTTGCGCAAGATGGTTGAGAATGATGATTTTGTTTTAGCCCCAGAACTTGGAACATTAAGCCAAAAAGATGTTAAAGATGAGTATATTTCTGATTTAGCTTCAAGATTTAAGTTAGATAAAAAATACAAAGTAGTGGTTGACGCCTCCAACGGAGTATCTGGAATTTTTGTTCCGCCGTTATTGCGAAAACTTGGCTGTGAAGTTGTAGAATATAATTGCGAGCCAGACGGTTCTTTCCCTTCTGGCACACCCGACCCAACAGAAAGAAAAATAGCTGATAGAATGAGCAAGAATATTTTAGCAGAAAAAGCTGACTTGGGATTATCTTTTGATGCTGATGGAGACAGGATTGGCATTGTTGATGAGAAAGGCGGTGTTGTTTGGAACGATGCTTTGTTGGCTTTGTTTGCTATTGATGTTTTAGAGCAAAATCCCGGAGCTAAGATTGTTTTTAATAGCTTGTGCTCAAAGTTAGTTGAGGATGCTATTTTAGCTAAAGGTGGTTACCCAATAATGTGTCGAACTGGCCATTATTTTATAAAAGATAAGGCCCATCAGGAGGGCGCTAAGTTTGCTGGGGAATTGTCAGGCCACTTTTTCTTTTTGGACAAGTTTTACCCGCATGATGATGGCAGTTACGCAGCTTTGCGTTTGTTGGATTATTTATCAAGAAGTAAGCAAAGCTTGTCTCAAGCAATTGCTCAACTGCCTTATTATATTTCCAGCCCTGAAATAAAGATTGGCTGTCCCGATGATTTAAAGGTTGCCTTAATGCCAAGAATAGCGCAAAAATTAAGGATTGATTTTCCAGATGCTAAAATAATTGACGATGAAAGAACAGCTGATGGAGTGCGCTTGGAAACCTCTACCGAGATGTTTGTGATTCGCTATTCGCAAAATGGGCCGTATATTACAGTTAAATTTGAATCAAAAACAGAAGAAAAATATCAAGAATTAAGAAATTATTTAAATAATTTGCTTCACACCTACCAAGAAGTAGACTGGACCTTCGGCGTTAACGTCGATAGCCTAACTGGTTAATTTTATGACTCAAGAATTAAAATTTGCTATTCACTTGGCTAAAACCGCTAGCGAGACTTTGCTTGAGGGTTTTAACATTTTTCAAAAAAATCCTCAAGACTACCATATTAGCCAAGTAACGAATATGGATTTGGCATCGGAAAAAACAATTATTGGGCTGATAAAGAAAAAATACCCAAGCCATAAAATTATTTCAGAGGAATGTGGCATAATTGAAGGCGCAAGCGACTATATTTGGATTATTGACCCTTTAGATGGAACAAAATACTATTCAGCTGGCATAAAATTGTGCAATGTTCTAATTTCTTTATGGAAAGGTGGCACGCCGTTGGTGGGAGTTGTTTATATGCCATTTACTGGGGATATTTATTGGGCAGAAAAGGGTGGGGGAGCTTTCTTTAATAAGAAAAAAATTTTAGTTTCTCATATCAAAAACTTGAAAGAATCCGCAGTTTTTGTGGAGGCAGCAAAAAGCAATTTGTTAAATAAAAAAGAACTACATCTTGCTGGGAAAAGATTGGGAGCTGTTCTAGAGATTTGCTACCGGCTAAGAGGGGTTTCTTTAGGGCCATTACCTCTTTGCTATATTGCCCAAGGCATAGCCGATGCTTTTATTGATTTGACGGGGAGAGGAGGAATATGGGATTTAGCTCCTGGCTTTGTGATAGCCAAAGAAGCTGGCGCAAGAATAACTGGCTTAGATGGAAAATTCCACGGCCAAGATATGTCTTGTAATATTGTTGTAACTAATGGCAAAATTCACACAGAGTTTTTAAAATTGTTAAATAGCGTCAGATAAGCCAGCATAAAAGACTCGGGTCCTTTAGCGTTAACGTCGACAGCCTAATTGGCTAGTTTCGAAAATTTATATTAATTGTAAAAGCCGTTTCAGATAATTTTGTCTAAAACGGCTTTTAAGCTGGCAGGCTTTCTACCAGACTGCAAAAATAATTTTTTTTATAATACCACCTCTTTTTATTAGTTCTGCAATTTGTTGGGGGAGGATTTTTCCCACTGCTATTGCGTATGAAAAAATTATCCCGCCAGAGGCAAAAATGACAGGAAAAACTAGAAAAACTCCAAAACAGCAAGCCACTTGTTTTTCTCGCATTCCCCCTATCAGGTATTGAACTCCAGATATTTCTGCCTGTACCCCAATGTCTATTAAAAGAATTGATAGTACAAACAGAAACGACACAATCATAAACAATAAGAAAAATTTTAGTAACAACTTTTTTTCCATAACAATAAACTCCTTTTTGTTAGTGTGCTGTTTTTATAAACCCATAGCTTGCCTAGCTTTTTGCATAGTTGGTTGGGCGAGGGCGCGGGCGCGGTTGGCACCGTCGGCGAGGATTTTTTCAATCAAGGCAGGGTTTTTGTCGTACTCGGATTTTTTATTTCTAAATGGCTCTAATTTTTCTACTAGCAAATCAGCCAGAGAGGACTTGAAAGGAGCGTACCCCTTGCCAGCAAATTCTTTTTCAATTTCTTTAATTGGCTTGTCAGAAAACAAGCTATAAATAGTTAAGAGATTGGAAATACCAGGCTTTTCCTTGGGATTAAATTTTATTTCTTTCCCCGAGTCAGTGGTGGCTGAACCAATTTTCTTTTTTATTTGTTCTGGTGTGTCAAAGAGGCTGATGCGGCTTGGTTCTGGGTCGCTTTTTGACATTTTTTTGTTTGGTTCGGTGAGCGACATAATTTTAGCTCCTATTTTCATAATTGAAACTTCAGGGATTTTAAAGGTTTCGCCAAATTTGGCATTGAATTTTTTGGCAATTGTTCTAGCTAGCTCAACGTGCTGCTTTTGGTCTTCTCCCACTGGCACTAAATCTGTTTGATAAAGCAAAATATCCCCAGCCATTAAAATAGGATAATTAAAAAGCCCAGCTGACACATTGTTTTGGAGTTTTTTGGACTTGTCTTTAAATTGAGTCATTCTTGACAAGTCCCCGAACGGAGTTATTGTATTTAAAAGCCAAGCCAGCTCTGAATGTTCTTTTACTTGGCTTTGGACAAAAATAATTGATTTTTCTGGGTTAATGCCCGAAGCCAAATAGATACTGGCCACCTCTTTTATTTTTTGCTGAAGCATTTTTACATCATAGGGCACAGTAATAGCGTGCCAATCAACAATACAAAACACGCATTCAGCTTTTTCTTGTAAAGCTATCCATTGCTTTATTGCTCCTAAATAATTGCCAACATGGAGATCTCCGCTTGGTTGTATTCCTGAAAAAATTTTCATATATTTATTTTTGTCTTCCGCCCCACCCCTCCGCTTGCGGGCGGAGGAGCGGGGCGGAAGTTGTTAAATTTCTAAAATAACTGGCAAGACCATTGGCCGACGTTCTGTTTTTAAAAACAGAAATTCGCCAATCCTATTTCTTATTTCATCTTTAACATAGGTTAAGCTTGGCTTTGCGTTATCTTTTAAAGGCCTCTCCACAATGCCAATAACTCTTTTTCGTGTTTCTCTTAGTAAGTCTTGTGACTCTCTTAAATAAATAAACCCGCGAGAAATTATATCAGGAGAGCCTTTTACTCTTCCCGTTACCCTGTCTATGGCCACAATAATAACAAACATTCCGTCTTGTGATAAATTTTGGCGATCTCGCAAAACAACCTCGCCAATATCTCCAACCCCCAAGCCATCCACAAAAACATAGCTAGTATCTACCTTTTTATTTAGGATTTTAGCTGTTCCATTGTAAAGCTCTAGAGTTGAGCCATTGTCTAAAACAAAAATTTTGTTTGGGTCAAATCCCATAGCCGCTGCCAATTTGGCAGCTTCTTTTAAAAAGTAATGATTGGCATAAACAGGCAAAAAGAAATCTGGCTGGACCTGCCTAATCATTTCTTTAATACTATTAGCAGTTGAGTGCCCGCTGGTGTGCACGTCCATAACATCATTATGAATAACATTGTCGCACTTTCGGTAAAGCCCGTCTTTTAGCCTTTGAATAGCTCTTTCATTGCCAGGGATTACTGAAGAAGAAAAGATAACCGTGTCATTTTTTCTTATTTTAATAAATTTATGGTCGCCACTGATAATTCTTGACAAAACAGCATTACCTTCACCCTGAGCGCCTGTGCAAATAACCATTACTTTCTCATCAGGATATTCTTTTATTTTATTTATGGGTATAATTGTTTCTTTATCAACCTTAATGTAGCCAAGTTCTTTGGCTATCTCCACATTTATTTTCATACTGTAGCCGTCCAGAGCTACTTTCTTGCCAATTTGTTTGGCATATTCTATTAAGTGCCCAACCCTTTTTATTTGCGAAGAAAATGTGCCAATAATAACTTTACCCCTAGCCTCTTTAATTAACTTCTCTAAATTAGCGTACATTTCTTTTTCTGAAACAATCTCCTTGGAAGTGTTGGTGGCGCCAAGGCTTTCGAGCATTAAAATTTTTGGCTTGGGTAAATTAGCTAAATGATTATAAGTTAAAACTTCGCCATCGCTGTTATTTGTGTCCATAGTCCAGTCTCCGGGGTGGATAATTGTTCCTTGGGGCGTGCTTAAAATAACTCCAACTGCGTCTACAATTGAGTGCTCAATATTAAAAAAGCCAACTCTAAATTTACCCAAGTCAAAGCGATCATTGATTGAATTTATTTTTATAACATCTAAGCGCTTGGAAGAATTTTTTTCAAATTCCTCCATTCTTTTCTTTATAATAGCCACGGTTAAGTCTCGGGCAATAACAGGGGGGTAACCAAGCTTGGGCAAAAGCAGGGGAGCAGCTCCTACGTGGTCAAGGTGGCCATGGCTTAAAATAACAGCTCGAATATTTTTCTCTTTGCCTTTTAAATAGCTAATATTGGGGATGATATAGTCAATGCCAGGCATATCTTCTTCGGGGAATTGAATACCCATGTCTAAGATAATAATATCTCTCTCGTATTCAAAAACTGTCATATTGCGGCCAACCTCTTCCATGCCCCCCAAAGGGATAATGCGCAAGCCAGGTATTCTGTGAACTTTAGGTCTTTGCGATTGTTGATTTTGTTGCGGGTTTTGTTCTATTTTGTTTTCTATTTGATTTTCCATATAAGTTAAAATTATTTAAGTGCCCAGGGTGGGAGCTGGCCTCGCCTCTCGCCTCGTCAGTCACTCGGCTCGGGCTGGCCACCGCCTCACGATTTTGCCTGCTGGCAAAATATCGTTCCGGCGTTCAACTCCCAGCGCAAGGCAAGCAGTTGCCTTGCTCCCTTGTCCCAAATTCGCTTCGCTCATTTGTGCCCAGGGTGGGAGTTGAACCCACAAGGAGTTGCCTCCACAGCGTTCTGAACACTGCATGTTTGCCAATTTCATCACCTGGGCAAAGCAATTACAACTGTTTTTTGAAGGTTTCGACAATGGCGACGGGTACGGGGTCTTGGTTGTATGCTAGGGCTAAATAATAGCTGGCCCAATCACCAAGCAATGAAGCATTAAAGATTTTTTCTATTTTTGTTGCTCCCTGCGCTTCAATAAAGCTAACCTCAGCGCCCTTTTCTTTGGCCAGGCTAGCAAATAAATCCATTCGTTTTTTTGTTCTTTCATTGTCGTTTTCATCTCGAATAATAATAAAATGGAAGTTGCCCTTTAAGTTGGTAAGTCCCACCATTTCATTGTGGTTTAATTCTGGGAAATAATTCCAAAAAGCCATTATTTTAGAATTTTCATTGAATTTTATCTTCCACATTAAAGCTATTAATTTAAAATCGTTAGAGGCGTAAATTATAGGAATTTTATCAATTAATTTTTTAGCCAAAGCTTTTCCGTCTTCCTCTTGGCTTTCAGGCTTTAGGTTAGAAGCCATGGTTATTAGGGCTTTGGTTTGGTCGGGGATTATTTGGCAATTAGCTAAAATTTTTAACATTGCCCCAGCCAAATATCCAGTGCCAAACCTTGGCTGCAAGCAGTCGTTGGGCACAATAGCCACTGGCAGGCCATGTTGTTTGGCTAGAGTTTCTAACTTTCCTCCAGTGGATAAAGCAATTACTGGATATTTTTTGTTTACTGCCTCCTCATACCCAGAAAGAGTTTCTTCAGTGTTGCCAGAAAAAGAAACAGAGATAATTAAGCTGTCTTTGGTGGCATAAGAGGGTAGGTTGTAGTCACGGTGGGTATAAAGTGGAATTTTTAATATTTCCAAAGCTTCAACCAGGCTACCTGGCAAGGCCGAGCCACCCACCCCGCAGATAATAACATTATTAAAACTACCCTCTAACTTAATATTTTCTGCAGATTTTAAGCCAATTTCAAATTGTTTAGGAAAATTTAATATTACTTGTTTCATATTTTTATCTCCAGTTTCTTTTAGTTTTTGTGTACCAGGTTTCTACATTAGAAAATCTTTTAGCTGGTTCGGTTATTTTTTGCACATTAAATCCTTTTATTTTTTCCGAAAGTGTGTAGATATAGTCAGGCCTGACCAAAAAGATAGCTGGCATATCTTGAATTAAAATATCTTGAAATTGTTCTAAGCTTGTTTGCCGAATTTCCGGCGTTTCTGCTTCCCTAGCTTTTTCCAATAAAGCATCTGCTGGTTTTGAAGTATAATTAGCAATATTTAAGCCCGGGTAATCTTTTTGAGATGAATGCCAAAAAGGAAATGGGTCGGGGATTGCTCCTAAGGCCTCCCCAAACAATAATATGTTAAAGCTATCTTTTGGTAAAATATTATTTTGCAAGTCAGCTAAAGAAACTGTTTCAATGGTTGTTTCAAAGCCAGCTAAATCCCACTGTTTTTTCAATTCTTGGGCAATTTCTGGCAACGGAAATTTATCGCAAGTTGTTAAGGTGATGGCAACCTTGGACTTTATCACCTCTTTTTCAAAACAAATGGCGTTTAATTTTTCTCTCGTTGCTGCTTTTACGTCGCCCGTTCCTTTGGTAATGCCAGATGGCGCTAAAATTTCTTGTGAATATTTTTCTTGAAATTTTATAACCGCTGCTTTTGTTTTCTCGCCAAAGTTTCCGTTTATTTCGCCATTAGGATAAACATCGCTAAATTTTGCCAAGCAAGTCTGGAGCATTTCAACTTCTTTGCCGCTACCTCCAACTTTTAAGTTTTGCGTAAAAAGACCTGTTTTTGGCACGCTATTGAGTGATTCCTGAATTATTTGCTGGGCTTTTGCTAAGTCAAACCGTGTATCATTTTTTGGCTCATTAAAGCCAAAAAAATTTGGCAAAATTGGCGAATTTACTACTTGAGCTTTTTGGGAAAAAACATTTTTAATAATTTCTTCTTTGTTGGTTGCAAAACTTAAGGCCTCTCTTAAATTTTTATCTTTAAATACCCCTTCATTTTTAGCATTAAAGAAAATCGCAAAGTAGCGGGGCACAGCCAGGCCATAAATTTTTGTTGATTTTAATTCATTCTCGTATTGGGAAAGGTCATTAATAGTAAACCCATCGATGTCGTTAAGAAAAAGAGCTTTTTTCAAATCTTTTTCATTGTTAAAAAAAGCAAAGCAAAACTCTTTTAAAAATGGCTTTTGGCCATAATAATCTTTATTTTTTTCTAAAAATATTTTTTTGATAGAGCCGCTTTGTTCGTGCGTTATTTTTTTTATCTTAAAAGGGCCAGAACCGATTAAATATTCTTCAGACACCAGGCTCATAGGTAGATTTTGCGGGGAAATATTTTCAAAAATATGCTTTGGCAAAATTTTAACTGTTAGGGTTTCGGTAAATCCAGCATATTTTTTTGGCAACTTGAAGGAAATGGTTTTGCTGGTAATTTTTTCCATTAAAATTCCCGCCCATTTTATTCTTAAAGGGCTTTGATATTCTGGGTTTTGAATTAAATTAATGGTAAAAATAACATCATCAGCTGTTATTGGCTTTTTATCATGCCACAAAAGGTCATCTCTTAAAGTAATTTCATAAGTTTTGCCTTGGTCTTTGATGGAATAATCTTGAATTAAGTCTTTGACAATTTGCCCGTTTTCATCATATTTCATTAAGCCAGAGAAAATAACTTCCACCATATCTCTATCAACATCTTGATTTGATAGATAGAGCGGGTTGATTATTTTTGGCTGGCCAATTACGCCTTCGGTGTAGGAGCCGCCCATAGCTGGGGAAATTTCTGTATTTTTAAAATAAAAATTTAAAACTAAAATCACGCCCGAGCAAATAAGCGAGAAAACAAAAACAAAAAATAGGGCTTTTTCTTTTTTACTTAAAACAGAAAAAAACTTTTTCCACTGTTTTTTTGACGGAAATTTTGTTGGCCCAGAAAAGAGCCTTTTTAAGTTAAGAGACAAGGTTTTTTTATGACTTATTTACTAAATTTAAGATAGAAACAATAATAAATAAAATACTTAAAACAATAGTGGCAATAAAAATTTTCTTTTCAGCGCCCCTTCTTTTAGAGTAAAAACCACCACCACTGCCTCCAAAAGCGCTTCCCAGGGCCGTGCCTCTTTGTTGAAGTAAAATGCAAACAATCAAAAGGCAGGGCACAGCAATTTGTAGAATCAATAATACTGAAATCATGTTAGAAATCGTTAATGAGTGAGTGGCGATTAGCCCGAATGAATTTACGAGTTCTTACACCCCGTGGAGTAGAAATTTGCTTTGCAAATTTCTGTTTTAAATTTTTTACTAAAAATTTAAAACTACTCCACAGGGTAAGTCCTCCGTAGAATTCAAACTTCGGCTGTCGCCTCGTTTTCATTAACGGATTACTTATTTTTTCTTCCCCATTTTTTTAAACACAAAAGAAATTATTAAATCTACTCCCCAAATAATCAAGCTGGTGAGTAAAAGGGCCACAAACCCTTTTATGTGCACAGACGGAAATAAAATATCCACAATCTCGACAATGGCGATGTTTATTAAAATGCCAAAAAGCCCTAAAGTTATTATGCGCAAGGGCAGGGTTATTAAGTCCAAAATTGGCTTAATAAAGACATGCAACAGCCCTAGCACTAATCCAGCAAAAGCTAAAGATTTCCAAAATGCAGAGCCTGTGCCATCGATAGAAACACCTGGCACAAAATGAGTTGCCAAGTAAAGCCCCAATATTGAAGCAATTATACCAGCTAAAAGTCCTTTTCCCAACATACTCTTAATATACTCGTTTTTCTGTCGGAAGTCAATTCAAAAAGGACTTACTACGGAGTTTTTTGTGATAAGAAATGGCGAAGCGGTGGGATTCATCGCGGATTTGCAAAATTAAGTTAGAAATATCTTGTGGCAGATCTTTTAAGAATACTGGCTTATTCTTGCCCTCTATAAACAACTCATTATTTCTCTTCGCCAAAGAAACTATCTTTGTTTTATTCATAAATTCTGAATCATAAATCATAAATCTTTCTATAGCAGCGTTGAGCTGTGCTTTTCCCCCATCTATCAACATTACCTGTGGCATTGGCCATTCTTTATGTTTTAGTCGCCTGCTTATAACTTCTTTGAGCATAGCTGTATCATTTGGCTTTCCAGTAATTTTTATCTTAAATTTTCTATATTCGTTTTTGTTTGCCTGGCCACCTTCAAAAACCACCATACTGCCCGTAGCTTCCTGGCCATGGATATTAGAAATGTCATAGCCCTCTATCCGCTTTATTTTATTTTTTATCCCAAGCATTTCTTGAAAAGCTTGTAAATTGGCGGACCCCAGGGCTCCGCTAAATTTTTCTTTTTCTAAAATATGGCTGTGCGAGAAAACATTTTCTAAAGCGAATATTTGGTCGCGAAAGGCCTTGGCTTTTTCAAAGTCCTGTTGTTTGCTAGCCCTTTGCATCTCTTTTTGCAAATTTTTTATCACTGAATTTTTTTTGCCTTGTAAAATCGCTATTAAGTTACCGCAACCCGATTGCTGTAAGCTTGCAGCAATCGGGTTGCTGTAACTTTCGCAGGGGGCGGGGCAAAGGTTTAAATCTTTATATAAACAAGCTTTTTTGGGCAATATTCTACAAGTACGATATGGAAAAATTCGCCTCAAAATTCGCAAAGTTTGTTTTAACGCTCCACTATCTATAAAAGGACCGATAATGTTTAGCTTGTCATTCTGAGGCGAAGCCGAAGAATCCCGTCCGAGATCCTTCGCTCCGCTCAGGATGACCCCTTCTTTTTTTTGATGACCAATAAATACCCTTGGGAACTCTTCTTTGGTTATAAAAACAAAATTATGGCTTTTGCCGTCTCGCCAAGCTGTATTATATTTCGGCTGGTATTTTTTTATTAAATTTGCCTCCAAAATTAAGGCCTCAATTTCCGAGCCTGTGGCCACAAAACCAATCTTTTGAGTTTGGGGCACAAAAATATTATCTTTGAATGTTGGCTGGCTAATATGATTTTTAACCCTATTTTTTATACTAATCGCCTTACCGATATATAAAAACCCGCCTTCGCCAAGGATTCGGCGGGCGAAGCAATAAATCCCCGTTGTATTCGGCAACCTCTCAACATCTTTTAAGCCAACATACTTGAATTTTTCTCTATTTAATGACATATTTGTTTTAAAGTTAATATAACACAAATCCAGTTCTTTAAAGGAGGTGATATTATGGATATGAACAAAGCGATTGAGGAAGGGTGCGAAGAGGTCGCCGCACTAAGAGCGATAAAGTCGCGCCTAATAGACGAGAAAAAAAAGCTAGAGAATGACTTGGCGCGAGTGAGTTTCATTAGGGAAGGGAGCCCATGGTATGGCTTAACCGTAGGACCCATGCAGGCAACTCTTGAAACGTTAAAAAGAGTTTTAGGGGAGTAAAAAAGAGCTCTAAAAAACGGAGGCAAGGCTTCCGTTTTTTGTTTTTATTAATCACTCAATGACTTTATCACTTGCTTTGAGTTTTTCTACGGCTTCGGAGAGCATTTGGCAATATAAATTAAGGCCGATTTTGTTGACCGAGCCGGATTGTTCGCGGCCCAAGATATTGCCAGCTCCGCGGATTTCTAGGTCAGCTTGGGCAATTTTATAACCAGAGCCAAGCTCTTCAGCTTGCTTTAAGGCTTCCAGCCGCTGCTTGGCCAAGCCTTTTAATTGGTTCTTGGGGTATAAAAAGTAAGCGAGAGCTTGTTCAGAACTACGGCCAATCCGGCCGCGCAATTGATAGGCTTGGGCCAAGCCAAGTCGAGTGGCATTGTCAACAATTAAAGTATTGGCATTGGAAATATCCAAGCCGTTTTCAATAATCGTGGTGGCTAAAAGCAAGTTTATTTTATTAGCCTGAAAATCGCTTAATACTTTTATAATCTCTTTGTCTGGGAGCTTGGCGTGCAATATGCCAATTTTAGCTTGGGTTTTTAAGCTTTCAATAAATAATTTAAAGCCGTTGATTGTTTCTACGCGGTTATGCAAGAAATAAATTTGGCCGTTTCTTGCCAGTTCGGCCGTGATAGCTTTTTTAACAACCTCTTTTTTAAAGGGCAAAATAAATGTTTTTATGGCTTTTCTTCCTTGGGGCGGGGTTTGGATAAAGCTAATTTCTTTTAGAGAAGACAAGGCCAAGTAAAGCGTGCGGGGGATTGGCGTGGCTGATAAATAAAGAATATCAATTGATGGATTTTTTGTTCTTAATTTTTCTTTTTGTTTAACGCCAAATCTTTGCTCATCATCAATAATTAAAAGCCCTAGATTGAGAAAGTCTATGTTTTTAGCTAAAACGCTGTGCGTGGCAATTAAAATATCTACGTTGCCTTCCTTTAGGCCTTGTAAGATTTTCGGTTTTTCGCTTTTATTTTGTAAGCGAGAAAGTAAAGCCACTCTTATTGGCAAACCAGCCAGTCTTTTTTGAAATGTATTAAAATGCTGGGTGGCTAAAATAGTGGTGGGGCACATAATTACTGTTTGTTTGCTGTTTTCAGTTGCCAAAACAGCGGCTCGTAAAGCTACTTCGGTTTTACCAAAGCCAACATCCCCGCAGATTATGCGGTCAACAGGCTTAGCTTGGCTAAAATCTTTTTCAACCTCACTCAAGCATTGGGATTGGTCCGGGGTTAGGGCGTAGGGAAAGGTTGTTTCTAATTTTTCAAAAAGCTCATGGCGCAAGTAGGCGGGTCGGGTGGAGAGTTCTTTGGAAGCAAACATGGCTAAAAGTTCTTTGGCAAATTTCTCGGCTTCTTCTTTTATTTTATACTTGGTTTTTTGCCAAAAAATGCCGCTAAGCCTAGATAGTTTTGGTTCAGCAAATCCAAGATACCGAGTTAGCTTTCTCTCCAAGCCAACAGGCACATATAGCTTATCCCCAGCTGCGTATTCCAAAGAATAATAAGAATTATGAATTAGGAATTTTGAATCAAGATTTTTTTTGTTCTCGCTCCTAATTCTTGATTCTTGATTCTTGATTCCAGCGAAGCGGGCTATGCCGTGGTCCAAATGCACTAAATAATCACCGGGCTTGAGGCCTTTTAAGTCGCTAAAGATTTTTTGGGATTTTAATTTTTTCTTTAAGATGTTTTTAGCAGCTTCTTCGTTAGTGATTTCAATGGGGAGTTTTTCAATGGCTTCAATGCTGTTGCCTAAAAAATCTAATCGCAAAGCAAAAAAGGAATTAATGGGGAATATTTCCACTATGCCTCCGATTTGGGAAAATTCGCCAGGCTCTCTTACTTTAAAAACTTTTTCGTAGCCCATTTCGTCAATTTTTTTTAAAATTTCAGATATAGATATTTTTTGGTTTGTTTCTAAAAATAAAGTATTTTCTTGCCAAAAAGGTTGAGTTTTTTGGGATTTTTTAATATGCCCTAAATTTTCCGTAAACCAAGCCAGCTCTTTTTCCAAAAAGTATGGCGTGATACTAACAATTAAAATATGCTCTAATTTTTCCATGAAGCTATTGCAAAAATAACAGAGAGAGAGTAGTTTAGGGGGTAGAGGAGGTGGTTCCGGTGGCAGAATATTTTTTAGAAAAGGCGGAGCAGGCGGAGGACGAGGATGAAAAACAGTCCCTCCTGCACCTCGCCGACATGGAAGCTGACTGGTAGCTTCCGGTTGCCTTGCTTATAGATTTATAGCAAGGCAAGCCTTTTTTATGAACCCACTAAGCATGGATTGCTCCTGCTTGGTGAATTTTTTTAGGACAAAATCTTCGGCTTTGAGATTGGTAAAGCCCAGCCCTTTACCATCTTGGGGGCGAAGTCCCGTAGTGAGCTCTGCTCTACTACTGGGACGGATGCCGATGCGAATTCTTTTAAAGTTTTGGGTTTTTAGATAATCAATAATTGATTGCACGCCATGATGGCCGCCAGAGCCGGAATTTTCCGCGAGCTTAACCTCGCCAAATGGCAAATCAAAATCATCATGAATTATAATTAAAGAATTTTCGTTAAAGCCGTGCTCTTTTATTAAAAATTTTACAGCCTGGCCAGAATTATTCATAAAAGTTTGGGGCTTGGCCAAAAAAACCACTTGGCCGTTGATCTCGCCTTTAGTAACTTCTACTTTCGCTTTTTTATTTTGCTTAAACTTAGGAAAATTGTTTTCTTTAGCTAAAGCATCAACAGCCATAAAACCAATATTATGGCGAGTTTTGCGAAATTTAAAACCAGGATTGCCCAAACCAACAATGAGAAGCATAGAGTTTTCGCTTCCGCCCCACCCCTCTGCTTTGGGGCAGAGGAGTGGGGCGGAGCTTGTTATTTACCTTATATTAGCACCAACTTGCTTGTAATTAAATAGTTTGCTAAAATAACTAAAATTAGTTTGCTAAAAAGCAAAAATTTATGAGCGTAAAAACAGGTTTTAGTTTTATTTGGGAGGTTTTGCAAGTGGTTATTGTGGCCTTGGCTATTGTTATGCCAATTAGGCTTTTTATTTTCCAGCCTTTTATTGTTAAAGGAGCTTCCATGGAGCCAAGCTTCCATGGAGGGGATTATTTAATAGTTGATGAAATAAGCTATCGGTTTAAATCTCCAGAAAGAGGCGAGGTTTTGGTGTTTAAATATCCGCTTGATAAATCTCAAAGATTTATTAAAAGAATTATTGGCTTGCCAGGGGAAAGAGTGGATATAGCAGCTGGCAAAATTACTATTACTTCAGCTATTGGCGACAAAAAACTGCTAAATGAAATCTATATCACCACGCCATTTTCGGAAATGGTTTTAGAAAATAATTCTATGACCTTGGGCGAAAATGAATATTATGTAATGGGTGATAACCGTTCTCATTCTTATGATTCGCGAAATTGGGGAGTTTTAAAAAGAGAAGATATTGTGGGCCGGGTAGTTTTTAGAGCTTGGCCTCCTCTAGACATGAGCCTTTTCCCAGACCCGCAATATTCACAATAAAGAAACCTTAACTAATTTCATTCATTAAAGCAAGGTTATGCCCAGCATGATTTTGCTAAATCACATGGCAAAAAATAATTATCAAACACCCACTGGTATGCACGATTTGTTTCAAAAAGATTTGGAGCAATTCGCTAAAATAGAACAATTAGCTAAAAAGATAGTCGATTTTTATGGTTTTGAAAAAATAGAAACCCCTATTTTAGAGTTTTCGGAAATTTTTGAAAAAGGCACCGGAGTTTCCACTGATATTGTGGAAAAAGAAATGTTTTCTTTAAAAACAAAAGGCGGGGACTTGCTAACCTTAAGGCCAGAAATAACCCCAGGCATTGTGCGCGCTTACAACCAAGCAGGTATGCAAAATTTGCCAAAGCCAGTTAAGCTTTGGTATTTAGGACCTTGTTTTAGGCACGAACGGCCCCAAGCCGGGCGATATAGGCAGTTTAATCAGTTTGGCATTGAAAGCTTGGGGGTTGGGCATTCAATTATTGATGCTGTCACGATTCAGATATTTTATAGCTTATTAAAAGCTTTAGGCTTTAAAAAATTAACAGTTGAAGTTAATTGTATTGGCGATTCTCAATGCCGAGGGGCTTTTAGAAAAGCTTTAACAAATTATTTACGTTCAAAAACATCATCTTTATGCGCTGATTGCCGAGTAAGGCTAAAGAAAAATCCCTTGCGGGTTTTGGATTGCAAAGAAGAGAAGTGTTTTATGGTTAAAAAAAATGCGCCTCAATGTTTAGATTATTTGTGTAAGGACTGCAGTAACCATTTTAAGGGTCTTTTGGAATTTTTAGAAGAGCTTGAGATTCCTTACACCATAAATCCATATTTAGTGAGGGGTTTAGATTATTACACTAGAACTGTTTTTGAGATTATCGAAGACACCGAAGAGGGCAGGGCTCAAGGTTCTTTGGCAGGCGGGGGCAGGTATGATGGTTTGGTAAAGTTATTAGGAGGCAAAGACACTCCGGGGTGTGGGGGAGCAATGGGAGTGGAGCGAGTGATAAACTTAATAAAAGCTAGAATAAAGAATACGGCAATCGATGAGCCACTTTGTGATGTTTATTTAGTTCAAGTAGGGGAGCTGGCTAAGAAAAAAGCTTTAAAGCTTTTTGAGCAATTAAGGCAGGCGAATATAAAAACTGGCGAGGCCTTGCACAAAGACTCGTTGACAGCTCAATTGAGTTCAGCTGACAAGATGAAAGCAAAATTTAGCTTGATTATTGGCCAAAAAGAAGCTTTGGACAATCAGGTAATTATTAAAGAAATGAAAACCGGCCGTCAGAAAATTGTGGATATAGACAAGGTGATTAGGGAGCTGAAAAGCAAGATTTAAGATTCATGATTTATGAATAGCTCAAATTGTATTTTTTGTAAAATTGTTAGCAAAGAATTGCCTTCGGATATTGTGTATGAGAATGAAGATGTTTTAGTTTTTCGCGATATTCACCCAAAAGCGCCAGTTCATATTTTGATAATTCCCAAGCAACACATTGAGTCAATTAATTCTGCGGGCTCAGAAAATGTGGCAGGGGACTTGATTTTAAGCGCTAAAGATATTATAAAGAGAGATAACGTGCGCGGATGTAAGCTGTTATTTAATGTTGGCCGTGAGGGTGGTCAAACAGTAGACCATTTGCACATGCATTTATTATGCCAATCATAGCTCAAAAACAAGGAAAAGAAACAACACAAAGTTTAGTAAGGCGTTTCACGCAAAAGCTTCGCAAAAGCGGAACTTTGCTTGAGGTAAGAAAAAGACAGTTCAAAAAAAAGACCAAATCCAAGCCATTGTTAAAACGTTCGGCTTTGCGAAGAATGGAAAAAAGAATAGAATTTGCCAAGCAAAGAAAGCTAACCGGCGCCCCGGCCAAGACATTTGGCAGATATACCAAATCTAAATAATATTTTGTTAAAAAAAATTACTCAAAGAGGTCTTTTTTGAGTTTTTTTGCTTCTTCAACGAAGAAATTTTGCCATTTTTGATGATCAATTGGCTTAACCATTCGTGGGAAATCAGTCATTTTAGATCCTTCCACAAAACGAGCCCCCAGTTCCATTAACGAAATATCCCAATCAAATTTTGCTTTGGCTTGCAACAATAGTTCCTCAAAGCTATAATTTTTTTCTTTAATAATAAAGAAAATATCAATAAAATCTCTTGCTCGCGGTTTTACAATAACTGTGTGCACTTTATCAACTCCAATGTCATAGATACTTTCTATTTCAAGATTTTTAAATTTCATTCCTTTTTCAATTCTTGGGAAGGGGTAGTAGTTGAAATCAACTTTTAAAATTTCTTGGTCTTGAAAATGCAAAAATAGAGTATGCAAACCAAAAACTTTTTTGGTTTCAATTTTTTTTACGCTTAATTTTTTTACACTACCTTCAAAAAATCTAACAATAGGAATAGGGTTAACTTCTTGTTTTTCCGTGAAAAAGTCAAGATCTTCTGAAAGACGGTGTTGCAAATAAAACTCAGCTAAGGCTGTGCCACCAGCCAAATAAAATCTTTTAGTGAAATAATCTTCTTGCGAGATTAGTTCCAAGACATTTTTTTGGTGTTTACTTAGGATGCTTTTTTGTATTGTGGCCATAAAAGCAATTCTAAAAAATCCCTATAAAAAGGGTCTATTCTATTTTTAATAAGAGGCCAATGTTTTTTTATTAAGTTCTCGTTTAGCTTTTCGCCAGCTTGGCCATAGTTTATTGTTTGTTCTAATTTCCAGATTTCGTATCCATTGGGGTCTGCCTCTTTAAATTGTTTTTCGTCAACTGACCAATTATACATAATATTGTTTAATTATGGTTTTATTTTACCAAAAAAATAGTCAAAAAACAAGCTTGTCAAAATGCGAGGGAGGGAGTATTATAAAATAATATGCAATTATTGAAACCTACTATTCAAAAAATAAAACTCTCTAAACCCGTTGGGGGGGGGCTTTATAAGTTAAAAATTAAAAATGAAAAGTTAAAAGTTTTCTTCGTTTTATTTTAGAAAAATTATGTTATTATAAAAATAATAAAAGACATGACTGTTCAAGAAGTAAAAAAACAAATTCTACCAATTTTGAAACGCCAAAATGTTATAAAAGCGGCGGTTTTTGGTTCTGTTGCCAGAAATGAAGCAACAAAAAAAAGCGATATTGACCTATTAGTAAAGCTACCTAAAAAAGCCAGTTTATTGGATTTTATTGGGTTAAAGTTAGACCTTGAAGAAAAATTATCAAGGAAGGTTGACTTGGTTGAATATGAGGCATTACACCCCTTATTAAAAGAGAGAATTTTAGCAGAGCAAATTTCTATCTTATGACAAAAAGAGACCCAAAATTGTTTTTATACGACATTTTAGTTAGTATTGACGCAATTGATGAGTATTTTAATAAAATTGATAAAAAAGAATTTTTTGAAAATCAGCTTTTACAAGATGGAGTAGTTAGGCGGTTAGAGATAATAGGGGAAGCATCAAGAAATATTCCCTTGAGAATAAGAAATCAAAATGAGGAAATTGCTTGGAAGAAGATTGTTGGTTTAAGAAATGTTATAACCCATGAATACTTTGGCGTTAATTTGGAAAGAGTTTGGAACATTGTAAAAGATGATTTGCCAGAATTAAAAAAACAGATTGGGAAAATTTACAGTGATTTGGGTGGACAGGAAGCATTAATAAAATAAATTCTATGTATGATTTTCACAAACAGCAAAAATCTATTCAGCAAAAACTCTCTAAACCCGCTGGGGGGGGGCTTATAAGTTAAAAGTTTTTTTTGTTTTATTTACCCTGTCTTTAGGTATTTTTTGTTTTGGCAATGTTTCAAGCGTTCAAGCGGCCACTTATTATGTAGATGCTACTGGCGGGCTTGATACAAACAATGGAACCTCAACAGCCGCCGCCTGGCAAACTATTGCTAAAGTTAACGGCTTTACATTCGCCGCCGGTGATTCTATTCTATTTAAACGAGGGGAAACCTGGACACCAGCTTCTAGTCTGACTGTTTCTAATTCTGGTACATCAGAAAATCCAATAACATATGATGCCTATGGCACAGGTAATCGTCCTCTTATTGATATAAATAATTCTTATAGTTCTGCCATCTATATAGATAGCAAAAATTATATTACAATCCAAAATATTGACGTTACGAGACCAATTGTAAGCGGATTGCATATCATAGGAACAAGTAGCGGGATTGTAATAAGAAATGTTAAAAGTACTTATAGCGGTAATCAATCTTTTCAATTAATGGATACTGCGTCCGCTACTTACTATGATATAGAGGGCGATTATAGCGTTGACGATGGATTCTCTATGCATGGTACCACTACAGCAGTAATATATGGTGGTGTTTTTCAAAACAATGATCAGGGAATTAATATTATTAACCAAGCTACCCTTATTGCCACTAATGTGACCTCTATAAACAATACTACATATTCATTATATTTGACCCTAGGAACAACCGTAAATGCTACTATCATCAATGGACTTTTTTCAGACGCAAAAGTGTATGCGAACGCAGGGGTTGCGACTTTCAGTAATTGTATTTTTACCGATTCCCCTAGTTGGATTATAGAGGTTGATGATGAAGCTACTGTTAATATAAATCGTTCTATCATACATGATGTAACCGCTGCCAATCATTCGGTTAATACCATTATTAATAGCGGTAGCACTATTAATATTAATAGTTCCTCTATATATAGTATAGCGTCAACAAAATACGGTGTTGTTTGCAGGACTGGGAACACTTGCAATCTGAAAAATGTAACCTTCTATGATAGTGATAAGAACGGTAAGGGATTATATGCGCAAGGCACTTCTACTGTACAAAATTGTATCTTCAATAATTTAGCCAATGGCATAACATCAGCCACTGGACATTCCACAAGTTCAACAACATTGTCAAACAATGATTTTTATGGTAATACAGCTGACTTTTCAGGAACAGGTTTAGCAAATACTAATGGGCTTGCTGTTGATCCACTATTTGTTAATGCGACAGGAGCTGATTTCTCTCTTCAATCCACCTCAACTTTAATTGATGCTGGAACAAATCTCGGAAATGATTATGACGATGCTATTTATCCAGGTTCCACTTGGCCATCTTCCGTAACCACGGCAGACCAAGATCTTCGCGGTTTGGGTTGGGAAATCGGAGCGTATATTTACCCTGTTCCTCAAGCTTCAACTATCGGCACTCCTTCGGTCTTAACTTCTTCATCAATCCGCTGGGGTTTTATTGATAATGCGAATGATGAAACCGGGTTCCGGGTCTACACCAATGCTGATGCCATAGCTACCAGTTCTGCCACAGCCAATCTAACTTACCTTGACGAAACAGGTTTGTCAGAGAATACTCAATACACCAGACACATCAAAGCATACAACAGCTATGGCGAAAGCGCTTCTTCCTCCGCAACCTCAACCTACACATTAGCCGACACTCCAACTGGTTTTAATTTTATGCGGCACCCACTCTCTGTTGATATCTATGTTGATGCTTTTCCAAACCCTAACTCTGGCCTATCTGGTTATCTATTCTGGCGAATAGATAATTCTGCCTACAACTCTGGCTGGATTCAAACCAGAGAATGGCGAGACCCCAATATGGTTGAAGGCACAACCTATACTTATGCTGTAAAATATCGCAATGCCAATGGCGTTGAAACAGCCACCACTACAATGGGCGGGGTTGTATTGGTACATAGCACCGGAGGCGGGGGAACCCCAAATGTTGTTGAACCCGAGCTTCAACAGATTTCAACAAGCACGGCAAGTTCCACACAGGCAACTACTACGCAAAGCAATGCTTCCACAAACTCAGCACAGGTTCCAAACTTAGCTGGTTTAACTGGCCAGGCTCGGCAAGTAGCTATTTTGCAAATCAAATTACAAATACTCGCAATTCAAAAGCAACTCATAATTTTAATTACCCAGCTTATTCAGATCTTACAAGCAGAGCTGGCGAATATGCTCGGTCGGTAAGTAATCAAGACGAGGTTTGCCATAACGCAATTCCTGCGATCGCGGGAATTGCGTTGAATGATGTTTTACACAGATTGCGAAAAAATTAGGGTTTGCTAAAATAGCACAATGATTGAGGTTACAAATTTAACCAAGCAGAAGATTGACAGTGGTTTGGTTGTTAAGACAGCAGAAAAAGTTTTAAGAGGAGAAAACTCATTGAGCTGGGACATCTCCATTGTTTTTGTTGGATGTGCTAAGATAAAAGAATTGAACAAAAAGTTTAGGAAAATAAATAAGCCTACTGATGTTTTGAGTTTCGCAGGACTTGAGGTAAAAGGAACAAAAGAAAAGATTGGCGAGATATTTGTTTGCCCAAAAATGGTCGCGAAAAATAATATGGCTTGGGCCATAGCGCATTCTGTTCTGCATTTATTAGGTTACACGCATAAACAAATGAGGGTAAAACAAGAAAAATATTTATCATGAAAAACTCAATTTTAATGGCATTAGATATTGGCTCGGGTACCATCAAAGGAGTTATTGGCGAGAAAAATTCAGACACCGGCCTTGTAGAAATTTTAGCTCTGGCTGAAAAGTCATGCTTGGGCATAAGGAATGGTGAAGTTGTAAACCCAGAGCAGGCTTGCTTGGCTATAATGCAGATAAAAGAAGAGTTGGCCAAATCTTCTGGCATAAAAATAAAAGATGTTTTTGTTAATATTGGGGGCACGCATTTATTTTCCATAAATTCTCAAGGCCTTATTTCTGTTTCTCGAGCCGACCAAACAATTTCTAAAGAAGATGTTTTAAGGGTTAAAAAAGAGGCCGAAGCCATAAGCTTGGCTTCAAACAAAGAAGTTATAAGCATTTTTCCTAAAGAATTTATCGTTGATGGAGAGGCTGGAGTAAAAGAGCCGGTTGGGTTACGAGGCATAAGATTGGAAGTAAAAGTTTTATTGGCTTGTATTTTTTCGCCAATTATTAATAATCTAGAAAAAGCTATTAGTTTGTCCGGGTTGAATTATCTGGACTCTTTTATTACGCCAATGGCTGTGGCTCAGGCTGTTTTAAGCCAAGAACAAAAAGAACTTGGTTGCGCGGTTTTGGACATTGGATTTTCCGTCACCTCTTTAGTTGTTTTTAATAAAGGCGATATTGTTGACTTTGCTATTTTTCCCTTAGGTTCTTCGCACATAACTAATGACCTAGCTATTGGCCTTAGGACAGAGATCCAAACAGCTGAAAATATCAAACAAGAATTTGGCACTTTAAAGGCAAATGTTAAAAATTTGTCAGGCGATAAAGATAAGATTAAGCTGGCGGATCAAGGCATTGAGTTTTCAAAATCTTTTTTGAAAAATGTGGTTGAATCTCGGGTTAATGAAATTTTTCTTGAAGCGCAAAAATCTCTTAAGAAAATTATGGGGGGGAGCCAGCCACCCTGTGGAATTGTTTTAACAGGCGGAGGGTCTTTATTGCCAGGGATTGTGGATTTTGCTAAGCAAAAAGTTAAATTACCCTGCAGGCTTGGAGAGATAAGAGGCGTTAAAGGAGTTGAAAATCCTTGTTTTGCTACTTGTTGCGGTGTCTTATTGTTGGGATTTGAAAGCATGGAGGGTGATGGAGGCAAAGCAGTTTCTAGCGGAAAACTTGGCAAAAAAATAAAACGAATTTTAAAGGCATTCTTGCCGTAATTTTTAGCATATTTATGTCAACAAATAATATTCCGAAAATAAAAGTTGTCGGCATTGGTGGATCTGGGGTTAACGCGGTTTCTCGCATGCATAAAGAAAAGATTGCTGGCGTGGAATTGATTGCTATTAACACCGACGCCCAAGTGCTCCGCACTTGCCCTGTGGCTAAGAAAATTTTAATTGGCAAAAAAACTACGGGTGGATTCGGGACTGGCATGGATGTTGGCGCTGGAGAAAAAGCAGCCAAAGAGAGCTATGCTGAATTAAAACAAGCGCTTGAAGGAGCAGAGCTTGTTTTTTTAACTTGCGGTTTGGGTGGTGGCACAGGAAGCGGGGCTATTGCTGTTGTTGGGGAAATAGCAAAATCTGTGGGAGCCTTAACTGTGGCGGTTGTTACTTTTCCATTTTCTTTTGAAGGTATGCAAAGAAAAAATATAGCTAATTGGGGGCTAAAAAGGCTAGAAAGTAAGGTTGATAGTTTTTTAGTAATTCAAAATGATAAGCTTTTAAAAATGGTTGGGCCAACAGCTACCCTAGAAAATGCTTTTTGGACTTGCGATAGCATTTTAAGAGAAGCAGTAAGAGGAATATCAGATTTAGTTTCTTTGCCCGGAATTATTAATTTAGATTTTGCTGACTTGCGAAGTATTTTGGTGAACTCGGGCAGGGCGTTTTTGGGAATTGGCCGGGCCAAGGGCGAAAAAAGAGCTTTGTCAGCCGCTAGCTCTGCTCTTCAGTCGCCTTTATTAGATTTTTCTTTAAAAGACAGCCAAGGCATATTGTTAAATATTGCTGGAGGAGATGATTTATCAATTACTGAAGTTAATATAGCGGCCACTTTTATTAAGAAAAACGCCCTACCTCAAGCTAAAATTATTTTTGGCGTTTCCGAGGACAGCCACTTAGAAGCAGGAGAGTTAAAAGTAACTCTTATTGCCACCACAAAAGGATAGTTATCCACAGGTTGCCCAAATTTTTTAAAAGAATATAATTATTTTACCTTTAAATAATATTATTATATGACCAAGCTTGCCAAGCCAATTGAAAAGATTCGCAAAAGAGACAATAGTTTAGCTGATTTTGAGCAAAGTAAAATTACTAATGCCATTGCCAAGGCCTTAGCGGCTAGTGGCCAAGAAAGCCAGGAAATAGCTGAAAAAGTTTCTAATAAAGTTGTGGATTTTTTGCAAAGAAGGTTTAAAGAAGATGAAATTCCAGAAGTTGAACAAGTGCAAGACATTATTGAGGAAGTTTTAATGCTTGAAGAATTGGTTGAAACAGCCAAAGCTTATATTCTTTATCGAGAGCAAAGAAGGGTCTTGCGAGAAACAGAGGTAGTTACTGATGAGGCTGTAGAAATTTTTGAAAAATATATTGGCGAAATGGATTGGCAGGTAAAAGAAAATGCTAATATGGCTTATTCTTTGCAAGGCCTAAATCATTACGCGGTTTCGGTGTTAACCAAAAGATATTGGCTCAATAAAATTTATCCAAAGTATATTAGAGAGGCCTATAATTCTGGGGATATGCATATTCATGATTTGGATTGTTTAGCCACATACTGTAATGGCTGGGATTTATACGATTTATTATTACGAGGATTTGGGGGCGTGCCTGGCAAAGTAGAAACATCTCCAGCCAAGCACTTTCGAGTAGCTTTGGGTCAAGTGGTAAACTTTTTTTATACTTTACAGGGTGAATGTTTTTCAAAAGACACTCAAGTATTAACGGATTCTGGGTGGAAATATTTTTTTGATGTTGCCAAAAGTGATAAAATTTTTACCTTAAACAACCAAACCAATCAAATTGAATTGCAGGCACCCTTAAAATTTTACGAATTTGATTATAATGGCGAGCTTTATAATTTTAAAACAAAAAAATTAGACTTGATGGTTACCCCTAATCATAATATGGTAGTTGACCAATATTGTCCGGGGTGTTCGTTTAAACAATTGTCTCAATTTCAAGAGCAAGGGCAGGAAGAAAGAGCAGAAAATAGTTCAATTGGGGTTTTAAGTCAAGTGAAAAAACAAGTTTTTGCTATTGATTCCCTTTATTATCGGAAATTTATTAAAGCAAAGGATTTCAATCCAAATCAACACTTTATTCCCAAGCAATCGGTTTGGATAGGAGGAGAAAAAGAATTTTTTGAATTGCCGAGCATTGAGATAAAGCAATATCGCAATTTTGGCAAAATATACGAAACAATTAAAATAGATTCTAAAAAAATCTTAATAAACGATTGGATAGCTTTTTTCGGTTTTTTCTTGGCCGAAGGCAATATTTATAAAAGAACAAGAAAAAGAGAAAGTGGAAAATCATATCATGAATATTGTGTGAGAATTTTTCAAAATCAAGGCCAGGTTAGCCAAGATTTTGAAGTAATTTTACAAAAACTACCCTTTAATTACCGAAAAAAAATAACAGACAATAAGATTACATTTGAAATTACTGACAAGCAACTTTTCTCATATTTAGAGCAATTTGGCAAAGCAGGCAATAAATTTATTCCAAGCGATATTAAGAATTTGCCAAAAGAACAATTAAAAGTTTTATTTGATTGGATGATGAAAGGAGATGGCCATATTAGTAATGGTCTGGTGGAGTATTCTACTAAAAGTCAAAAATTAGCCGATGATTTTCAGGAAGTAGTTTTGAAATTGGGCTGGAGCGCCAACATATACAACAGAATAAAGGGAGAATTTACTTGGTTTGATGTGGGGGTTTCAATGGCAAAACATTTTAGATTTCAACAAGAAAGTGTGCAAAAAGTTTCTTATCAAGACAAGGTTTATTGTTTGGAGGTACCAAACCATACTTTGTATGTTAGGAGGAATGGCAAGGCTTGTTGGAGCGGTAATTCCGCTGGGGCGCAGGCTTTATCAAGCATTGATACTTTATTAGCACCATTTATTAGATATGACAATTTAGATTATCCGCAAGTTAAACAAGCCATGCAGGAGTTTTTATTTAACTGTGCCGTGCCAACGCGGGTTGGCTTTCAATGTTTGTCCCAAGACACCGAAATTTTAACTACTAACGGTTGGAAATTATGCGACCAGATAGAAGAAGGTAGTTTAATCAAAACTTTCAATGTGGAGAAGGGAGGCATAGAGGATAAAGAGGTGAAAAGTATTTTTAAAAAAGAATATAAGGGTGTGATGTATAACCTAAAAGGAGAGAGGCAAGATCAGCTGATCTCTCCTGAACACCGAGTTGTAATGAAAAATAGTGACGGCTCTTATTTTATTCAGCCAATAGAAGAAGTTTTAAAATTAGATTACCCAATCTCTATCCCTGTGTTAAATGAATTAGAAGAAATAGGAGTGGAAAATATTTTACCAAAAGATATAAAAAAAGTTGATTACGAAGGTATTATTTGGTGCCCAAATACAGAAAACGAAACAGTTATTGCCAAAAGAAATGGCCAGGTTTTTATAACTGGCAACACACCTTTTTCTAATGTTACTTTAGATATCCATGCTTCCCCATCTTTTGCCAAACAGCCAGTTATTATTGGGGGCAAGCCGCAAAAAGAAACTTATGCTGAATTTCAAGAAGAGATGAACATGTTTAACAATGCTTTTTTTGAAGTAATGATGCAGGGCGATAAAAATGGACGGCCATTTACTTTTCCTATTCCCACCATAAATATAACCAAAGATTTTCCTTGGGATGACCCAAAATTAGATTTAATGTGGCAAGCCACAGCTAAATACGGTACTAGTTATTTTACCAACTTTATTCAATCAGACATGAAGCCAGAGGATGTGAGGAGTATGTGTTGCCGGCTAAGAATTGATAATACACAACTTTACCATAGGGGCGGTTCGCTTTTTGGAGCCAATCCCTTAACTGGCAGTGTTGGCGTGGTTACTATTAATTTGCCAAGGCTTGGCTATTTAACTAAAACAAAAAAAGAGTTTTTTGAAAAATTAGCTAAAATAATGGATATAGCTCGCGATTCTCTGGAAATGAAAAGAAAGGCTTTGGAGGATTTGATGAAAAAGGGCCTTTATCCATATTCGCGGGTTTATTTAGCTGGCATTGAAAAAATGCGGGGCAAATATTTTGGCAACCACTTCTCAACTATTGGATTGGTTGGGCTTAACGAAAGCTTATTAAATTTCATGGGCGAGGATATTGGCTCAAAAAACGGTCGAGCTTTTGCTTTGGAGGTTTTGGATTTTATGAGAGATAGAATTATCGGCTATCAAAAAGAAACTGGTAGCCTCTTTAATTTAGAAGCAACCCCGGCTGAAGGCACAAGCCACAAACTAGCTTTAAAAGATCAAGAGAAGTTCTCAGGCATTGTCCAAGCAGGCACAATTGAAGCGCCTTTTTACACTAATAGTTCTCAATTGCCAGTTAATTATACAGACGATATTTTTAAGGCCTTGGAGTTGCAAGATGAACTTCAATGTAAATACACAGGTGGCACTGTGCAGCACTTATTTTTGGGCGAGCAAATAACTGATATTCCTAATATGAAAGCTTTGATTAAAAAAGTTTTTGAGAATTTTCATTTGCCCTACATCACCCTAACTCCAACATTTTCTATTTGCCCTACCCATGGCTACATAGCGGGGGAGCATTGGACATGCCCAAACTGCACCATTGAGCAGTTTTGCGAGGTTTACTCAAGAGTGGTTGGCTACATCAGGCCGGTAATGCAGTGGCATAAGGGCAAACAGCAAGAATTTAAAGAAAGAAAAACTTTTGCCATACCAAACGTTGTAGAAAAAATATATGAAAATCGGGGGGTTGCAAAAGTTAACATTGATTGATTATCCAAATACTTTAGCTTGCACTGTTTTTTTAAGCGGATGTAATTTTCGCTGTCCTTGGTGTTATTCGCCAGAATTAGTTTTACCAAAATTTATAGCGTGTCAGCCAGAAATAAAAGAGGCTGATTTTTTTGATTTCCTGAATGCCAAGAGAGGTCTTTTGGAGGGCGTGGTTATTTGCGGGGGCGAGCCAACTATTCATAGCGAATTGCCGGTTTTTTGCGCGAAAATAAAAAACGCAGGCTATAAAGTGAAATTAGACACAAACGGGTCTTCTCCAGAAATGCTAGAAAACCTTTTTAAAGCCAGATTAATTGACTATGTGGCCATGGATATAAAAGCGCCAAAAGAAAAGTATACACAAGCCGTTGGTTTTGAAGGTTCGTCGGGCTACTATTTAGTTGATAAAATTGAAAAGTCAATTGCTTTGTTAAAAAGCGGGGCAATTGCTTATGAGTTTAGAACAACTGTGGTGCCAGGGGTGCACACTAAAGAGGATATTATCAAAATAGCTCACTGGATTAGGCCTTCGGAAAAATATTTTTTGCAAAAATTCAGGCCAGAAAAAACTATCAATCCAGAATTTGAAGAAATAAAACCTTTTAATGAAAAAGAAATGTTCCAGATAAGAGAATGTATTGCTCCGCTTTTTGACACTATTTTTCTTAGGTAAAAATGCCTTATTCTAAAATTCTTTTTATTGCCTGCCTATTTTTTATTGGCAGTATTTTTGTTTTATCTTTTGTATTTTTAGAGGAGCCCGAGCCCAGCCCTCAGCCACAGGCGGAGGACTGGGCTCTCCTTGCTTCTTTAAAAGAAAAATTTCAAGAAGCCATCAACAGCAACCTGCCCAGTCCCCAAAGCGCTATTTTAGCGGGTATTTTACTTGGAGACAAGGCTAGTTTTAGCCATGACTGGAAGCAAAAAATGGCCAACACTGGCACTAGCCATATTGTGGCTGTTTCGGGTATGAACATTGTCATGCTGGCTCAAATTTTAGTGGTTTTGGGTGTGGCTTTGGGGCTTTATCGGGGCCAGGCGCTTTGGTTTTCTTTAATTTTAATCTGGCTTTTTATTGCTTTAATCGGCTTTCAAGTTTCAGCTATTCGGGCTGGTATTATGGGCTCAATTTTAATTGTTTGCGGTCTATTGGGCCGTCAAAATGCCAGTTTTCGCGCCTTGGTTTTGGCTGTGGCCATTATGTTGGCTATTAACCCAACGCTTTTACGATATAATTTAAGCTTTCAACTTTCGGTTTTAGCTACTTTGGGTTTAATCCACTTAGGCCCGGTTATTAAACGCAAGGTTTGTTATGAAATAATATCCGCAACCTTGTCTGCTCAAATTTTTACTACACCTCTTTTAATTTATACTTTTGGCTATGTTTCTTTGATTGGCTTGCCCCTTAATCTATTAATCGTGCCAATAGTTCCAGCGATAATGATTTTGGGCATTGTATTTTTGCTTGGCGCTTTAGTTTACAACCCCTTGGGGGTTGTTTTATCTTGGCCTTTGGCTATTTTGCTTTCCCTAATCGTTTGGCTAATTGATACTTTCTCAAAAATCCCCTTCGCCACCGTGCATTTTTAGCAATTTTGTGGTATATTAAGAAGCATAAAGTAAAATTTATGCAAATAAAAAATATTATTAGTGTGCGCAAGCAGGCGAACAGTTTTAAGAATTCTTTTCATGGATTAAAAGTCGCTTTTTTTGAAGAACAAAGCTTTAAAATCCAGGCCGTCTTGGCTTTGGTGGTGGTGATTTTAATGTTTTCTTTTCCCCTGCATTACATAGAAAGATCTATTTTGGTTTTAGCGATTATTTTTGTTTTGGGCCTGGAGCTTTTGAATTCGCAAATTGAGAGAGCCCTAGATACGGCTCAGTTTGACCACAACCCGAAAATAAAAGACATCAAAGACCTCTCAGCTAGCGCGGTTCTATTGGCTTCGGTGGGAGCCTTGGCGGTGGGTTTGTTTATATTTTTATCCCATATAAAATAAATAATTTAAACATATGAAACATTACGTTCCAAAATCTTTAAAAAATGTCAAGTGCCCTGCTTGGTGTGAAAAGCATTGGAAAAAGGCTGGACTAATTGTTATAGTTTTTGTTTTAGCGTTTGGAATAGGGGGATATTATATAAAAGCTGTCAAGCCTTATTGGTTGGATTTTTTAAATCAAGCAGGAATTATTAAAAACCAGCAAAAAAATATTGTTTTGCCACCTGCCGAAGTGGCTCCCTACAACCCTCAAACAACCCAAGAAGAGGCGGTGATGAATGTGGTAAAAAATGTTTCGCCGTCGGTGGTTAGTGTTTTGATTAGCAAAGACGTGCCAGTTTATGAGCAATATGTGGAAACCCAGCCATTTGGTGGAGATTTTTTTGGCGGACAGGTTCAAATACAAATTCCTAAAACCAGGCTCAAGGGTACAGAAAGGCAAGTGGTTGGCAGTGGCAGTGGGTTTATTGTTTCTTCAGATGGCATGATTTTAACCAACAAACATGTTGTTTCAGAGCCATACGCTTTTTATCAAGTAGTTACTTGGGAAGGAAAAAAATATTCAGCTGTAGTTTTAGCCAAAGATCCTCTGCAGGATTTAGCTATTATGAAAATTACCACCAGCACCAAGCAAGGAGAAAGTATAAATTTGCCGGCTGTGAAATTTGGCAATTCTGATTCAGCGGTAGTGGGGCAAACAGCTATTGCTATTGGCAATGCTTTGGGAGAATTCAGCAATTCGGTTTCTGTGGGGGTTATTTCAGGCCTAAGCCGAAGCATTACTGCTTCTGGGGGAGGAATATCCGAGGATTTAGACGATATATTTCAAACAGACGCGGCTATTAACAAGGGAAACTCTGGCGGACCTTTATTAAATTTGAAAGGCGAGGTTATTGGCGTTAATGTGGCTGTGGCTGAAGGCGCGCAAAGCATTGGCTTTGCTATTCCATTTAATAAAGCCAGAAGGGATATCAGGCAGTTTCAGGAACAGGGTAAAATATCTTACCCGTTTTTAGGGATTAGATATGTACTAGTTGACGCTGATATTCAATCTGAGAAAAAATTGTCGGTTGATTACGGCGCTTTAATTATAAAAGGCGATATTGCTAGTGAGGTGGCGATTGAGCCGGGCTCTTCCGCTCAAAAGGCTGGGCTAAGAGAAAATGATATTATTTTGCAAGCCGATGGTGTTAAAATCACTAAAAAAGTTCGACTATCTAACATTATTCAAAATCAGCATATTCCTGGCGACAAAGTAGTTTTAAAAGTATTGCGAGGCGCAAAAGGATTGGACATCACCGTAACCCTAGGCGAAAAATCCAGCGATTAAAAAGCTGTCGGTATCAGATACCGACAGCTAAACCATATGCAAACAAAAACAATTTTAATTGCAATTTTAGCGGTTCTGTCTATGGTTTTGGTTGGCGTTTCAGCTTATCAAAGATCAAACCAGCCAGCAGAGCCAATGCCAATAGTTATTAACCACCCAGTTGTGCAAAATCAAGATGAAACTGCGGGGTGGAAAACATATAAAAATGAGCAATATGGATTTGAATTAAAATTGCCGTCTTATTTTGGTGTGGCTGAGCTAGTAACTCCAAGTGAAAATCGATTTCATCTTGTATCTGTTGGGGATAAGGTTTATAACAACAACACTACAAAAGCATTGACTTCTATAAGAGTTAAAGATCAAAGGGAAAATTCTACGCTTTATGTTGAAATTAGCATTTTTCCTATAGGTTTTTATGCTTATGCCCCGATAGCTGACACGCCGACTTTATACGATAACATTAATAAAAATTGGTATATTGAATATTGGGATGACATTACCAACCAGGCGGCTCGGCGAGAAATTGCGGTGGTAGAATTAAAAACTATGGAGAAAAATGGCTGGTTGGGGTACAGGTTTGCTGGAGGAGATATGGGGGCGATAGCATACGGCATTGCTGTACCTCGCACAAACGAAGTTGTTGAAATTAATTATGATTTTAGTTGTAATATGGAAGATTGTGCTGATGCAGAATGTACTATAAAGATACCAGAACCACCAGCTTGTCTGGAAGATAGCCAGTTGAAGTTTGAAGAAATACTAAATACTCTTAAATTTAATTGATAATTTTTAAATTATGAAAACAATTTTAGTTGTAATTTTAGCGGGTTTGGTGGTCGTCTTAGTTGGTGTGTTTGCCTATCAAAAACTAAATCAGCCAGAACAAAGCCTATCTGTTAATTTGGTCCATCTAGTCCCACCAATAGCAACTACAACATCTGTTAATCAAAAACTTTCTTGTGCGAGTAGGGCAGATTGTGTTTTAGCCTTTACCGGAACAAATTATTTTTGCGGTTTTTGCGACTCAGCTGATCCCAACTTGCAATGTGTCTCAGCAGCAGAAGCTGGGCGTCTCCAGCAAGAAAAACTTAAAAAAAACGGAGGAGCGCTTTGTGAAACATGTTGCTCGGCGCCACTTCAAGTATTTGCTTGTGCTTGTCAAAATGGTTTTTGCAATAAGGTAAACTGTGTTGCAGAGGGTAAGATTGGTAGGATAGAAACAAACAATATCAAAAGAATGGACGATATAGATTGCTGCTCTGGATTAGTTAAAACTAATTTCCATAGGTATTGGAAGGGCTGTGAGGGTAATTTTGATCAGGACGGCAGTTATTTTATATGTACTAAATGCGGTGATGGTTTGTGTGGTGAGGGGGAAGACGAATGTAATTGCCCGCGAGATTGTAAGGGGGGCGAATTTACAGAATGGAAGACATATAGAGATAATCAATATGGTTTTGAGATAGACTATCCATCGTTTTGGTATAGCGGGTACAGTGGTAGCCTTATTTTTGATAAGGGATGGTACGATATCGTTAACTTTTCTAATAGTGCTAACAGAGTTTCTGACCTTCGCGATGATAATAATGTGCAGAATTCTGGGTTTATTCAGATAACTAAATCAGAGGAAATTATTTCAGACACGCAACAATATTTTGATGATATTTTGAAACCAATACTTGGTGCTGGAAGGGGTTCAGATGTATTTAAGAGCTACTTAATTGTCGGTGGTTTTCTAGCCCTTAAAACTGAGTATCAGATGCCTGGTTTAGCGGGGATTATTACTGCCTATATGGTAAAAGATAAAATGCCAATTAATATTCAGCTGTTTTTACCAGACACCACTAGAGTAGATCCTATATGTGATGACTATGAAAAAATTTTTGACCATATGGTTTCCACATTTAAGTTTATAAAATAATCCCAGGTCAATCAGGGTCACAAGCACCACGGCCACGAGCCGTGGCTTTTGTTTATTTTTTCGCTATTTTGTGGTATTATCTAATAACTAAAAGTAAAAAACTATGAAAACAATTTTAATTGCAATTTTAGCGGTTCTGTCTGTGGTTT
>JAZDKU010000016.1:0-2238 GCA_043802745.1 bacterium | reverse complement strand
TCCAGTCAATTACGGCCTTACAGTGCAAAAAGATGGCACAGGCGCTGGAACAGTTTCAAGTAACCCAGCAGGCATTGATTGTGGAACAGATTGTTTCCAATCTTATTTATCCAGCACCCCTGTTACATTAACAGCTGTTGCCAGTGGCGGTTCTACTTTTGTTGGTTGGTCTGGAGGAGGGTGTTCTGGCACTGGTAATTGTTTAATAACAATGACTGGCAATACAACTATTACAGCCACTTTTAATACTACTGCTTCGTTACCCCAATTACTTGGTTTGGTGAAAATTAAGCATCCATTGGGGATTTTGAGCTTAAGATTGATTTCGTTTAGCGATGCTTTGTCTTTTTTAAAAGGTATTTTTAAAGTATCTAGGTTTGGGGGAGATACAAACGCATCCGCGGATTTGGTGGAAACAAATGACCCGGATGCCTCGCCCGTTAGAGTAAAAACCCCTTATGGCATAAAAGCCTGGCGAAAACAATAATTGCGAATAAAGTAATTAATCTTGACATAGTTTACTTAATTTGGCAAAATAGAGTAAAGTAATGTTTACTCAATTATGATAATAAAAAGAAATATAGCCGAAAGCATAGAGAAAACCTTAGCCAAAGAACCAAAGATTATTTTGCTTTATGGCCCAAGGCAGGCAGGTAAAACCTTTCTTTTAAACTTAATTTTGCCAAAAATTAACGAGCAAGAAGTTGTTTTTTTGAATGGTGATGATTTGAGAACTCAAGATGTCTTGAGTGTAGCCAATCTTGATTCACTAAAAAAAGTCATTGGCCCAAAGAAGTTTTTGATTATAGACGAAGCCCAAAGAATTCCCGATATTGGTTTAAGTCTGAAATTATTGTTTGATAGCACGGCCTTGAATATTATCGCTTCTGGTTCCTCATCTTTTGAATTAGCCAGCAAAGTTAGCGAGCCCTTGACCGGCAGGGCTGTTATTTTTCATTTGTACCCTGTTGCTCTTGGAGAAATAATACCTAATTTACCAGATCTTTCTTTACAAAGCCGGTTAGAGGATTTTTTGCTTTTTGGAATGTACCCAAAGGTTTTGACTACCGAAGGTGCTAGCGATAAACAAAAATATCTTGATGACTTGGTCAATGGGTATCTTTATAAAGACATTCTTTCTTTTGCTTCAGTGAGAAAGCCAAAAAAAGTTATTGACTTGCTTTCTTTATTAGCTTTGCAAATTGGCTCGGAAGTTTCAATAGCTGAACTTGCTAGCCACCTAGCTTTATCTAAGCAAGCAGTAGAAAAATATTTAGATATTTTAGAGAAAATGTTTGTGATTTTTAATTTGAGAGGCTTTAGTCGAAATCTAAGAAAAGAAATTTATAAAACTTCAAAATATTATTTTTGGGATTTGGGTTTACGCAATGCTTTAATTCACAATTTTAACCCATTGAATTTAAGAGGTGACAAGGGCGCGATGCTGGAAAATTTCTTTTTAATAGAAAAGTTAAAACAAAATAGTAATTCTAATAAATTTGCCAATTTTTATTTTTGGCGTACTTATGACCAAAAAGAAATTGATTTTATTGAAGAAAGAGATGGGAATTTAAACGCTTATGAGGTTAAATGGAGAGAAAAAGCTGTTAAGCCACCAAAAGATTGGGTTGCCAATTATCCTAATTCGCAATTTTTTGTGGTTAATGCTGAAAACATGATGAATTTTTTTAAATAATTTAAGTATAGTAGATAAAATTCGTGAATTTTATCTACTGTGAGTAAGAAAGTAGATAAAGTAAAGCTTGTTATAATTTATTTAATTAAATATAATAAAGTATTATGACAATAAAAACAAAAAAAGTTTTATTAATCTTGCTGGCTGGAAGTATTGTCATAGCCAGTAGCTTTTTGCTTTATAAAAATTATACTAATGAAGTTAAAGCTGATGCTAGTGAAAATGTGGCTGGGTTTGCTTGGTCAAGCACTATGGGCTGGGCTAGCTTTAATAATAGTTCTGGAGGCGGGCCAAATGACTATGGTGTGCATATTACTGACAATGGAGTAACGGGAATTTTTTCTGGCCATGCTTGGGTTGGCAATGTTGGCTGGATAGATTTTGATGAAGCTGATTTGGTCGGGTGCCCCTCTGGGACTTGCCAAGCCTGGGTGGATAAAGTTTCAGGATTAGTTTATGGCTGGGGAAAATTTTTAACAACCAATGATTGGCTAAAGCTTCGGGGAACAAACTATGGAGTTTCTATTAGCAAGGTTCTTGGC
>JAZDKU010000015.1:0-67490 GCA_043802745.1 bacterium | reverse complement strand
TCAATAGCAAACGCTATCTTATCAGAATAATTTCTTTCGGTTTCTTGCTCATAGCCAATGAATTCTAATGTCTCTCGTTTGCCAAAAGAGATTGGGCCCAATTTTGACATGCCATACTTGGTTACCATCTTGCGAGCTAATTGGCTAGCTTTTTCCAAGTCATTGGAAGCGCCAGTTGAAATTTGGTTAAATTGAATTTGCTCGGCAGTGTAGCCAGCTAATAAAACTGCCAGCTCGGCTTGGAACTCTTTTTTGGTGCGAATTCTTCTTTCTTCTTTTGGTAAAGCCAAAGTATAGCCAGCAGCCATACCTCGAGAAACAATGGAAATTTTGCGAACATCCTCGGCTTCTGGTAAAAAGGCAGAAACCAAAGCGTGCCCAGCTTCGTGAAAGGCGCAAACCTTTTTTTCTTTTTGTGATAATAAGTGGCTTTTTCTTTCTGGCCCCAATAAAACCTTTTCAATTGATTCTAAAATATCTGTTTGTTCAATTTGCTTTTGGTTTCTTCTCGTGGCTAAAATAGCGGCTTCGTTCATTAAGTTTGCCAAATCAGCTCCAGAAAATCCTGGGGTTCGCTCTGCCACCTCCCGCAAAACAACAGCCGGGGAAAGCGGTTTTTCTTTTGAATGAATTTTTAATATCTCATCCCTGCCCTTTATATCTGGCTCGTCCAAGATTATTCTTCTATCAAAGCGGCCTGGCCGCAAAAGGGCTGGGTCTAAGTATTCGGGCCTATTGGTGGCGGCTAAAATAATAACATTTGTATTTTTTTCAAAGCCGTCCATTTCCGCTAAAATTTGATTTAAAGTTTGTTCTCTTTCGTCGTGTCCACCCCCCATACCAACGCCTCTTATTTTTCCAATGCTGTCTATTTCGTCAATAAAAATTATAGAAGGCGCGTTTTTTTTGGCTGTTTCAAAAAGCGACCTAGCGCGACTAGCGCCAACCCCTACAAAAAGTTCAATAAACTCCGAGCCAGACATTGAGTAGAAAGGCACGCCAGCTTCGTTGGATATGGCTCTTGCTAATAATGTTTTACCACAGCCCGGAGGTCCAATTAACAAAACGCCTTTGGGAATTTTAGCGCCCATATCTAAAAATTTTTGGGGAACTTTCAAAAATTCAACAATTTCCGCAACCTCTTCTTTCGCCTCTTCTAGGCCAGCCACATCTTTGAAAGTGATTTTTTCTGTTGTTTTACTGCTTGAATCAAAAAGTTTGGCTGGGGATTTTAAGAAAGAGAATGTCTGCCCTGCTCCGCCTTTTCCTTGTTTAACTATCATCCAAAAGAAAACACCAAAAATAACTAAAGGTAGAATAAAAGAAAGAGGCACTATCCAATCCAAAAACCCGCTTTTTTCTGGGCTAACCGTTATTTCAACTTGGCTTAAGCTATCCTGGCTTACACTGTAGTTTTTTAAGATTTGATCTAAAGATGATCCTGCTTCTTTCCGCGAAACAGCTTTTGTATTATCTTTAAACGAAATATTGAGAGTTGTGCCCGAAACATCAATTTTAGCTACCTGACCTTCATTAATTTTTTGCACTAGAGCGCTCAAAGCAAGCTCTTGGTTTTTTTGCAGAGCCTGGGGGTTGAGCAAAGCAAAAATAGCTGATATAGCGATAAAAACTAAAATAACTAGCCCGAAATTTTTTAAGATCTTAGACATAACTTTATTTACACTTTAAGAGAAAGATAGATTTTATTATTGGCAACTTCGGTTATTTTTGCTTTAACTTTTTGGCCAATTTTAAGGTCGGTTTTTTCTGGAATTTCTGAAGATGGCACAAGCCCTTCCAGGCCTCCTTCAAAAACTAAGAAAGCGCCAAAGCTAGTCACTCCGCTAATTTCACCCTGAATTACTTCTCCTGGTTTGAAGTTAAGCATTTTTTCTTCAAGCTCTTCTTTTTTGGTGGCTTTTTCCGAAAGAATTAATTTGTTTTCTCCTGGGTTCAGGTCAAAAACTCGCACTTTTATTTTTAGCCCAACTAATTTTTGCAATTCTGTGGCAATTCTTGAAGGGTCAGCCCCCTCAACTTTTGGAAAGTTGTCTGGCAAAAGCTGGCTGGTTGGCAAAAATCCCTGAATGCCGTTTATCATGCATATTAATCCTCCTCTGTTGGCTGAAGCAATGGTTGCCTCAAAAATACTTTGCTTTTCTTTTGCTTCTTCTAATTCTTTCCAAGCCATTTCTTGGTTGGCTCCTACCATTGAGAGTTCTCTTAGGCCATCTTCTGTTTCCAGGCCAATCAACTTGGTGGAAATTGCGTCGCCTGGTTTTAAGTTTTTTAAAGCTGCCTTTGAGTCAAAAAACTCTTTACCATAAATAACGCCGATTCCTTTTGAGCCTAAGTCGACATATAGGGCGCTTTTGGCTCGGTTGATAATTGTGCCATCAACAATTTCCCCTACTTTTGGCGGGCAGATAATTTCTGTTTTTATCTTTTTTATTGTTTTCGCTATCATAAATAATTAACTATTCTTTTTCCGAAACGCTTTCGCGTCTTGTTTAATATACCCGAAAACTTACATTGTTGCAAGAGTGATTGTATTTTGATAATATAAATAAATAATTTATGAATATTACTTGGCACGGACAATCTTTTTTTGAAATTATAGTTAAAAACCGTAAAGACGGGGAAACCAAAGTTATTATTGACCCCTTTGAAGCAGACTTTATTGGCTTAAAATTTCCTAAAACCGAGGGGGATGTTGTTTTGATCAGTCACGGCCACAAAGATCACTCAAACCACAGGGCTGTGGGAGGAAGTCCTTTTGTTGTTGACACTCCTGGAGAATATGAAATAAAAGATGCTTTTATCAAAGCTATTCCCGCTTTTCACGACAACGCTAATGGCAAAGAAAGGGGGTCGGTGATAATGTTCACTATTATGGCAGAAGGAATGAAGATTGGATTTTTAAGCGACTTGGGGCAGAAAGAATTAACAAGTCAGCAGGTTGAGGATTTGGGCAATGTTGATATTTTAATAATTCCGGTTGGTGGCACTTACACTATTAATGCTAAAGACGCCACTGAAATTATTGCTCAAATAGAGCCAGGCATTGTTATTCCAATGCATTATAAAATACCGGGCCTAAAAGTTGAGTTAGATGATGTTTCTAAATTTTTAAAAGAAATGGGCAGTGAAGCCATCGAGCCTTTGCCAAAAGCAAAAATAACCCAAAAAGACCTACCAAGCGAAGACGACGAAATGAAGATTATTTTACTTGCTCCGTAATTATGGAAAAAATTTGGAAAATAATTTTAACAGGGGTGGTTTTGATGGCAATTGCTGTGCCGTTGGCTTTTATTATTGGTCATAATGCCAGAGCAAGAATGGATAAGTTTGCTAGTCAGGGCATTGACGTTGGTTTGGGGCTAAATACTTTGGGCGCTATTGATAAAGCCAAAGAGGCAACGCAAATAACTGACCAAACAAATCAAGAAATAACCCAAATGATAGAAAGCCTAGTTGGCACAACCACTTTAGACGAGACAATTTCAACTTCTACTGCTTCGTCTACTATTAACTACTAACTATAAACTATAAACTTTTAATTCATGCCAGAAAAAGAACAACCATTGCAAGAAATTGGATATATCAAAGACCGAGAAATTACCGAAGAAATAAAAAATTGCTATTTGGATTATGCAATGTCGGTTATTGTTTCCCGGGCTTTGCCCGATGTGCGGGACGGCTTAAAACCGGTTCACCGAAGGATTTTGTTTGCTATGTACGATATGGGTTTACGGTCCACGGCAAAATTTAGAAAGTCGGCCACGGTTGTGGGAGAAGTTTTGGGAAAATACCACCCGCATGGGGATGTGGCAGTGTATGATTCTTTAGTAAGAATGGCCCAAGATTTTTCTTTGCGCTATACATTAGTTAAAGGCCAAGGGAATTGGGGCAGTATTGATGGTGATGGAGCGGCTGCCATGCGATACACAGAGTGTAAGCTTTCTTCGGCGGGAGAGGAAATGCTAAATGATATTGAAAAAGAAACAGTTAATTTTGTTTCAAACTACGATGCCACCAGAAAAGAGCCAGCTGTTTTGCCATCTCCTGTGCCTCAACTTTTATTAAACGGTTCTTTTGGAATTGCGGTTGGCATGGCCACGAGTATTCCGCCCCACAATGCCGGAGAAGTTTTGGAGGCCACAATTCATTTAGTTGATAATCCAGAGGCCACAACTGAAGATTTATTTCAATTTGTTAAAGGCCCTGATTTTCCAACTGGTGGAATTATTTATAGTAAAAAAGAAATTATTTCCGCTTACTCTCAAGGTAAGGGGCCAATTTTAACGCGAGGCAAGGCGGAAATTATTGAGAATAAAAAAGGCGCTTCACAAATTGTTATCACCGAGATTCCTTATCAAGTGCAAAAATCTTCTCTGGTCATCCAGTTTGCTAAGTTGGTTGAAGATAAAAGAATAGACGGAGTTAAAGACATCAGAGACGAGTCTGACCGAGAAGGCATGCGCATTGTTATTGATTTAAAAAAAGAAGCTTTTCCTAATAAAGTTTTGAATGCTTTATATAAATACACTGACCTGCAAAAAACATTTCATTTAAATATGCTGGCTTTGGTGGATGGGATTCAGCCAAGAGTTTTATCATTGGCTGATGTTTTGTCTTTTTACCTAAAGCACAAGCAAGAAGTGGTTATTAGGCGCACAAAGTTTGACTTAGCTAAAGCCAAGGAAAGAGCCCATATTTTAGAGGGTTTGATGATTGCCTTAAAAAACATTGATGAGGTTATAAAAACAATCAGGCAGTCAGAAAGTAAAGATGCAGCTCATATAAATTTACAAAAAAAATTTAAATTGTCAGCCATTCAAGCAACCGCTATTTTGGAAATGCGTTTGCAAAGTTTAGCCAAGCTTGAAAGAGATAAAGTTGAGCAAGAGCTAAAAGCTATTGAAGAAAAAATAAAAGAGCTTTTAGTTATTTTAGAAAACCCAAAAAAATTAAAAGAAGTTGTTAAAAAAGAGTTAAAAGAAGTTCTAGAAAAGCACCAAGACGCAAGAAGAACAAAAGTTGTGGCAGGCAAGTTGGGCGAGATTGGCGACGAGGATTTAATTCCCAAAGAGGAGGCGATTATTATTTTAACCCAAGGGGGGTTTATAAAACGGTTTAAGCCGTCTGTTTATAAAATTCAGAAACGAGGCGGGCAAGGGGTTACTGGCATTGACGTGTCTGACGAAGACACTGTTGACCACCTTACCACCGGCAATACCCTAGACAAGCTTTTATTTTTTTCCGATTCTGGGAAGGTTTTCCAGTGTTTTGTTTGGGAAATTCCAGAAATGGGTCGGGCTACAAAAGGCAGGGGGCTTTTAAACTTTTTGGAAATATCGCAAAATGAGAAAATTTTAAGCCTTATTCCATATAGCAAGCAAGATGAGGTGGACACGGGAAAGTTTTTAGTAATGGCTACAAAAAATGGTATAATAAAAAAGACAGAGTTGTCTGCTTTTAAAAATGTAAGAAAGAATGGGCTTTTGGCTATTAAATTACAGCCAGGCGATTCTTTAAAATCCGCTAAGATTATTGATAAAAATGACGAGATAATAATGATTTCTAAATTGGGTCAATCAATTAGATTTAAAAATGCGGATGTTCGGCCAATGGGCAGGGGCTCCTCTGGGGTGCATGGCATGAGGCTTGGTAAGAACGACGAAATTATTGTTATGGACGATATAAAGCCAAAAATTGATGGGAAAAACCATCTTTTAATAATTACTGAAAACGGTTATGGCAAGAGAACAAAACTTGAAGAATATAGATTGCAAAAAAGAGGTGGCTCGGGCATAAAGGCCGCTAAAATAACAGAAAAAAATGGAAACATTGTTTTTTCAAAAGTTTTATCTGAAGAAGATGCTGACTTAATTGTTATTTCAACTAAGGGCCAAGTAATTAAGAGCGAGATAAAAACCATTTCCGTTATTGGTCGGGCTTCCTCTGGGGTGAGAATAATGAAATTAAAATCAGGCGACAAAGTTGCCTCGGCCATCTGCCTAAACGATGAAAAAGAAGAAGAATAATTATGCCAACAGGGTTTTTAGATCCAAATGAAATTTTAAATCAATTAGCGCTTGAAAAAGATATGATAGCAGCTGATTTTGGTTGTGGCTCGGGCGGATGGGTGATTCCTTTGGCCAGCAAATTAGAAGACGGTGTTGTCTATGCTGTTGATGTGCAAGAAAACGCATTGTCAGCATTGATGAGCAAGGCGAACCTGCAAGGCATAAATAATATTAAAAAAGTTTTAGCTGATATTGAAAGAGGCATAAAGCAAATAGAAAATAATTCTTGTGATATTGTGCTAATGACAAATCTTTTATTTCAAATTGATGACAAAAGCGCGGTTTTTAAAGAAGCAAAAAGAGTTTTAAAACAAAGCGGAAAAGTTTTAGTAATTGAGTGGGATATGGAATCGCCTTTTGGACCCATGCAAGAAAGCCGTGTTTCTGCGGGTCGCGTTCAAGAGATTGCCGAAGAACAAGATTTTGTTTTGGAGAAAAAAATTGAAACTAGCGGTTATCACTACGGGCTTTTGTTTATAAACAGCACTTGACCCCACCCCTCCGCCGTCCGCCAGTTGGCGGAGCGGAGGAGTGGGGTCTGTGGGAATAATTTTTTAAAAAATATGGCGCAAAAACAAAAATGGTTTTTAATTATCGCTGGACTAATTTTTTTAGGTTCAGCTTTTTATTTAGCCCACGGATTTACTGTTAAAGCTCAATCTAATTGTGTAGCAAAAGGAGAAGCTTGTTTAGACTCTAATAGTTGTTGCAACACATCAGATAGATGTTTAGTCTTCGGAGATAATACTATTAAAAAATGTTGTGACACTATTCCAGGGGAATCTTATTTACACGGGTTTAATACATGCTGTGGTTATGAATACCTTTTCATCGGCACTCCAAACGAATACCGTTGCGTTAAAAACAAGCCAGGCGAGTTTGTTTTGGGGGATTATTGCACAGAGAGCGCGCAATGCGCGTCAAAAAATTGTTGTGGCAATAAGTGTGTTGATAGCGGGCCATCTGTGCCACCTCAATGTCCAGATTCAAAGGTATGTTTTAATATTGGTCAGGGCTGTGTCCCTGGTGATATAAAAAATAATTGTTGCTCGCCATATATTTGCGACCCAAAGGATAATATCTGCAAGCCAGACCCCATAATTTCAGGTTGCAAGGTTGCCAATGATTCTTGTGTGCTTAGCTCTGATTGTTGCTCGCCCAATGTTTGTGTTAATTATTTTTGTAAACCATGCTTAGGGCTTGGTACTTTTTGTAGCTCTCATAGCCAATGTTGTTCGGGCAATTGTCCGCCTTTTGATACATTAATTTATAAACAAAGTGCTTGTGGCCTGCCATTGCCTAGCGGTAATCTAGGAGGAGGCTCGGGAGGGGAATTTGTTCCTTCTGCTGGACTTACAGTTTCATCTCCTAATGGCGGGGAAAGCTGGCAAGCAGGTCAGTTGTATCAAATCAAATGGAAAACTCAAAATCCTGACAGTTTAATTAGTATTGCCATTTGGAATTATGATTATGTTGACCAAACATCTCCCCAGGCCTATAAAATTATAGCCACAAACAGCAATAAGCCAGTAAAAGGCGCCCTAGACCAAGGAGGCACAAGTATGTCCTACCCATGGGAAATACAAAGCGATTTTTTTACATCAAACGGCATTTGGAAACCAACGGACAATTTAAGAATTATCATCACCGAGACAACGCAGTTTGGTGGCCAGGCCGGCAAAGATATAAGCGACGGATATTTTAATGTGGTGCCTGCTCTAGCGCAAATAAAAAAATGTCCGGACTGTGGCAATGGAATTTTTAATCTTTGCGATAAAAATGAGTGCTTTGCTATAGACCCACACTGTCTTTTTAGCTCTTACATAGTTGGCGGGAAATGTTCTCCTGGTGGTTGTGCCAATGACCAAGAGTGCGCCACTACTAATGGTTGCGCAAGCAGTGATTATCTTGCTAAGTGCGATAAGCAAAAACGCACTTGCTCTTGTGTTCCAGCTGTCACCGAGCAAAAAATTTCTTTTAAAATTACAACTGATAATGGCCAAGCAGTTTCTCAAGCAAATATAAAAGTTTTTGACAGCCAGCAAAAGCAAGTTGGTTCTTGCGTGACTGACCAAAACGGCTCTTGCCTTACTAATGAATTAATACCCCTTGGCTATAATACAGAAGCTTTTCCTACGCAAAATTACTCTACCCAAGTTTCTGCTCAAGGATTTTTTACAAACAATACAGTAAATTTTGATGCTGTTTTAAATATGGCTCCTGTGCAAATAGCGCTTTATAAAAACACGCAAACAGCATTTAAGGCAACTATTGATTTGAATGATTCTTGGGGAGTTCGTGTGGGTATTGTTAAAAAAGGCGAAAGCCAGGCCTTGCCTCAACAAGAATGCTTTGCCATTAACCCGCCTCAAAAATGCGTTTTTTCACTGCCAAACGGAGAATACCGAGCCTATATAATTGATTATCAGTTTTGCTGGGATGAGCCTGGAGGATGTTTTACTGACTTTGAAATAAATAATAGTGATGTCACAGTTAAATTAGTGGCTAAAATGACAAAAGTGCAGGGGAGCCCCTCGCCTTATTGCTCGCGAACTGATGGAGGAGATGAATATACCAAGGGGGCGGTAAGGTATATAACGGCGCTAGCTACTGGCGGGTTTAACTCAATAATTGACCATTGTATAACTAATGCCTCTTTCTCTTATATTCCCTCATTAGAAGGACCATCTGTGGCGCAATATGATTGTAATGGCTGGCCAAAGGTAACTGCTTGCCCAGCTGGTTGTTATGATGGCGCTTGTTTAATTAATTGTCCTAATATGTCCTCTACTTTTGGCGGTTTTTGCGCCAAAGAAGACGGTCTTGACACGGTTTGTGGCCAAGCTGATAAAGTTTCGCATCAATTTTTAAGTGATTCTTTTTGCGATAAGCAAGGCGGTAATTATTGCGTTTTTTGCGCCAAACCCTGCAACACAAAAGATGACTGTGGTTATCTCACAACCTGTCCAAACAATGAAACAAAAATAACAGAGCCAGCTTGTGGCGCTGATAAAAAATGTTTTTGTAAAAATTTAACTTGCTCTCAAGATTCAGAATGCACTAAAACAATAACTTGCCAAGCAGACCAAACACCAATTTGCGAAGTAAAAGATATCTATGGCACAACCATAAAACCAAAAGAATGTTTTTGCTTAAATAATACATTACAAAAAAGAATTCTTGTTCATGTTGATGATAATTATACTAGCGAGGACTTGCCAGGAATTTCGGTTTCTATTCTTGACAAAGGCAGTCAAGTGGCAAGCTGTGTAACCAGCGACCCGCGAGGAAAATGTACTATACCGGCTCTAACCTTTTCTCCAGAGCATAGCTATACAGCGGTTGTTAGGGGGGCGTCTGGCTATAAAGATGCTGAAATAAAGTTGGCTTCTCGAAGCAATGTTTATGATGTATCCGCTAATTTTCATTTGTTAAGTAGCTCCAAAGATGTTGTTACTTGCAAACAAAACAAAGAATGTGCAAGTTTTCCTTGCTCTGGGGGCAAGAATCCAACATGTTATAAACAGCAATGTGAGTGCCAAGGGGGGTCGGTGTTACCTTATAAATGTTCTAGTGATGCAGATTGTACACCCATGTGTGCGAGTGGCCAGAAGCAAGTGTGCGGGAGTGATGGCCAATGCAAATGTGCAACAGCTACTTGCTTGGATTGCGGAAACGGAATTTTGAATGTTTGTGATGAAAAAGAATGCCTTGCTTTTGGTCCGGATTGTATTTTTACCAAAGGATTTCTTGGTGTTTTTGGCAATAATTGTTTTAATAAAGCTCAATGCGAGTTTGCTTGTTCGGGCAGTGACAAAGTATGCGGGAGTGATGGCGTAGTTTATGCCAATGCATGTATGGCTCAATGCAATAAGAAAACATTTGTGCCCGGAGATTGTTCAACTCCAGTTATCCCAATTACACCGATCACCCCGGTTCCTAGCGGGAAGATTATAAAGCCAGCTGAAGGGGGTACAGTGGAAATGAGTAAAACAAATTTGAGTATAAAATTAATCATAAGCCCAAACACTTTTACCGAAGACGTGGCTGTGGCCATAGAGTCAATGCCAAAAAATGATCCTGATTTTGCTAACAAAGCGCCGTTTTTCTCGGTGCAATCATCAAGCAATACAAATTTGCTAGGCCCTTTTATGTTTCATGTTTCTATTAAGACGCTCAAGGGCGAGGAAATTCATAACTTTTCCAAGCAAATTACAGTTGTTACAAAATATAGCAAAAGCGGTTTGGGTTTAAATGATGAGCAGGAAAAGGCCTTGCGCATTGTTCTTTTCAGCGCCATTACTAATAACTACGAAATTTTAAAAGACACTGTTGTGAACCCAACAACCCAAACCCTCACTGCCCAAACCACCCACTTCTCAAATGTGGCCATAGCCGCTGATGGCGATGTTCTTCCGGCAAAAAAAGATGAGTGTGATTCAGCGCCGAAGGAGATGGAGTTTTGTGGTCCATGCAAGGATACTGCAACGCCTAAGGATCAATGTAATGCCTCGTTAGAGTGTTCAAACAAAACAGAGCCTGCTTCTGGGCAGTGTATGCCAATTGGGCAGATTGCTTTTTGCCCAATAACAACTCACACTAGCTTTGAGTGCTTGATTAATTCTTTAGCAAAGTGGTTGTTTTATCTGGCTTTGGTTATTGCGCCGTTAATGATTTTGCTTGGTGGGTTTTATATGTTAACAGCCGCCGGGGAGCCAGCTCGCTCAACTAAAGGCAAGACAATTCTTACTTGGGCAATAATTGGCTTGGCTGTTATTTTAACTGCTAAAGCGTTTATCTCTATCATCACCTCGGTCCTAAAATGAAAAAAGTACTAAAATTTTATTCAGTAATTTTATTAGCAGTTTTAGTTTTTAGCTTTTGGTCTAATTTTGCCAAAGCTGGAAATCAGGGGATTTGCTATCCTTGTTGTGTAAAAACTAACTGCATAAGTGGTGCTGATTGTGTGGGGTCCAAAAGCGATGGTGATAATCCATGCAAACAAGGTGGCACGGATGACAAGCCGATCTTTTCGGGTGACTATGGTCAATGCAAAGATCCTAATAAAATTACTTATTGTTCTTTTTCTTCTAATAAAGAAATTAAAGACCTTGTTAATAAAGTTTCAAATTGGGCATTGGTTATAGCCTTGGTGGTGGCGCCTTTGATGATTTTACTTGGCGCGTTTTATATGCTCACGGCGGCCGGGGACTCAAAAAGGTCAACCAAAGGCAAGCAAATAATTATTTGGGCCTCCATTGGCTTAGCCATTTTCTTATTTGCTAAGGCATTTATTTCTATTTTAAAATCATTTTTATGGTAACAGCAGAACAAAACACAAATCAACCGCCCACTCAAGAGCAAACGCCAATTCCAGTAGAGCCACCTCAAAAGATTAGCTTGACTTGGGTGCTTATTGGTATTGGGGGCATATTGCTTATGTGGTTTATTTCTTCTAAAGTGTTTTAATGAAAAGATTTTTAGCCCTAATATTTTGGATTCTATTTGGAGCGTGTTTTTTGGTGGCTGGTTTTTTTATTTATGCAAAAAAATCAGAAGTTTCTATTTTGTCTGCAAATATTAGTCCCGCTGGCCTCGCAAAAGATACCCAGCCGATTATTTTAATGGCTGTGGGGGATATTATGCTTGAGAGGGCTGTTAAGTATATGATTGATAAATATGGTAAAGGTGATTTTAACTTTGCTTTTGCTAATATAAAAGATTATTTAAGTCAGGCTGATATTCTTTTTGGCAATTTAGAGGGGCCAATTTCAAGCCGTGGTATTAAGGTTGGCAGTATTTATTCTTTTCGATTTTCTCCAACTTCAACTTTGGCTTTAAAAAATGCTGGCTTTGATATTTTGTCAATTGCTAATAATCATATGTTTGATTATCAAGCTGTGGCTCTAGCTGATACAATGGCTAATTTGCAAAAAGCTGGCATTGACTATGTTGGGGCAGGGCTAAACGAGCAGGAAGCATTTAGTTTGAGAATAAAAGAAATTCAAGGAACTAAAGTTGGTTTTTTAGGGTTTGAAAATTTTAGCCCAAATAGCTGGAAAGTTGGGGACGGCAAAATTGGCATGGCTTGGGTTGGTGAAGATTTTTCTAAAATAAAAGAGATAATTAGCCAAAGTAAAAAGCAGGTTGATATTTTGGCTGTTTCAATTCACGCAGGAACAGAATATCAGCCATTGTCTAACGCTTTTCAAAAAGAGTTTGGTAAAATGGCCATTGATTCAGGAGCGGATTTAATAATTGGTCATCATCCGCATGTGGTTGAGCCATTAGAAAAATATAATAATGGTTGGATTGCTTATTCTTTGGGCAATTTTGTTTTTGACCAGTATTTTTCTAAAGAAACAATGGAAGGCGGGCTTTTGCGAGTAGAAATAAAAAATAAAAAAATTGACAATGTTGTGTTAGAAAAAGTAAGATTAAATAAATACTACCAGCCAGAGCTGGTAGTGGAATAAATCATATGGGACAAAGGTTTGAAAATCAATTTACTGATCAATTAGATGCGGAGCATCTAGAAGAAGAACAGCCGAATGTTATTATAAATTCCGAACCAAACAGAACAGGTGTGCGACCATTTTGGGTGGTGATGCTAATGATTTTTACAGCTATAATTGTTGGGGGAGGAGTTTACTTTTGGCAAAATAAGTCATCTGGTTCAATAATTAGCAAACTCCAAGGAAAAATTGCTTACGTTGCGAATCAGGTAAGTACTCTCATTAAAAGCAAAGAAATCAAGATTACCGTGCAAGACAAGGAGGAAAAGTATCCCCTTACCCAGACTTACAGAAATGAAGCTTACGGTTTTGAAATAAGTTACCCCGAGCAGTGGGGTATAAAGAATACCCTGCCAACAACCACGCAAGATACTATTGCGTTTCAAAATATAGAATTTTTTAATAACTCTTTTCCAACAAGCCAAATAAAATTTGTTTTGTATGCTAATCCCTTAGGATTTGGCATGGAATACTGTAATATAGATTATAAAATTAATGGCGATGGCTCAAAAATTACTTCTGCTATTAGGCAAGATGATCAATGTGCCTCTGAGTATAAAAGATCTCATCCGAAGCCATTGTTAGACCGATGTTCGGACGGAATCCGTTACGCATGCTTTAGTATGCCAACAATGAATAATAATAATTTTTATTTAGGCTACTTACGGACTGACCCAACAGGCCCAAATGCGATTTCTGATATTGATGCTGATAAATTATTGCAAAAAATTCTTCTTTCTTTTAGGGCGTTTTAACAAGCAATCAAATCATATGGACCAACAAAATTTTAGTCAGCCAAGTTCGGCTCAACAGCTAAGCCAAAAAAGCATCAAGCCCCTTTGGCCAGTTATCTTGTTAGTTTTAGTAATCGCATTAGTTGGTGTTTTATTGTGGCAAAGGAATACTGCCAATCAAATAGCCGATTCTTTGCAACAGCAAATAACTTCGTTGCAGAAACAAATGCTTCAAAAAAATGATCAATCCGATAACGCCGTAAGCCAAGGCAATTGCGTAAAAGAGGGAGAGAGATGGAAAGACGGTTCTATTTGCTGTTCAGGGTTAAATTTAATCGTATCTGGTTATGATATATGGAAAAATGCAGATGGTTCAATTAGTTATAGTTGTCTACCAGACTTCTTGAGTAGTTTGGCGATGGATCCAGTGAAAAATACTTGTGCGGCTTGTGGTAATGGGGTCTGTGGCAAGGGCGAAAATCAGTGCAATTGCCCGAAAGATTGTACAACATACACCACCAGCAAGTACTCTGAGGGCTGGTTAGCGTATGATAACAAAAACTATAATTTTAGCATTAATTTTCCCACTACTTGGAGGCTGTATGATATTAACAGAGTCGATGATCCAAGCGCTCAAATATCATCTTATAAAACCATTTTTACTCCAAGCGATAGCTTGGAAAATACTATTGTCGTTTCTGGATATTATATAAGGACATTAAACGCCACTTCTTCACTATCAGACGCTGTAAAATATCTCGGCGGCATACAGATAACCCGTGACTACGCTGTGGCTGGCTTTGATGCGGTGAAAATAGGGGGCTGGGCTGATTTAGGCGGGCCAGACGGAGGTTATTGCTTTTTTGATGGCAATAAATATTTATTGTTTTGTATAACCTATAACGGCACGCAAGCGAAAAAAGTTTTTCAAAGTATGGTCGATTCTTTTAAATTTACGATGCCATTTCAATAATAAATTTTGGCAACTTTTAAATTTACTAAATAACTTAAACTAAAACTCCCTGGCTCCGCCAGTTGGCGGATGGGCCGGGGAGCTTTTAATTATAATTTTCTATTCTTGAATCATGAATCTTGAATCGTAAATCTAGGATTTAGCTTTCTCAACGATTTTTTCAAAAATTTCAGGTTGGTCTTTGGCTAGTTGGGCTAAAACCTTTCTATCAAGCTCAATGCCATTCTTTTTTAGGCCAGCAATAAACTTGCTGTATGAAAGGCCAAAATGCCTAACAGCTGCGTTAATGTTTATTTGCCACAAAGCCCGGCGGTTGGATTTGTTTTTCTTTCTATCTCGATAGGCATAAGTCCAGGCCTTTTGCATGGCTTGTTTGGCCTGGCTGAATTTTGATTTTCTACCCCATTTAAAACCCTTTGTATTTTCCAACAAATGTCGTCTGCGCTTATGGGCGATTGTTCCTCTTTTTATTCTTACCATAAATTTATCTTAATTTAAGCCCGGCCTTCTTTATTCTTTTCACAATACTTGGGTGCAACGCAATCCAGTTTCGCTTTTGGCGAATTTGTTTGCCGGTTTTTTTAGCTCGGTAGTGATTTTGTCCACCAACCTTTCTTAAAACCTTTCCGTTTTTCGTAATTTTAAACCTCTTCATCAAGGCCTTTCTTGTTTTCATAGTTTTGTAATAATCATCGTCCATCCTCTTGCCTCCATCTTTAACTCCCTTTCAATTTTAATAGGAGTGGTGGCCCGAAGAACATCTAAAAATTTTAATAATTTTTGTTTGGCAAATTCAGCCAAGCCCTTTTCTCTGCCCCGTAGCACCATTTCAACTCTTACTTTATACCCGGTTTTTAAAAATTTTTCAACAGCTTTTGATCTTGTTTCTATATCATGGGGTGAAATGGCAAAGCTTAGCCTTATGCCCTTTATCTCCCCAGCTTTTTGGCCCTTGCTCATTTTTTTTTCTTTTTTGCCTTGCTGATAGGAAAATTTTCCATAATCAGAAATTTTGCAAATTGGCGGAACAGTTTTTTCCGATATTTCTATTAAATCCAGATTTGCCTCATGGGCTTTTATTAATGCCTGCTGCAAGGTAACAATGCCAAGCATTTCTCCTTTTTCGTTAATCAAACGAACATTAGGAGCTTTTATTTGATTGTTGATTAAAATTCTTTTTTGCAAGAAATTTATTGTGGTGGACCCCGTTAGAAACTGTATGGATTTCTAGTTTCGTTTCGGAGTTGCTTAATTTTTCTATTTTTACAAACTGTTATAAATAAATAGCAGTTTCTAACGGGGTGGAGATGGAGAGATTGAACTCTCGTCCAAAAACGATTTACTTAACAATACTACAAGCTTAGTTATTTTAAAAGTTTAAAAGCCCAAAATATAAAAATAACAAAAATTTTAAGCTTCGATCCCAAATTTTTCAGCAAATAGTTTGGGAGGGCTATTTGCCAATCCTAATAATTTGTCACCCCGTCCTGTTTATTAGGAATCAACAGGCGAGATGGCCCAGCCTTAAAGGCTAGACAGGCTTATGCTAATGCGTAAGCTGGTTCATAGGTGTATGTAGCACTTATGGTTTTCCAAAAGTTTTGCGAGATTTTGGAGCTCGGCTTGCTTATTAAATAAGCCATAATTGTCAAAGCTGTCATCCCCGCCCGCAACGCTTCGCAAGCGAGCTTGCTCGCGTAGCGATGCGGGCGGGCCCGCTTACGACGAGGTAGCTTTTTTCAAGCGAAATGCTATGGGCGAAGCTTAAACATTTATATCACTTAATCTTTGTTTAAGATATCTTCTTCCAAATCCAGTTTTTAATGATTTTTCTCTTTTTATTGCGTCCTCTAAAATATTACAAGCTTCATAGTAAAGTAGCTTGAAAGGTTTTCTCGATTTCGTTGACTTAACAAATCCATTATTATGTTCTTTTATTCTCGCTACTAAGTCGTTTGTATGCCCAACATATAATTTACTATCTTTTTTACTTTTTATTACATAAGTGTAAAACATACTCTTAATATTTTAACACTCTTTGTATTTCTCTATCAGCTTCCCTGGTCTTTATTTTTTCTCGCTTGTCGGCTTTGCGCTTGCCCTTACATAGGGCAAACTCTATCTTTACTTTACCCTTGTGATTATACACTTTTAGGGGCACCATAGTCAACCCTTTTTGCTTGGTTTTGCCAACAAGTTCATTTATTTCTGATTTTTGCAAAAGCAGTTTGCGAGAGCGTTTTGCTTCGTATTCTCCATAGATATTGTTTGGCTGGTAAGGTGGCACATCAGCGTTTAATAAAAAAACCTCGTTATCTTTTAAAACAACAAAACTTCCTGCCAAGCTAATTCGTCCGTTTTTAATCGACTTCACTTCTTGACCGTTTAAAATAATGCCTGCTTGATACTTTTCTATTATTTCATAGTCAAAAAACGCTTTTCTATTTTCTGCCAATGTTTGTTCCATATTCTTTGATTTTAGCAGAAAATACGATAATATAAAGAATGCTTCGGCAAGCTCAGCACAAGTATGTTAAAACAAGAGATAGAAAATTTAATTGAAAAGACAATCAATAAAAAAGCGGTGGTGGATATGCCGGATAATTTTAGTTTTGGAGATTTTTCTACTAATGTGGCAATTAAAGAAAAGTTAAACAGCCAAGAAATTGCTGATAAATTAAAAGCAAGCCCTTTATTCGAAAAAGTAGAAGTTGTCAATGGGTTTATAAATTTTTTCTTAAAGCCAGAGTATTTTTTGGAAAATTTAAAGCAGATTTTAAAACAAAAAGAGAAATACGGCTCCTCGCAAGTCGGCCATGGCAAAACTATTGTTATTGATTATTCTGGTCCAAATATTGCCAAGCCATTTGGCATTGGCCACTTGCGCTCCACGATTATTGGCCAAGCGATTTATAATTTATATAAATTTTTGGGCTATAAAACTATTGGCGATAACCATTTGGGAGATTGGGGCACACAATTCGGGAAACTGATTTATAAAATAGAATTAGGAATTAAGAATCAAGAATTAAGAATTGGGGAGTTAAATATAGAAAAATTAGAACAGCTTTATGTAGAGTTTCATAAAGAGGCAGAAATAAACCCAGCTCTGAATGACGAGGCTCGGGCTTGGTTTAAAAAATTAGAAGACGGTGATAAAAAAGCTAAAGAAATTTGGCAGGCTTGCAAGGAAATTTCTTTAAAAGAGTTTGATAGAATTTATAATTTGCTTGGTGTTAAAATTGATAATGCTTTGGGCGAAAGTTTTTATTTAGATAAAATGCAAAGTATTTTTGAAGAAATGAAAAAGAAAAATTTAACAAAGCAGAGCGAGGGCGCTTGGGTAGTGGAATTTGAAAATAATGTTTTTCCAGGTTTGGTGCTGATGAAATCCGATGGTGCCACTACTTATTTTTTAAGAGACTTGGCCACTATTAAATACAGATTAGAAAAATGGAAGCCCAATATTATTGCCTACGAGGTTGGAGTTGACCAGTCGCTTTATTTTAAGCAGTTATTTAAAACAGTTGATTTACTTGGTTGGATTCAAGATGTGAAATTTGAGCATATTGTCCACGGTTTGATGCGCAGTAAGACTGGCAAGTTTTCAACTCGGCGAGGCGATACCGTGCACCTAGAAGATGTTTTGCAAGAGGCTATCGACAAAGCCGAAGATCTTTCTGGTGAAAAAAACAAAGAGCTAGCCAAACAAGTTGGCATTGGGGCGGTTAAATACAATGATTTAAGCCAGCACCATTCAAGAGATATTGTTTTTGACTGGGATAAAATTTTAAACTTAAAGGGCAATTCCGGGCCATATTTGCAATATGCTTTTGCTCGTACCCAAAGCGTTTTGGAAAAATATAACGGTAGCCCGACTACTGTCAAAATTACCAAAATTGATTTTAGTGGCTTGCAGGAAATTGAGAAAATACTCTTGAAAAAGCTTTTACATTTTCAAGAAATAATTGAGCAGGCTGTTGTTACTTTTTCACCTAATCTTATTTGCAATTATGCTTTTGACTTATCGCAAAGCTTTAATTTGTTTTATAATGAAATTTCAATTTTAAAAGCAGACACCAAAGAACAAAAACAATTCCGCTTGGCCTTAACGTCCGCTGTTGGCTACGTAATAAAAAACAGCCTAACTATCCTAGGCATCGAATCCCCTACTAAAATGTAAATTTATGAGAATATTTTTATGCCGGCATGGCCAAACAATTGGAGACGTTGAAGATAGATATGGGGGTGATTATAATGATAGTTTGACAGAGAAGGGAGCAGAGCAAGCCAAAACCTTAGCCAGTAAACTGGAGGGGAAAAGTATAGAGATAATTTTTTCAAGCTCTTTGAATAGAGCCAAGGAAACTTCTGAAATACTAACAAATTCTTTAAGTTGCGAGATAGAGGTTATAAATAATATAAGAGAAAGGAACACTTATGGTATTTTGACAGGCATGTTAAAAAGCGAAGCAAGAGAAAAATATCCGCAAGAAGCGGAGCTGTTAAAAAGCTATAAAAATACTATCGAGGGGGCAGAAACCTACGAACATTTCACAGAAAGAATCACAAATGCTTTTTTAGAGCTTGCCAACCGAAATTATGATGTTATTGCTGTGGTTAGCCATGGCGGGCCAATTAGGTGCTTGTTTAGAGAGTTTTTTAAATGGGGAGAAATAAAAGAGCTACGCGATTGCGCTTTATTTGAAATTGAGAAAACAGGAGATAAATTTGAATTAGTGAGCGTAACCAATGCTTCTTTAGAATAATTTTTAAATGAGAAATGTTTTTAAAAAAGAAAGAGTTGTGGGCAATTGCAGGATTTTGTTGGAGGCGTATAGAGATGGCAGGCTAGGGCAAACAATAATGCCAGAAGACACAAATCCTGGTTTTTCAAAAAATCAAACAGAGGAAAAATTAGCATACTTTACTTTGCCAATGGCCCTGAATTATCAAAGAGATAGTTATAAGCTTTGGCAGGCAGCCCTGATAACTTATAATGATGAAGCAACAAAAAAAGTTTTTTCTTTGGCTAGAGTTGCAGCAATGAGTCAAGCGGATTTGCGAGAAAATTTGATAAAGCATAAATTAGCCTTACAACCTAACAAGCACCCAGAGATTTGGCAAAAAATTAGCCAAACAATTTTTAAAAACTGGGGATCGTTTATAGATTTTTTTCAGGGGGCTAATAATGATTTTTCAGAAGTTAAGAATATAATCCAAGGAAGATTTAAAAAAGATTTTCCATATTTGTCTGGTCCGAAAATTTTTAATTATTGGGGTTTTGTAATGAGCACTTATGGTGGAATTGATTTAAAAAATAAAGAGTTTATCGAAATAGCCCCTGATACCCACATCACGAAATGCTCAATTATACTTGGGGTTATAACCGAAGATGAAGCGAAAAAACTCTCTAAAGACCAAATTTCCCAGAAATGGCGCGAGCTGTTGGCTGGTAGCGGCATTGCCCCTATCGATCTGCACCCACCCCTATGGTTTTGGAGTCGTAACGGTTTTATTTTTAAATTAAAATAAATTTATGCAGACGGAGTATGAGGCGACATTCGTAAATATTAATAAGGATGAGGTTAGAGAAAAACTCAAACAGGTTGGGGCGGTTTTGGTTAAGCCAGAAGTTGTAATGAAGCGGTGCGTTTTTCATTTGCCCGAAGGATATGATAGGCCAGGAGCTTTTGCTAGGGTTAGAGATGAGGGCGATAAAATTACCATGAGTTTTAAAATTGTTGGGCGGGGCGGAGCTATAAAAATAGATGAGCAAAAAGAAATTTGTTTAAAAATTGATAGCCTTGAAAATGGAGTTGAGTTTTTAAAAGAATTGGGCTGCAAGGAAAAAGCTCGTCAAGAAAGCAAAAGAGAAGTTTGGCAGATGGCTGAAACTGAAATTTGTATTGATGAATGGCCATTTTTAGAGCCGTTTGTGGAAGTTGAAGGCCCAAGCGAACAAGAAACCAAAGAAGTTTCAGAAAAATTAGGCTTTGACTATTCGCAAGCGTTATTTTGCGCTGTTAGTCTGATTTATACAAAAAAGTATGGCGAATATGGCATTGATGAAGCAAAAATTAACAACCAGACTCCGCTTATTATTTTTGATATGGAAAATCCGTTCGTAAAGTGATAAAGTAAAATTCATGGAAAATGATTTTGTAAAAAAAGAAAAGGAAACTTTAAAGTTTTGGGAGGATATAAAACTTTTAGAAAAACTGAAAGAGAAAAATAAAAAAGGAAAGCCTTGGAGTTTTTTAGATGGTCCGATAACTGCTAATAACCCCATGGGCGTTCATCATGCTTGGGGCAGGACTTACAAAGACTTATTTCAGCGGTATAGGGCCATGCAAGGCTATAGCGAGCGCTTCCAAAATGGTTTTGATTGCCAAGGGCTTTGGGTGGAAGTAGAAGTGGAAAAAGAACTTGGCTTTCGCAACAAAAAGGACATTGAAAGATACGGCATTGCTAATTTTGTCAACAAATGTAAGGAGCGGGTGCATAAATATTCAAAAATCCAAACCGAGCAGTCCATAAGATTGGGCATGTTGCGGGATTGGGGCAACTGGCAAACAGATTTTGATGAAAAAGGCGAGTGGATGGAGCAAAGCCATTCGTATTACACAATGTCCCCAGAAAATAATTACGCTATTTGGCATTTCCTGAAGAGGTGTAAAGAAAAAGGGCTTTTATACAAAGGCCATGATGTGGTGCCTTGGTGTCCGAGATGTGGCACTGCTATTTCCCAGCACGAAATTTTAACTGAGGAATATAAAGAAATAACCCATAAGGCTATTTATTTTAAACTGCCAGTTATGGGCGAAAATGAAACATATTTTTTAGCCTGGACAACCACTCCATGGACATTAGTGGCCAATGTTTTTTTATCAGTTCATCCGGATTTGATTTATGCTAAAGTAGCTGACCCAAAAACTGGCGAAATTTATATCTTATTAAAAGACAAAGCTAGTTTAATTGAAAATGGTCAAATTTTGGAAGTATTTGAAGGTAGGGCGCTTGAAGGCAAGAGATATACTGGGCTTTTTGATGAATTGCCCGCTGTAAGGGAGGCTTTAAAAAGTTATGAGCACAAAGTTATTTTATGGAAAGATGTAACGCAAGAAGAGGGCACTGGAGTTGTGCACTCTGCCCCAGGGTGTGGCCAGGAAGATTTTGCTTTAGGGAAAGAACAAGGCTTGCCAGTTGTTAATCCAACTAACGATGAAAGTAAATACGCCGAAGGCTTTGATGCTTTAACCGGGCATTTTGTGGGCGAAGAGTTTGTTCGTGAGCTTATTTTTGAAAGATTAAAAACCAATAACTTAGTTTATAAAATAGAAGATTATAAACACAGGTATCCAACTTGCTGGAGATGTAAAAGTGAGTTAATTTTTCGCTTGGTTGATGAGTGGTATATTGCTATGGATTATCTAAAAGCACCACTAATGACTATTGCCAGAAAAATAAACTGGGTTCCTGGTTTTTGCTTAGAAAGAGAGCTTGATTGGCTCCTGAATATGCGCGATTGGCTAATATCTAAAAAAAGATATTGGGGTTTGGCCCTGCCGATTTATGAATGCTCTAAGTGTAAAAATTTTGATGTTATTGGCTCAATGGGAGAATTAAAAGAAAGGGCAGTGGAGGGTTGGAAAGAATTCGAGGGAAATTCACTTCATCGGCCTTGGATTGATTCAGTAAAGATAAAATGCTCAAAGTGCAGTGAAGTTGTGCCAAGAATTTTAGATGTTGGTACTCCATGGCTGGATGCGGGTATTGTGCCATTTTCAACCATTCCCGGCTATTTTCATAATAATAAAGGAGAGTGGGACAAATGGTTCCCAGCTGATTTAGTGTGCGAGAGTTTTCCCGGTCAATTTAAAAATTGGTTTTATGTTTTGTTGGTGATGAGCCAAGTTTTGGAAAATGAAATGCCGTTTAAGAATTTATTAGGGTTTGCTTCAGTAGTGGATGAAAAGGGCGAGGAAATGCACAAGTCAAAAGGCAATGCTATTTGGTTTGACGAGGCAGTAGAAAAAATCGGAGCTGACGTGATGAGATGGATGTATGTGGTACAAAATCCAGCCAACAATATGAGGTTTGGCTATAATGTGGCCAAAGAAACTGAAAGAAAAATCTTAACTTTAACAAATTGCGTAACCTTCTTTTTAACATACGCGTCAGAATCAAGAATCAAGAATCAAGAATCAAGAATCAAGAATGTTTTAGATAGATGGATAATTTCAAAATTAAATAATTTAATAAAAGAGGCAACAGATAGCTTAGATAAATTTGACGTAATGAAAGCCACGTTGGCTATTGAAAATTTTTGGATTAATGATTTGTCGCTTTGGTATGTGCGAAGATCGCGCAAAAGATTTCAAGAAGCAGAGCAAACTTTTTATGATGTTTTAATAACTATTGCCAAACTTACCACTCCTTTTATGCCATTTTTAGCTGAAGATATTTATCAGCAGTTAGTGTCCCGAGGGCAGCCCTCGGGGTGCTACCCCGAGGGCTGCCCTCGGTCGGTTCATCTGTGCGATTGGCCTAAAGTGGATAAGAAACTTATTGATGAAAAATTAGAAAAAGATATGCAGGAGGTTAGGGATGTTGTTTCTTTGGTTTTGGCCAAAAGAGCCGAGCTTGGTATTGGGGTGAGACAAGCCTTAAAAGAATTAAGAATTAAGAATTATGAATTAGGAATAAAGGGGAAAAAAGAATTTTTGGAATTAATTAAAGATGAGGTCAATGTTAAAGAGGTTTTGTTTAGCGATGATATTACTGGTGGGGTTGAGCTGGACACTACTATGACCGAGGAGTTAAAAGAAGAGGGCACAGTGCGGGAAATTATTAGAAATATCCAAAGCTTGCGCAAACAAGCCGGGCTAACGCCAAACGACACAAATATTGTTATTAGTTACTCTGCTGAAAAGAGTTTAGAGAAAATTTTTGATAAAAACAAAGCCGAAATTTTATCAACCACTCGCTCAAAAGAAATAAAAGAAAACAAAAATAAAGAAGGAGAATTCTTAGCCCAGTCAGAATTTAAAATAGATGGGAAAGTAATTTGGTTAGCGCTATGTCTATATTAGATAGAATTCCTAAATTTTTTGGTTTAAGTTCAACTGGGGAAGCAAGACCCAAGAGGGTTGGTTTTAAAAAGCTTGATAAAAAAATATTTTTTTCAGGTAGAAGGGATTTTGTTAAGCGGAATGATTTGGTTAAAAAAATCACTCTTGATAAAGATAGAATTCCTCAAACTGGCTGGAAGGCGGGCATTCGAGGTAGCTATTCAAGCCGAGCCAAAAGAAAAGCTTTGGCTGAGAGTCTTTTTCCTAAAGAAAAATTTGGCGAGTATGTTAGTAGAAAAGCTCTGCAAGAAACAATGCGCGATTTAGAGCAAAAAGGCAAGGCCTACAAGCCCTCGCAAGAAAAGTTTGACGCTCTGCAGAAATATAATTATTTAAAAAAGAAAACAGGCCTTTAGTATGCATCAGCATTATCGAACAAAAGGAATTGTTTTATCTAAAAGAGATTCTGGGGAGGCAGACCAGATTTTTATTTTATACACACAGGACTTTGGCAAGATAGAAGTGGTTGGTAGGGCAATTCGTAAAATAACATCAAAATTAAGAGCAGGCATTGATGTTTTTTATTTTATTGAACTCGAATTTATCCAAGGCAAAAAACAAAAAACTCTAACTGATGCCATTATAACTGACAAGTTTTCAGAAACAAGAAAAAATCCAGGAGCGCTTTCTTTGATAATTAAAATCTCTGAAATCATGTGTCGCTTGACAATAAAAGAACAAAGCGATGAAAACGTTTGGAATTTACTGTTTGGAGTATTTCAAAAAATTGAAAATTGTTTGAAAATTGAAAATTGTAAATTGAAAATTATTTATTACCACTTTGCCTGGAACCTATTGGCGATTTTAGGTTATTCTCCTGAGCTCTACACTTGCCCTGTTTGCGCTAAAAAACTTTTGCCAGAGATATTTTTTTTATCACCAGAGCACGGAGGAGTGATATGCGGGAAGTGCTGTGATTTTCCTGCTCAGGAAATCACAGTGGGGGCGGTGAAGCTTATAAGATTTTTTATCAAAGAGCCAATTGAGAAAGTAGAGAGATTAAATATTTTGGAAAAAGATTTGCAAAATCTAAACCAGGCTTTTACTGCATACTTTGATTTTTTAGTGGAAAAAGGGTAATATAGAAGCATAAATAATTTTTATAAAATATGAGGAAATTCTTAACCTTTTTTCTTTTAGCCATGGCTTTTTTGGCAGCCATTGCTTTTTGGTATTGGCGAGGAAACATCTATTCCAAAGAAGCTTTAAAGCTTGAAATTTTGGGTCCAGAACAAGTTCAAGCTGGCGATGAAATTGATTACACAGTTAAATTTAAAAATAATGGCAAAGTAAGGCTTGAGTCAGCTGAGCTTATTTTTGAATATCCGGGCAATGCTTCCCCCATTGAAGATACTGAACAAAGAATTACTAAAAAACTAGAAGATATTTATCCCGGAGAAGAGCGAACAGCAGTGTTTAAAGCCATAGTTATTGGCAAAGAAAATGATACACTTCAGGCTAAAGCATCTCTTTTTTATAACCCTAAAAATTTAAAATCAAGATACGAGTCAAACACCAACCTAACAACTAAGATAAGTTTTGTGCCCTTAACCTTAGAATTTGATTTGCCAGTTAAGGCCGAGCAAGGGGGAGATTTGGGTTTTACAGTTAACTATTTTTCCAATATTAACTTTCCTTTAGAAAATTTAAGGCTAAAGATGTTTTATCCTTCGGGCTTTACCTTTCAAAGTGCTAAGCCAAAAGGCATGGATGTGGCCGAGTGGTCTTTGCCCACCCTAACGCAAGCTAATGGTGGCAGGGTTAACATTCAAGGATTGTTGAACGGAACGCAAGGCGAGCGAAAAATTTTTAAAGCCCAAATTGGCATTATAAAAGACAAGGGCTTCATGGCCTTAAAAGAAGTGACAGGGTCTATAGAAATTTCCGAGCCGTCTGTTTTCATATCTCAAATGGTTAATGGCTCCCAAGCCGGATCTATGAGGGTTGGAAGTTTGCTTCATTATGAAGTTTATTTTAAAAATATTGGGGCAACTGCTTTGGAGAAAAAATTTCTTTTAGTAAAATTAAACAGCGATTTTTTTGATCTTAATAGCTTAAAAACAGAAAACGGAAGCATTGGCCAAGGAGACAACTCGATTATCTTTGATTGGCAAGATGTGCAAAGCTTAAGATTTTTAGATGCTAGCGAGGAGGGCAAAGTAGAGTTTTGGGTAAAAACAAAAGACACTTCTTTTAGCCGAAGGGTTGAAAGCCCTATTTTGAGAAACACTGTTTCTTTAAGCGGAGTGGAAAAAGCTTTTGAAACAAAACTGCAAGGCAAAATAGACTTTAGTCAAAAAGTTATGTATCAAGACGATGCTTTTACCGCCAAAGGGCCAATTCCTCCGCAAGTTGGCACAAGCACGGACTACACTGTTTTCTGGCAAATTAAAAATTATTGGAATGGTTTGACTAACGCAAAAGTAAAAGCAGTTTTGCCAGCTAATGTTAGGCTGACCGGCCAAACAAATCCACAAGGAGCTTCTTTTACTTTTGACTCAGCTTCTCGAGAGGTAGTTTGGTCAATAGGCGACATAAGAGCTTTTCAAGGGTTTGATTCTCCCTATACTTTGGCTTTTCAAATCGAATTAGTTCCCGATAGCTCACAGGTTGGCTCGGTGGCTTTGCTAATTGGCGAAGCCCAGTTAACAGCTGAAGATAGTTTTGCTGGCAATGCTATAGCAGAAAGATCAGAAGCAGAAGATACTTCCTTGCCCCACGACGATTCAGTTGATGGCGATAGCGGAATAGTAAAATAAAACTATGGATTTAATGCAAAATATTATATCTTTGTGCAAGAGGCGGGGTTTTATTTTTGCTAGCTCGGAAATTTACGGAGGATTTTCAGCTATTTATGACTTAGGGCCGTATGGTGTTGAGCTAGCCAATAATATAAAGAAAGAATGGTGGAAAGCCATGGTTCAAGAAAGAGAGGATATTGTTGGGCTTGACTCTGCTATTTTTATGCATCCAAAAATTTGGGAAGCCTCTGGCCATGTGGGCGGGTTTGCTGACCCGTTAACTGAATGTAAAAAGTGCCACAGCCGTTTGAGGGTGGACCACTTGCTTGAAAGTATTGATGTTTTTGCTGATGAGAAAATGACAGAAGAAGAAATTAACAAACTATTTGACGAGCACAAAGCCAAAATAAAATGCCCGAACTGCCAAAAGATCGACTGGACAAAAGTTAGAAAGTTTAATTTGTTGGTTAAAGCTAATTTGGGAAATTTTACCGATGACTGGACTCGCGAACCCGTTTATTTGCGAGGTGAAACTTGCCAGGGAATTTATGTTAACTATTTAAACGTTTTAGATTCAGCCAGAGTGCAAATTCCTTTTGGCATTGCCCAAATTGGCAAGGCTTTTCGTAATGAAATAACTGCCCGCCAGTTTATTTTTCGCACTCGCGAGTTTGAACAAATGGAAATGCAGTATTTTTGCTCACCAAAAGGCGAGATGGAGGAGTATGAAAAATTAAGGCAGGTTAGGTGGCAGTATTATTTAAATCTTGGCATTAGCGAGAAAAATTTAAAATGGCACAAGCACGAAAATCTAGTTTTTTACGCTAAAGAGGCTTATGATATTGAGTATAATTTTCCATTCGGCTTTAAAGAATTAGAAGGCATTCACGCTAGAAGCGATTATGATTTATCCCAGCATAGCAAATTTTCTGGTGTAATATTGGATTATACTGACCCAAAAACTAAAGAAAAATATGTGCCCCATATTATTGAGTCCTCTGTTGGGGTGGGCCGAACAATGCTAGCTGTTTTAACCGAAGTTTATAATGAAGAGCAAACAGAGGCCGGAGAAATTCGAACAGTTTTAAAATTTCCAGCTAAGTTAGCGCCTATTAAAGCTGCCATTTTTCCGTTATTAGCCAATAAGCCAGAATTGGTTGAAAAAGCCAAAATTATTTTTAATGAATTGAAAAAAGATTTTATGGTTGAATTTGATGATTCGGGAAACATTGGCAAAAGATATAGAAGGCAAGATGAGGTGGGAACGCCATTTTGCCTAACAATTGATTTTGATACTCTCGCAGATGACACTGTAACTTTGCGCGATAGAGATACCATGAAACAAGAAAGAATAAAAATTAGCGAGATAAAAAATATCTTGCAAGATAAATTAAAGTAATAGATGAAAAGAGAATTTAGCAAAAAAGATTTTTTAACGCAAAAAGCTAGGGAAGAGGGTTATCCAGCTCGTTCGGTATACAAGCTAAAAGAGGTAGATGAAAAGTTTAAGCTTTTACAAAAAGGCTTTTTTGTTTTAGATTTGGGAGCGGCTCCGGGTTCTTGGCTTTTGTATATTGGTAATAAAATTTCAATGACTGGCAGGCTGGTGGCTGTAGATATTTTAGATTTAAACACCAAGCCATTAAACAATACTATTTTTATTAAAAAAGATGTTTTAGCTGAAGATTTTTTTGATAGCGATTTTTTAAAGGATAAATATAATGCAGTGGTTTCGGATATGGCTCCAAACACTACTGGGCTTTTAGAATTAGATGTGGCTAATTGTTTGGAGCTAACCCAAAGAGCTTTGGAGATTGCTATAAAAGTTTTAGCGAAAAATGGCAATTTTGTTTGCAAGATTTTTGAGGGGCCGGGTACTGATAATTTTGTTAAAGAAGTAAAAAAACATTTTCAAATGGTCAAAAGATACCGCCCCCAAGCCGTCCGGCGCGGTAGCAAAGAATTTTACCTCATCGCCAAAGGCTTTTCTCCACAGCGAAAATCTTGACACAATTGATATTTTTGCTATAATGTAAATGGTTATCAATCGATGTCACATACCCGTTAACGGAACCAAAAGCAACATCTGCAGAAATGAAGATGTTGCTTTTGTTTTTAAAAAATATAAAATTAAATTGCGGAGGTGCGGGAGGCCGAAATCAGACGGATCTGATCATCGATTGATAACCGATTGGTCCCGCTTTGCGGGATGTGGTCCGACTCCACCGACCTCCGCATCAAGAATTCTCCTAAGATTATCGAGGGAGGATTTTTGATTTTAATGTGTATTAATTTTATTCACTTTTGCGACGACCGTCTCAGAATTGAATAATTTGTTCTAGTATTTTTATCTTTTACTAATAGAAAATTCCCGTAACTACTAATAGTTCTAATAGTTGCGGGAATTTAAATTAGCGGAATAACTCAATTATCCATTGGGGTATTGCTGGGTATACAAGTGATAAAATAGTTAACGCTAAAAAGATAAAAGAGAGTGGTAATGTAAGGAAATACACCAATCTTTTTCGTAGCTTGACATTGACAAAGTGGATAGGAAATGGATCGTGTGGCTCTTCCTTAAAATCTTTTGAATTCCAAGCTGTCAATACGAAAGGGCCAAATGTAACGGCAGGGTCGGGCAGAAACAGAGACCTTTTGCGGTTGACAACAACTTCAGAGATTTCGCCTATGTTCTCAATTTTGTCTATTTCTTCCATTGTTGCCACTCCATCTATAACCATAAGGTATTTTTTGATCCACTTTGGGGTAGAATTCAAAAAAAATCTTACAAATCTCGGTATTTTCTGGTAATCCGACAAGCTTGAGATTTTTGCCTCAACCAGATGATGTACATGCCTTTCATTAATTATGGAAGTAGTATTTATAGTCTTTGAAACTTCTTCCTTGACTACTGATTTGAGAGTAGTTTTTTTCTCTACTTCACTGGTTTTTTCCCCTTGAGATTTACGGAAAAAATAAAAAAGGCAAGAGGCTGAATCTTTGTGTGGCCATTGAGTTAATCCGATGTGCTTTGCTTCCACTAGCTTTTCTAGCCACATCATCCACATTCTTACCATATGGTTAACAGCGTTTTTATACTGCTGTTGTAAATCGGTTATTAGCTCTTTTGGTATTTTTTGGCTTTGTTGGTAGCCTAACATTATGAACTGATTATTGTCTAATCTTGGAAGGTCTGTCTTAATCAATTCCATAGTCAGCATTTTTTGTGGGTTGCTGATGTTATTTTTGGCTTTTTTTCCACTTGAACTGGCAACTATGGAGCAAAAAACAGCATTAAAAACCCACTTTTCAAACTCGTGGGTTTTAGTTTGCAGATAATCAATGTCTATCCCATAGGCTTTATAAATAGATTGATTATCCGCGTTCTCTGGATCTAGTCGTAAAAGATGTGACCCCTCGCAAATATCTGTATTAATATCTTCAAAAAGCTTTAGTAATGGTTTCTCATACTTTTCGTCGTTCGATTCCGATGAGTCGGTCACAAATATCCTGTTCTCAATTTTTACTGATAAAGGGTTATTCATTTTTTTACCTCCATTGTGTTTTAGAAATTTAGTTTTTAAACATCTGTATCAACTCCAAGCTTACGCTTCGGTTTTTAGAGTAGTCAAGAAAGCCCTGTGGTGACGGTAGCTACCTTGACGGTTTTTGGGTAAGGGTGTATGCTTTGCTTGAATTAAAAATTTATTTATGGTTACAAAAATTTTACAAGAATTTGGTTTGTCATCAAACGAAGCAAAGATATACGAGGCTCTTTTGGAGTTGGGAGAGGCTGGGGTAAGCGCAATAACCAATAAAACTAGCATTCATAGGCGAAATGTTTACGACGCAATTAAACGCCTTAACGAAAAGGGCTTTGTTTTTTCTATACTAAGCGATAAGGAAAGCGTTTACTGTCCGATAAATCCCGACAGGCTTGTTGAGATTATGAAAGAAAAAGAGGTAAAATTATTAAATATTTTGCCGACATTGAAAGAAAAATATCAGTCTAGAAAAGAGGGCCAGGGAGCGTATATTTACAGGGGTATCAATGGGTTAAAAAATTATATGAGGGAAATTTTAAGGTTGGGTGAAGATGTTTACTTCATCGGTGGAAAATTAATATGGTTTGACCAGCGAATCAGGCTGTTTAGCGAGCAATTTTTTAAGGAAGCGAAAATAAAGGGCATTAAATTCCATTGTATTTTTGATATTGAAGTGAGGAGCAAGGGGCAAGATATTTTGAAATATTATTCTTTGCCACATAAGTTTTTTCCGAAGGAGTGTTCTACTAATTCTGCCCTATTAATATTTGGCAGTTATACGGTTATGTTTTCGGGAGTTACATTGGCAAAAATGAAAGATGATGCTACTATTTTTATTTTGAAAGATAAGGATTTATCCGAAAGCTTCAAAAAATGGTTTTGGTTTATATCTAAAAAACTATGAAACAAGAGGTGGTTTGGCTGTTAAATGAGAAATATGGGGGGCGGTTGACGGATAAGGCGAAAAAGGATATAACTCGGTTGGAAAAAGGTGAACCAGTGGATTATGTGATTAGCCACAAGAATTTTTTGGCTTGTAAAATTGATTTGCGCTACAAGCCACTTATCCCAAGAGATGAGACAGAGTACTGGGTTGGCGAAGCGATAAGTTTACACCGGTCAGACCGGTGTAAATATTTAGATATATTCGCGGGTTCTGGGTGTTGTGGGATTGCGGTTTTAAAGAATGCTCCTAATAGCCATTGCGATTTTGCGGATATTGATGATAATTGTTTAAAGCAAATTCGGTTTAATTTAAAACTGAATGGAATTGATAAAAAAAGGTACCGTGTTATAAAATCCAATGTCTTTGAAGGGCTGCTGAAGTCAAACTTCAGCAGCAAATATGATGTAATTTTAGCTAATCCTCCGTATATTGGGCTTGGCGAGAAGAGTAAAGTGCAGAAGTCGGTTTTGAATTTTGAACCAAAGCAGGCCTTATTCGCAAAAGATAGAGGTTTATTTTTTATAAAAAAGTTTTTAAGCCAAGCTAAAAATTATTTAGCCCCAGAAGGTGTTATTTATTTAGAATTTGGCTATAATCAAAAAAAAGAGATTGAAAAACTTTTAAAGAAATTTGGGTACCAGAAATATAATTTTAACAAGGACCAATTCGGCAAATGGCGATATTTGAAAATTGAAAATTCGTAAATTGAAAATTAATTCTATGTATAAAAAAATAATTTTAGATAATGGTTTGCGTATAATGTTGGTGCCCAATAAAAACACTCAAGCTGTTACGGTTTTGGCTGTGGTAGGGGCTGGCAGTAAGTATGAAAATAAGAAGAATAATGGCATTTCTCATTTTGTGGAGCATATGTTTTTTAAAGGCACAAAAAAAAGGCCAAACACTTTGGCAATTTCTGAAACCTTAGATAGGGTGGGCGGTTTTTACAATGCTTTTACCAGCAAAGAATACACTGGCTATTTTGCTAAAGTTGATTCCAAACATACTGATTTGGCCTTGGATTGGGTTTCAGATATTTTTTTAAACTCTAAAATTGATAGCAAAGAAATAGAGAAAGAGCGAGGCGTTATTATTGAAGAGTTAAATATGTATTTAGATACGCCAGTGAGGCATATAAGAGATTTATTTGAAACGCTCTTGTATGGTGACCAGCCAGCTGGCTGGGAAATTATAGGTACTAAAGATAATTTAAAAAAAGTTCAAAGAAAAGATTTTATTGATTATATTAAAAACCATTATTCTGCCAGCAATACAATTGTTTGCGTTTCTGGTAATTTTAACCAAGTTAAAATGACAGAAGACATCAAAAGAAAGTTTAGAGTTATCAACAAGCAAAGACCAGAAGGGAAAATAAGGGTTGTTGAGGGGCAAAAAGAGCCACAAATGCATTTAAAGTTTAAAGAAACAGACCAAACTCATTTTTGCTTAGGGGTTAGGGCTTTTGATTTGTTTAGTCCTAAAATTTATGTGCAAGAAGTATTGGCCACTATCTTGGGGGGCAATATGAGCTCTCGACTTTTCATTAAGGTGCGGGAAAAAAATGGATTGGCTTATTATATTAAAACAGATGCGGAAAGTTTTACTGATAGCGGTTATTTGGTTACTCAAGCTGGAGTGCCCCACACTGCTTTAGCTAAAGCTATTGCCATGATTTTAAAAGAATATAAAAATTTAGCTCAAGTAACTGTGGCAGAAAGCGAGCTTAAAAAAGCCAAAGATTATTTAAAAGGAAATTTAACTTTGAGCTTGGAGAGTTCGGATGCTCTAGCTTCTTTTTATGCTGGCCAAGAACTTTTAACGGGCAAGATTTTGACATTAAAAGATGAGTGTGCCAAAATTGATAAAGTAAAAGCAAGCGAAGTTAGGGCTCTAGCCAAAGAAATCTTCAAGAAACAAAGCTTAAATCTATCAATTATTGGTCCGCATAAAAACGAAAACCAATTGCAAAAGTTAATGAGAGTATGAAAGAAAAAGAAATTTACAATTTGCATTTAGATTGGCAATCAGCTGCCAAGCTCACGCTTTTGGTGGTGGGTTTGTATGTCTTGTATATATTGAAAGATATTATTATTTGGTTTATTTTTGCCTTGGTTATTTCTATTTTGTTTAATTTTGCTATTGATGGCTTGCAAAAAAGAAAGGTGCCTCGCATTGTTTCTACCAGTGTTTTATACCTTGGGTTTTTTGCTTTGCTTGGGTTTTTTATTTATAAAACAGCCCCTATTTTACTTTATGAAATTCAAGAGTTTGTGGCTAATTTGCCAGCTTACTTAAAAAAGATCTCGCCGTTTTTCGAAAAATTGGGGATTACTTCTTTCAAAAACAGCAAGGTTTTTATGGGTAGCCTGCAAACAAGCTTAAGCAGCGCTGGGGGGAGCTTTACCAATGCGTTGGCCAGTATTTTTGGCGGGGCAGCCTCAACAGCTCTGGTGGTGGCCATGGCATTTTTTATATCTTTAGAGCGGCATTTTGTGGAAAAGATTCTTAGCGCTTTTTCACCCCCCCAATACAAAGAATACTTATTTGGCTTGTGGAGGCGCTCAAAAAAGAAAGTAAGCGGCTGGTTTGTTACCCGCTTGATTGGCATTGCTTTTGTTGGGGTGGGTATGTATGTTATTTTAATGATTTTAAATGTAAAGTATGCTTTTATTTTAGCCCTTATTGCTGGGGTGTTGGATTTGCTACCGTTTATCGGGCCATTGGTGGCTGGGGTTGCTTTATTCTCGGTTGTTTCTTTAATTTCTTTTCCCCAGGCAGTTTTTGTGATTTTAGCCTTCTTTATTATTCAGCAAATAGAAAACCATATTTTATTTCCTATTATATTTAAAAAACTTATTGGTTTGTCTCCTGTTTTGGTGTTGGTGGCCTTTGCTATTGGCGGGGAGTTATGGGGGGCGGCTGGGGCAATACTTGGTATTCCTTTGGCTGGGGTGGTTTTTGAAATTGTTAAAGATTATTTATTAAAACGCCAAAGGCACGAGTTACCAGAACAAGCTGAGGGGTAGTCACTAAGTCATCAAGTCATCAAGTGATTAAGAAGCTTAATCACTTAGTCACTCAATGACTCAATCACTTTTTTATGTCTGTTTTGTATGTGGTGGGAACGCCTATTGGGAATTTAAGCGATATTTCCCAAAGGGTCTTGGATACCTTAAAATCTGTTGATTATATTTTATGTGAAGACACGCGGGTGAGCCAAAAAATGCTCACTCGTTTTGGCATTAAAAAGCCAATGATTTCTTATCATCAGCATTCTAAGTTAGATAAGGTTGATTATATTTTAGGTTTGTTACAAGACGGGAAAAATCTAGCTTTAATTTCAGATGCTGGCACGCCGGGAATATCTGACCCAGGCAGTCAGCTTGTTGGGGAAGTCATTAAGTCATTGAGTGATAAAGTTAGAATAGAGCCAATTCCCGGACCGTCGGCATTAACAGCTATAGCTAGTGTTTGCGGGTTTCCTATGGACAAGTTTTTGTTTCTAGGCTTTCCGCCAATTAAGAAAAAAAGAAAGCAATTTTTTGAAGAAATTATAAACTCAAAGCACTCAGTGATATTTTTTGAATCTCCTTATCGCATCATAAAGACGCTCAATGAATTAGGATTTATGGTTCAGGAATCAGGAATAGAAGATAAAACGCAAATAGTGGTGGGTAGAGAACTAACTAAAAAGTTTGAAACCATCTACCGCGGCTCTCTCAACGAAGTTATTGAAGCAATAAAAAAATCCCCCCTAAAAGGAGAATTCGTCGTAGCAGTTAATAAAATTAGCGCATAAAATTGTTCTGTAAAAAAGCAAAACAGCAATCGATTAGTAGATTACCTGTGAAATAATCGACCGCTGAATTGCTGTTTTTTCTGGGTCATCTCCTATGGTAGCCAACCCAGAACCTCCTTCTTATCCATGTGCCCATAGATATGGTCATGGCGAGAAGGAATATTAATACAACGAGGTATAAAATAAGGGGGCTCTCGGAGCTGTCCGCGGAAGATGGGGCAGGCATTATAGGAATTATGCTTGCTTCCACCCTTTCTTCGCTTACTCCCGTCTTTTTTTTCTCTGTTTTTTCTACTAAGGAAACTGGGGTTAAGGGAAGGTCGCCTTCGTAAGATATTTTGGACTTTAATTCCCCTAACCATTTTTCATAGGCGATCGCTCTGTCCTTAAAAGATAACTTTGAATAAGCTTCTGCTTTTTTATTCTCGGGGAGCCTATTAAAATCCTTTAGAGCTAGGGGTTGGACCGTTGTAGAAGAGATAAAGAAAAATAAAAAAAGAACAAAAAGTTTTTTTGACATTTTCGAAACCTCCTGTAAATAAAAAATATTTGGTAGAGAGTTTTAAAATTATTTAATACTACACAATTATTAGTGGGTTTGTCAAGGTTAAAATTTGGGGAGAAGTGTGGTAGAGTAGATTTATGAATAAAATTTACTTAACCACCCCAATATATTATGTGAACTCACGCCCACATCTGGGCCATGCCTATACTACTTTGGCAGTTGATGTTTTGACTCGCTATCATAAGATAGGCGGTAAAGAGGTCTTTTTCCTAACAGGCACTGATGAGCATGGGGCTAAAATTTTTGAAGCTAGCCAAAAAGCCAACAAAACCCCAAAAGAATTTTGCGATGAAGTTTCAGATTTATTTAAAAAAGCTTGGGAAAATTTAAACATTGACTACTCATACTTTATTCGCACCACGGACAAACCGCACGAGGAAAAAGTGCAGGAATTTTTAACAGTATTAAAAAATAATGGTTTTGTTTATGAGGGCGAGTATGCGGGCAAGTATTGTGTGGGTTGTGAAAAGTTTGTGACTGATAAAGATCTGGTTGAGGGCAAATGCCCAGACCATAAATGTGAGCCCCAAGACGTGGCTGAAGAGAATTGGTTTTTTAAGTTAAGGCAATTATTGCCAAAGATTCAAGAACTAATAGAACAAGATAAAATTTTAATAATGCCAGAAAATGCTAAAAGCGAGGTTTTGGGCGTGATAAAGCAGGGGCTTGACGATATTTCTATTTCTCGTAAAAGCGTTTCTTGGGGCATTAAGTTGCCATGGGAGGAAAGCCAGACAATTTATGTGTGGGTAGACGCTTTGCTTAATTATTGGACTGCTCTGCAGAATTTAGGCAAAACTGAATTTTGGCCAATGGACTTGCAATTAGTCGGCCGTGATATTCTAAAATTTCATTGTATTATGTGGCCAGCCTTGTTGCTAGCTTATTATGGCGAAGACGCTGTTGACCAGTTGCCAAAACAGGTTTTTTGCCATGGTTATTTCACTATTGATGGCCAAAAAATGTCCAAAACAATCGGCAATGTGGTTGACCCCAATGATTTAATAGACAAATATGGTGTTGATGCTACTAGGTATTTACTTTTAACCCAATTTCCCTTTGGCAATGACGGAGATGTTTCGCTTGTTCGCTTGGATGAAAAATATAATTCAGACTTGGCTAGCGGCCTTGGTAATTTGGTTGCTAGAGTTGTAACTCTTGCAAGTAAATACAAGGCACTACGTCCCACCCCTCGGCCCCAAGCCGAGGAGTGGGGCGGAAGCGAGGTGAAACAGGCAAAAGATAAGTACAATATAGCGCTTAAAGATTTAAAAATTGACGAGGCCTTGGGAGCTGTTTGGGAGTTGATCGGGGTTTGCGATAAAATAATGGCCACAGAAAAGCCATGGGAAGAAGGAAATGAAAAACTAAAAACTAAAAATGAAAAAGTTATTTGTTATTTGTTATTTGTTATTTGTAGCATCGCTGAGATGCTTGCGCCCTTTATGCCCCAAACTTCAGAGAAAATTTTAGAACAAATAAAAACCAACAAAAGCGAACCTTTGTTTCCAAGACTAGCCTAATATGCTAATTGATACCCACAGCCATTTGAATTTTAAGGCGTTTGACGAGGACAGGGATGAGGTTATAAAAAAAAGCCTAGAGCAAGATACTTGGATAATAAACGCTTCCTCAAACTATAAAACCTCGCAATTAGCCGTGAAAATAGCCCAACAACATAAAGAGGGTGTTTTTGCTTCTGTTGGCTTGCATCCAATCAATTGCGTTATTGACTTAAGTCAATTAGACGAGGATAGACTAGAAGAATTAGATATTGAAAAATACAGAGAGTTAGCCAAAGAAAAGGGAGTGGTGGCTATAGGAGAAATTGGTTTGGATTATTGGAACGAGCCAAAAGGAAAAGAAAAGGCCAGAATTTTTAAAGACAAGCAAAAACAAGTTTTTTTAAAACAATTAGATTTGGCAAAAGAATTAAATTTGCCTGTAATCCTACATTGCCGAAAAGCCCATCAAGACCTGCTAGAAGAATTAAGAATTAAGAATTATGAATTAGGAGGGGGGAGGGGTGTAGTGCATTGTTTTACAGGGAGCTGGGAGGAGGCACAACAGTATATGGGGCTCGGCTTTTATTTAGGCTTTAATGGAATTATTTTCAAAATGGATTTAGCAGAAACAATTAAAAAAATGCCTCTGGAAAGAATGCTTTTGGAAACAGATTGCCCGTTTCTTTGCCCGCCTTCTGCACGCCTTAGCCCGCAAGGCGAAGGCGGCCAGCAAGATCGCGATGAACCGATTTTTGTAAAATACATTGCTCAAAAAATTGCCGAAATAAGAGGCGAAAGTTTGGAGAAAATTGCTCAAACCACTACCCAAAACGCTAAAAATTTGTTTAAATTGAACTATGAATAATTACGAGCCAGATAAAATTGAATCCAAATGGCAAAAGTTTTGGGAAGAGCAAGGGTTAAATAAGGCTGAGGATTTTGGCAACAAAGCTAAGTTTTATTGTTTGGATATGTTTCCCTATCCTTCCGGGGCTGGTTTGCATGTGGGCCACCCAAAGGGATATACAGCCACTGATATTATTTCTCGATATAAGCGGATGAGCGGTTTTAATGTGCTCCATCCAATTGGTTGGGATGCTTTTGGCTTGCCAGCAGAAAACTATGCTATTAAAACTAAAGTCCACCCAAACGAAAGCACGCACAAAAATATAGCTTATTTTAAAGAACAAATTAAGTCATTAGGATTTTCTTATGATTGGGAAAGAGAAATAGACACTTCAAGTCCCGAATATTACAAATGGACACAATGGTTTTTTCTTTTTCTTTATAAAAATGGTTGGGCGTATAAAGCCAAAGCCTCTGTTAATTGGTGCGATTCTTGCCAAACAGTTTTAGCTAATGAGCAAGCCCAAGATGGCAAGTGTGAAAGGTGCAGTAGCGAGGTTAGCCAAAAAGATTTAGAGCAGTGGTTTTTTAAAATTACGGATTTTAACGAAGAGCTTTTGGCTGGCTTGGACAAAATTGATTGGCCAGAACCAATTAAAATAATGCAAAAAAATTGGATTGGAAAAAGCACTGGGCATGAAATAAGATTCAAGATTCATGATTCAAGATTTGAAATAAATGTGTTCACAACAAGAATTGATACTATATTCGGGTGCACTTATTTAGTGGTGGCTCCAGAACATGAAATAATCTTAAATCTTAAATCTAAAATCTTAAATCTAAAGGAGGTGAAAGAGTATGTTGAAGTAGCAAAGAAAAAAAGCGAGAGAGATAGGCAGGCAGATGTTAGGGATAAGACAGGTGTAAAACTAGAAGGTATTATGGCCATAAACCCAGCCAATGGAAAAGAAATTCCGATTTTTGTGGCTGACTATGTTTTGTCTGGCTATGGCACTGGCGCTATTATGGCTGTGCCAGCTCACGACGCTCGTGACTTTGAGTTTGCAAAAAAGTATGGGTTGCCCTGTCCAAAGGTTATTCTGCCACCAGAGTTGAGCGCTACTTTAGTTAATGCTGTTGATTTTGCTATGGGTAAGAAGGATTGCGTTAGATTAGAGGCAGAGTGTTGGGAAGAAGAAGGCATTTTAACAAATTCAGAACAATTTAATGGGATTGCCTCGAATGAAGCTATAGAAAGTATTGGGCAGTGGCTGGCTAGTAAAAAAATAGCTGAGAAAAAAGTAAATTATAGGATGCGGGATTGGCTGGTTTCTAGGCAAAGATATTGGGGCGCCCCTATTCCTATTATTTATTGCGACAAATGCGGGGAGCAAGCTGTGTTAGAAAAAGATTTGCCAGTGTTATTACCAACAGATGTTGATTTTGTGCCAACAGGCGAGTCGCCCCTAACAAAGTCTAAGGATTTTCATAATGTTAAATGCCCGCAATGCGGCGGACAAGCAAAGCGAGAATCTGATACAATGGACACTTTTGTTTGCTCGTCTTGGTATTTTTTTCGTTATCTTGATTATCAAAATAAAAATGAGTTTGCTGGCTTAGAAAAAATTAAATATTGGCTACCAGTAGATTTATATGTGGGGGGAGCAGAGCATGCGGTTTTGCATCTTTTATATGCTCGGTTTTTTACTAAAGCTCTTTTTAGAAAGGGTTTAATTAGTTTTGATGAGCCGTTTTTAAAATTGCGTAATGTGGGGTTAATTTTGGCGGAGGGGGGGGTGAAAATGAGCAAGAGTAAGGGCAACGTGATAAATCCTGATGATATTGTGAAAGAATATGGAGCTGATACTTTAAGAATTTACGAAATGTTTATGGGGCCCTTTGACCAAGCAATCGCATGGAATACAGAAGCTATAATTGGTGCGCGAAAATTTTTAGAAAGAATATGGTTGTTGGTTAACGACTCTCTTTCAAAAGAATTTCCCAAAGAAATAAAATTTAGAGAGCTGAAGGTATCGCTTGAATTGAGAATTAAAAAAGTTTCAGAGGACATTGAGCAAATGAAGTTTAATACGGCAATTAGTTGTTTGATGGGTTTTATCGGATTATGGTGGACTCAAAAAGATTTGCAGGAAGGTTTTCTGTCTAAAAAAGATTTAGAAAGATTTTTGATTATTGTTTCGCCGTTTGCCCCCCATATAGCAGAGGAATTGTGGCATCGGTTAGGAAATAATGATAGTATATTTTTAGAACAATGGTCAAAACCAGAAGAAGAGTGGCTTTTTGAAGATAGGGTGAAGATAGTGGTGCAAATCAATGGCAAAGCCAGAGGAGTTGTGGAAGTTGAAGCAGAAGCAAGTCAAGGGCAAGCTTTAGAAATTGCCAAACAGGATGAAAAGATAAATAAATGGCTGAAAGGCCAAACAATTAAAAAGGTTGTTTTCGTGCAAAATAAACTAATAAATTTCGTAGTAGATTTTCAATAAATTTTTGAGGCCTAATCAAAAATTTAGTAGTAAAATCACTACCCCGTGAAGTAATTTTAAATTTTAATAAATTTAAAATTAAAATTTGTACTCAAATTTTACTTCACAGGGTGTAATACCCCCTAAACTCTCCTGTATAATTTTATTAAAAATTATACAGGCTCGTTAAGGGGTTCTAACATATGATGAAAGTTGTTATTGCAGCAGCCGGCCAGGGCACAAGGATGAAAGAGCTTTGCAAAGATAAGCCCAAGTCCTTAATCTGTGTAAAGCAAAGGCCATTTTTGGCTTATTTGCTCGATAATTTAATTGAAGCTGGCTACAAAGATTTTATCTTAGTAGTTGGCTTTTTTGCTGAATTAATGGAAAGGTTTGCTAAGGAATATTTGGAGCATTGCTCTAGTAATAATAAAAATGATATTAAAATCCAGCTGGTTGATCAATTTAAGATTTTGGGCCCAAAAGAAAAAGAATATGGCACTTTATGCCCAATGAAATGCATTAAAGATTTCGTTGGTAATGAAAGCTTTATTTCCATTTATGGGGATAATTTATTTTCTGTGCGCGATTTAAAATCAATGGCTATTGATGATGTCTATAATTATATTGGCGCTTCTGTGGCTGAAAATCCAGAAAAATATGGGGTTTTAATAATCGATGACAAGGGCCACTTAAAAGAGATTATAGAAAAGCCAAAAGAATATGTTGGCAATTTGGTTAACAAGGGGATTTATAAGTTTACGCCCGAAGTTTTTGAAAAACTTTCTCAAGTTTGTTTATCTCCAAGAGGAGAATACGAGTTAACTGACGCGGTTACTTTGTTGGCAAAAGAGGGCAAAGTAAAAGTAAAAATGCTCGAGGATTATTGGCTAGACTTTGGCAACCCTGACGACATCGCCAAAGTAGAAAACTTCCTCAACGAACAAAATAAATAAGGGCAGACCTCCCCAGAACTGAGCTCAAGTTTTTTGGAGGTCTGCCCTTTTTTATTTTGTTTATGTGCCGAGAGAGGGAGTCGAACCCTCACGGCCTTTCGGCCATAGGTTTTTGAGACCTACATGTCTAGCCAGTTCCATCACCTCGGCTTGTTGTTTTTTAGTATTGCAGATTTTGGGGGTAATTTCAAGAACTAACCCAAGAAGCTGGCACGATTCGTTCGGGCCATTTTTGTTTTAATTCGATTAAGTTAAAGCAGGTTTCTTTATGAACAGAAGCGCCTCCTCCCTGGGTTATGAAAGCTGAAATTTTATCACCTAGTTTGGGGTGGCAACACATAGTTAGCTTAAAGGCAATCCCTTGTTCTCCGCCAATTAAAATTTTTGGTGTCTTGATAAAGCGGCTAGGAATAATTTTTTTAATAAGGCTAACCTTTTCTGTAATAGCTGAAACAGTTGCCTTAGCCATTGATTGAGCGGGTTGGCCCAATGACTGCTCTAAAAATTTGCTGATTTTGCTTTTAGCTTTTTGTGTCTTAACAAAACTTAGCCATTTTTCTGAAGGAGAGTGGTTCTTGCTAGTCAAAATTTCTATATGGTCATTGTTTTGCAGTTTATAATTTAAGGGTACCATTTTTTGATTAACCAAGGCGCCTTCGCAATGGTCGCCGATATCTGAATGAACAGCATAGGCAAAGTCAACCGGGGTTGCGTCTTTTGGCAGGTTGATAAGGTCGCCTTTTGGCGTTGAAACAAAAATTAAATCTTTAAACAACCCCTTTTTAATATCTTTTGAAAGACCATCCATTGTTGTTGCTTCAGCCTTCCATTGGCGAATTTTATCAAGCCAAAAAAATTGTTTATAAGCTTTTGAGTTTATCTTTCCCTTATATCCCAAGTGAGCAGCAATACCAAACTCAGCTTCTTGGTGCATTTGCATTGTTTTTATTTGGATTTCAAATGTTTTATTTTCTGGGCCAGTAACAGTGGTGTGGATTGCCCGATAGCCATTGTTTTTTGGATTGCCAATATAGTCTTTTGTTCTGTTTGGTAGGGGCTGAAAAATTTGGTGCAAAAAACCCAAGGCTTTATAACAATCGTCCGCTGTTTCAACTAAAACCCGAACAGCCACTACGTCGTAAATTTGGCTAAAATCCATGTCGTGTCTTAAGAGTTTTTGATAAAGCGAAAATAAGCCCTTTGCTCGGGAAAAGATTTCAACTTTTGTTAGGCCTTTATCTTGAAGAATTTTTTTAACTTTTGGTTTTATCTTTTCAGTGTAGGCCCTTATTTCTGTTCTGTCGTCGGTGAAGTTTTTGATTAACCACCCGTATTCTTTGGGATAGAGAATGGGAAAGGCAGCATCTTCAAACCTTACTTTCAAGTTTTCCATACCAAGGGCATAGCATAAAGGCGCCATAATTTCCAAAGCAATGATGGCCTGGTTTTTTTGTTGGTTTTTGTTGTAATATCTTGCCATACTCTCTATTTCGTCCAAAGAGTCGGCTATTAAAACCAAGATGGGTTGGAGGTCTTTAGCTAAAGCAAAAAATGACTTTCTTAAATTTTCTGATTGCTCATCAAAAAGAACTTTTTGCCAGTCTTTAATAGATTTCATTTTTGGCTCTTTGAAAAAACCAAAAGAATCTCTAAGCTTTTTTGTTAAAGTTATAATGTCAAAGATTTCGTTTTGTTGGCTTTCTTGGGTGATTGATTTTGGAAAAACTAAATCTTTGAGCTGGTAAAGTATTCCAGCTAAAATAGTTTCTTTTGATGAGTTTATTTCGCTTAGTATTTCCCCGGTTTTTATGGCATGGTTAAACAAAAAAGCCTTGTTTTTAGCGATTTTTTCATCGCTTAAAATAGGCCTAAAAATTTCTTCTTTTGCAAGCTGAATTATTTCTTCAAATAACTCCGGGGAGTTAAGTTTCCTTTTTAAGTTTTTTATTTTCTTTTGCATTGATAATTGATGGGCAGGTTTTACTTGGGCATTTTATTACTTTACTCCCGCCTGCATCAGCTATGCTGGAAGCATTGCGGGCAGGTTTTGTTTCTATCATTATAGACTTGCAATCCGGGCAGAATTGATTAACTGGTTTATCCCATAAAGCAAAGTCGCACTTGGGCCAATTTGAGCAACCGTAAAATATTTTTTTGGTTTTTGTTGTTTTTTCAGTTATTTGACCTAGACCGCATTTTGGGCACTCAATTCCAAGAGTTGGTTTTTTTATTGGCTCTGTATGTTTACACTCTGGAAACTTACTGCACGCATAAAACTTTCCAAACCTGCCCATCCGTAGCACCATTGGGTTTTTACATTCTGGGCATATTTTATCGGTTTTTTCTGTGAGATCTAATTTTTCCACGGTTTTTTCTTTGTCTTTTAAAATTTTTTCAAATGGCATATAAAAATCTTTTAAGGTTTGTTGAAAAGTGTCTTTTCCATTAGCTACCTCATCGAACTCTTTCTCCATTTTAGCAGTAAATTGAATATCTACAATCTGGGGAAAGTTCGCTAAAAGCATCGTGTCAACCATTATGCCAATTTGGGTTGGTTTTAGCTTTTTGTTTTCGTCTTTCTCGGTGTAGTTTCTCTGTTGAATTGTGCTTAGCGTTGGGGCATATGTTGATGGTCGGCCAATGCCTTCTTTTTCTAAAACTTTTATTAATGTTGCTTCTGAATATCTGGCCGGGGGTTGGGTAAAATGTTGATTTGAGAGTAAGTCTTTTAACTCAAGAACTTCGCCCTTATCCAAGTTGGGCAAATCTGTTTCTTCAAACTTAACAGGATAAACTTTCAAAAACCCATCAAATTTTAAGGTTTGGCCATTAGCCCTAAATGTATAAGCCTGTCCTGAGGAATTCGAAGGGGCCTGCCCTGAGCTTGCCGAATGGGCTTTTATGTCAATTGAGCAAGTGTCAAAAATAGCCTGGCTCATTTGACTAGCTATAAATCTTTGCCAAATTAAAGTGTAAAGCTTTGATTCGTCTGGGGTTGGCTTAGCTGATTTTTTAAAGCTATCAGGATCGTTTTCAGGATGAGTTGGCCGGATGGCCTCATGGGCTTCTTGGGCTGATTTTGATTTTGTTTTAAACTTTCTATAATCTCCTGGCCAATATTTTTCACCAAAAGAGTTAATTATAAACTGCTTGGCTATTTCTTGGCTTTGCATATTTAGGTTTAAGGAATCGGTACGATGATAGGTAATATGACCTTTTTCATAAAGCTTTTGGGCAATCATCATGGTTCTTTTTGCTCCATAGCCTAGCTTGCTTGAAGATGTTTGTTGGAGAGTGCTGGTGGTGAAGGGGGCTTGGGGGTTTCTGATTGTTTCTTTTTTCTCAATGCTTTCAACAATGTATTGCGCCCCATCTAATTCCTGCAAAATTTTATCAGCTTGAGCTTTGTTTTTTATTTCAACGCCAATCAAATTTGCTCGGAAACCGCCCCACTCCTCGGCTTGGGGCCGAGGGGTGGGGCGGAAGCGGTCAAGCAATGCCTCAATGGACCAGTACTCTTGGGGGATAAATTTTTTGATTTCGTCTTCTCTTGCGCAAATTAAGCGCATAGCCACTGACTGCACTCGGCCCGCTGACAACCCTCGCATTATTTTTTTCCATAAAAAAGGAGAAAGCTTGTAGCCAACCAATCTGTCCAAAACTCTTCTTGATTGCTGGGCGTTTACTAAATTCATATCTATTTTTCGCGGGTTTTTTAACGCTTCTTCAATAGCTGTTTTTGTTATTTCGTGAAAAGCAATTCTTTTTGGGTTTTCTAGCTTTAAAACTTCAGATAAGTGCCAGGCAATTGCTTCTCCTTCGCGGTCTTCGTCGGTTGCTAGTATAATTTCATCAGATTTTTTAGCCTCTTCTTTTAAGATCTTCACCTTTGGTTTGGCTTTAATTGGCACGATATACTTCACTTCAAAGTTTTTTTCAACATCCACACCCAAAACACTTTTTGGCAAATCTCTCACATGACCAAAAGAAGAGATAACATTGTAATTTTTGTCAAGAAACCCTTGCAGGGTTTTCGCCTTTGTCGGGCTTTCAACTATTATTAATGATTGCATATGTGTTTGCGCCTAGGTTTTTAATTTTATTTTCTAATTCCATTATACAGATAATTCCAGATATTGCCTGAGATGGCATTTTTGTTTTTTCAATTATAGTGTCAATGTGTAAGGGGCCGTTTTTTAGAACTTCAGCTATTATTTTTTCTTGGCTTGTGCCAAAAAGGTCTTGTGTTTCTATTTTTTGTTTTAAACCAAGGACTTCTAGGATTTCATTTGGCGATTCAACCAGCTTGGCTCCGTTTTTTATTAAAAAATTACAGCCCTTGGAAGTTTGGGTGTAAATGCTATTTGGTATGGCAAAAACAGGTTTTTTATATTGCTTGGCATAGCTGGCTGTAATCAAAGCACCAGATTTTATTTTTGCTTCCACCACTAAGGCTCCAAGTGACAACCCTGCTATTATACGGTTTCTTTGCGGGAAAGTATAGAGAGCGCCTTTTGTGCCAGATGGATATTCTGAAACTAAACAGCCATTTTTTTCTAAAATTTGTTTGGCTAATTTTAAGTTTTCTGCAGGGTAAAAGCATGGCTCGTCTAGACCAGAGCCCAAAACCGCTATGGTTAAAGCATTTTTATCAATAGCGCACTGGTGAGCTAAGCTATCAATGCCCAAGGCCAGGCCAGAAACAATTGTTAGTCCAGATTCAGCAAGCCCATTGCTAAAAGATAAAGCAACTGATTTGCCATAATCTGTTGGCTTTCTCGTGCCCACAATGGCAAAGCATTTTTCATTTAAAATTTTGATATTGCCCCTGTAATATAAAACCTCTGGCATTCCCGCTAAATTTCTCAACGCCTTGGGAAAATAAGAATTTTTTATATCGATCTGTCCTATTGGAAAATTATTCAAAAACCTCTCCATAAATTTAATGTATCATACTTTCTTTATTTTTCCCAAAACTTGTATTTTTCTAATATTTGGAGTAATCTTTTTTTAATTGCGTATTAAAAATCCAATAAGGAGAGAGGTGATTTTATTGGATAAAAAGAAGAGAAAATTTAATCCCGATGTTTGCCACGAGATAGTGATAGTCGACGCATTTAATGTGGCTTTCAGAGATAGGAGGATTAGAGAGCAAAACGGCCATTTAACAGAAGCTCTACACTCTCTTGGAGAGAGAATCATAAGTAGCTCGGCTTATGGCGATTTTCTTGTGGAAATTGCCGCTGACTCAAGCAATGTAACTGAAACAGAGAGAAAGAAACACGGAAGTTTTTTTCTTGTTTTCTGCCCAAATGGAGGGAGCAGAACAGGAGCAGACGGCTATTTGTTAGACGCTCTCAAGAGGGCAAGGTATTTTAAAAATATGGTCCTTGTGACTGATGATTCAGAAGCAAGGATGAACATATTGAGATTTATTAATAAGAAAAGATTGTCTAACTGTACTCTTTTATCAGTTAGGGAATTTTTCGACGAAATAAATGGAAGAAATAAGCAACTGGATTAAGAGTTCACCCCGGTTGCTTTTCTTTTGGGTGAAAATGGGTTATAATGCATATTTCTATGGCAACAAAAATAAAAAATCCACAAAATTATATTTCCATACGCGGGGCGAGAGTGCACAATTTGAAAAATATTGATTTGGACATTCCCAAAAACAAGCTCGTGGTTATCACTGGCGTTTCTGGCTCGGGCAAATCCAGTTTGGCTTTTGATACTTTGTATGCTGAAGGCCAAAGAAGATATGTGGAAAGTTTATCCTCTTATGCTCGCCAGTTTTTAGGCGTGATGCAAAAACCAGATGTTGATAAAATAGAAGGCATCTCCCCAGCCATTTCTATAGACCAAAGAAAATCATCTCACAATCCAAGGTCCACAGTGGGCACAATGACTGAAATTTACGATTATTTGAGAGTTTTGTTTAGTCGAGTAGGCACGCCCTATTGCCCAAATTGCAACCGTGAAGTAAAAAAACAAACAATCGACCAAATCGTTAAAAATATTTTGAGCCTGCCAAAGAACAGCGAAATTAATATTTTAGGTCCGGCTGTTAAAGCCAAAAAAGGCGAGCACAAAGCAGTTTTAGTAGAAGCGCAAAAAGCCGGGTTTGTGCGAGCGCGAATTGATGGAGTTATTCAACGATTAGACGAAGCAGTAGAAAGAGATTTGGACAGGCAGAAAAAGCACAGCATTGAAATCGTGGTTGACAGATTAGTTTTAGATAAAGACTTAGAGAAATCTCGGTTAGTTGATTCTTTAGAAATTGCCTTGCGACTTGGCAATGGAGCAGTCATCGTGAGTCATGAATCATCAACCATGAATCAAAAGATTAAATCAGCAGATTTAATCTTTAGTGAACACTTTGCTTGCGATTATTGCGAAGTTTCTTTGCCAGAAATTGAGCCAAGATTATTTTCTTTTAACTCGCCTTTTGGAGCTTGCAAGAATTGCCAAGGACTTGGTAAAAAATTAGAAGTTTCTCCAGACTTAGTTATTCCCAATAAGAATCTTTCTATTGCAGAGGGTGCGATTTTTCCTTGGGCTAGAGCCAGCCATAAGGTTGGCAGGCAGGGTTATTATTTTAGTGTTTTGTCTGATTTGGCGGATGAGTATAAATTTTCTCTTGATGAGCCAATTAAAAATTTAAGGCCAGAAATTTTGGATTTAATTTTATACGGCAATAGCGAAGGGTTTGAAGGAGTAATCACTAATTTGCAAAGGCGATATTGGGCAACAGATTCTGATTGGGCTAAGGAAGAAATCCAGCGCTACATGGTTTCTCGTGTGTGTGAAAAATGTCAAGGCAAGCGCCTGAACAAAGAATCTCTGGCCGTAAAAATTGCTGGTAAATCAGTTGCTGATGTTTCAGATATGCCGTCAATTGAAGCTAAAAAGTTTTTTGAAAATTTAACAAAAAACTTTTCTCAAGAACATTTAAAAATAGCCCAGCCTTTAATTAAAGAAATCGTTAGCCGTTTGGGGTTTTTGGTTTCCGTGGGCTTGGATTATTTAACCCTATCCAGAGAAACTGAAACATTGTCGGGCGGGGAAGAGCAAAGAGCAAGATTAGCCACGCAAATTGGTTCAAAACTAACTGGGGTTTTATATATTTTAGACGAGCCATCAGTTGGCTTGCACCCCAGAGACCAGAGTAAGCTAATTGTAACTTTAAAGGAATTAAGAGATGTTGGTAATTCAGTGATTGTGGTTGAGCACGATCCTTTAACAGTTAAATCAGCTGATTGGATTATTGATATTGGCCCTGGAGCTGGCAAGCACGGGGGTAGGGTTATTTTTGAGGGAACGCCGAAACAATTGTTAAGCTCGAGGACTCTTACAGGTGAATACCTCTCTGGCAGAAAAATAATTTCTGCCAGAAATTCTAAATCCGAAATCTTAAACTCTAAACAAACCCAAAATTCAAAAAATCAAATTTCAAAACAAAGATACTTAGAAATAAAAGGGGCGAAGGAGAATAATTTAAAAAATATTGATGTTAAAATTCCGCTTGGTAAATTTGTCTGCGTGACAGGGGTTTCGGGGTCTGGCAAGAGTAGCTTGATTAATGATATTTTGGCTAAAGCCTTGTATCAAAAGTTTTATCGGTCAAAAGATATTATTGGCCTGCACGATAGCATTTTGGGTACAGAGTTTTTAGACAAAGTTGTTCTGGTTGACCAATCCCCGATTGGTCGCACGCCTCGTAGCAATCCAGCCACCTATACGGGCGCTTTCAATTATATTAGAGATATTTTTGCTAAAACAAAAGAAGCAAGAGTTCGAGGTTTTAAATTGGGCAGGTTTAGTTTTAATGTTAGGGGTGGTAGATGCGAGGCATGTGAAGGCCAAGGCGTAAAAAAGATTGAAATGTATTTTTTGCCTGATGTTTTTGTGCAGTGTCAGGAATGCCATGGCAAAAGATATAATCGAGAGACTTTGGAGGTGGATTACAAAGGAAAATCAATTGCTGATGTTTTAAATATGACAGTTGAGGAGGCCTTGGAGTTTTTCAAAAACATACCAGTTTTAAGTCAAAAATTACAAACATTAAGCGAGGTTGGGCTTTCTTATGTTGAGCTTGGCCAGTCAGCTACTTCTTTGTCGGGCGGGGAAGCGCAAAGGATAAAATTAGCCACTGAGCTGTCAAAGAAATCTACGGGTAAAACATTATATATTCTTGATGAGCCAACCACTGGCTTGCATCCAGACGATACAAACAAGCTTTTGTTTGTTTTAAAAGCCTTAGTTGATAAGGGTAATACAGTAATTATTATTGAACATAATATGGATTTGGCTAATCAGGCTGATTGGATTGTTGACTTGGGCCCAGATAGCGGAGAAAAAGGCGGACAGATTGTAGCTGAAGGCACACCAACACAAATTAGCCAAAACAAAACCAGCTGGACAGGAAAATATTTGCGAGGTAGCGCAGGGAGTTGACAAGATTTGGGGAAGGAGTAAGCTGTTCATATTAAGCAGGGAATAAATTTATGACTACTATTAAAAAACAAAAAGTTGGTGAAGTCAAGATTTTCCGCTTAATTTTAATAACTATTGATATTGACGAGGACTGGGATTAGAGTAGAATATAAATACTAAGAAAAAAATTAAAAAAATATGACTATCAAACCATTATCTGATCATGTGTTAATTGAGCCAGTTTTGGCCAAAGAAAAAACCGATTCTGGTTTTTTTGTGCCTCAAAATTCAGACAGAGAAGGGCCAGAGGAAGCCAAAGTTATGGCGGTTGGCCCGGGAAAAACAGTAAAAGGCGAGAAAGTCCCTGTGGCTGTAAAAGTAGGCGACAAAATTTTATTTTCTAAGCCCTATGGTATTACAAAAATAAAAGTTGGCGATAAGGAGTGTTTAATTGTCAAAGAAGAAGATATTTTGGCGATTTTAGAATAAAATCATTAAAACCCGAAGCTCGAAATCCGAAATCCGAAAAATTGGGAATTAGGCATTTAGGCATTTATTAGGAATTCTGGTTTAGGGTTTCTGGCTTATAAAAGTTATGGCAAAACAAATACTATATTCAGAAGATGCTCGCAAAAAATTAAAGGCTGGCGTTGATAAATTGGCAGACGCAGTTAAGGTTACGCTTGGCCCCAAGGGCAGAAATGTTATTTTAGACAAGGGCTATGGCTCACCCATGATTACTAATGATGGGGTAACTATTGCCAAAGAAATTGAATTAGAAGACAAGGTGGAAAATATGGGCGCGGAAATTGTTAAAGAAGTGGCCTCAAAAGCCAATGACACAGCTGGAGATGGCACTACCACAGCCGTGGTTTTAACGCAGGCCTTGATTGCTAAGGGATTTAAAAATGTGGCGGCCGGGGCTAATCCATTGGCCTTGCGACGCGGTATTGAAAAAGCCAGCAAACTAGTAGTTGAGGAATTGAAAAAAATATCAAAGCCAATTGTTAGCAAAGAAGAAGTTGTGCAAGTAGCCACAATTTCCGCTGAAGATAAAGAAATGGGCGTTTTAATTGCCGATGTTTTAGAGGAAGCTGGCAAGGATGGCGTGGTTACTATTGAAGAATCAAAAACATTCGGGCTTTCTAAGGAAGTAGTTAAGGGCTTGCAGTTCGACAAAGGCTATGTTTCTCCTTATATGGTGACAGACGCAGAAAAAATGGAAGCTATTACCGAAGATGCTTATATTTTAATAACTGATAAAAAGATTTCATCTGTTCAAGAGATTTTACCAATTTTAGAAAAAGTAGCCAAGCTTGGCAAAAAAGAAATGGTTATTATTGCTGATGAAATTGACGGGGAGGCCTTGGCCACTTTGGTGGTTAATAAATTGAGAGGGGTGTTTAATGGATTGGCCATTAAAACTCCAGGATTTGGCGATAGAAAAAAAGAAATGCTTGAAGACATTGCCATTGTTACTGGGGGCACAGTTATTTCTGAAGAGAGAGGCTTAACCCTGGAAAAAACAGAATTAGAAATGCTTGGCAAGGCAAGAAAAGTTATTGCTACTAAAGAAAACACCACTATTGTGGATGGTGAGGGCAATAAACAAAAAATAGAAGAGCGAATAAAACAATTAAAAGCAGAAATTGAAAGAACCGAAAGCGAGTTTGACAAAGAAAAATTGCAAGAAAGATTAGGCAAGCTGTCGGGCGGAGTGGCAGTCATTAAAGTGGGAGCGGCCACTGAAGTGGAGCAAAAAGCTAAACAGCACAAAGCTGAGGATGCTTTAAATGCTACTAAGGCGGCTATTGCTGAAGGTATTGTGCCAGGAGGCGGAGTAGCCTTGATAAGAGCTGGAGAAATTTTGAAAGATTTGGACAAATTAAATTTTGAAGATAAAGACGAGAAAACCGGAGCGCATATTTTATATGAAATTTTATCCGAGCCGTTAAGATTGATTGCCAACAATGCTGGGGCCGAGGGCTCTTTGGTGGCAGAGCATGTTGCTCTAAGAGTAAATTCAAATGGCAAGATTGTTAACGGGTTTAATGCGGCCACGGGGAAGTACGAGGAAGATATGATGAAAGTAGGTATTGTTGACCCAACCAAGGTGGTTCGCTCGGCCCTAGAAAACGCGGTTTCAGGAGCCAGTATGTTGCTTACCACCGAAACAGTAGTAGCTGAAGCTCCAAAGAAAGATGACAAAGCTATGGGTAGCGGCATGCCCTCAATGGGAGGGATGGACTACTAAACACAAGAATTAAGAATTAGGAATTAGGAATCAAGCAAAACAAAACCGCTCCGACAAGCTTGTCGGAGCGGTTTTGTTTTACAATTGATTTTGAGACAATTTTTTGTTATAATACAATCGTATGAAATGTCCAACGCATCAAGGTGAAGAAATGAAAAAAGCGATGTTTTATAACATCAATGTTGACTATTGCTCAAGGTGCTTGGGAGTTTGGTTTTCAGAAGATGAGCTAAGGCAAGCCAAAGACCAAGCTGATAAATCATTGCAATGGCTTGATGTTGATTTGTGGAACGAGGCCACAAAATTTCATATGGGTAAAACAGCTAAGATTTGTCCGGTTGATGCAGTCCCGCTTTATGAGGTAAATTACAACCATTCGACAATAAAGGTTGATATTTGTGATTTTTGCCACGGGGTTTTTCTTGACAGAGGAGAGTTTAAAAAAATAATCAGTTATTTAAAACAAAAGAAAACTGATGAAATTTTGTGCCATTATTTAAGAAGTTTGGCCCAAGAGGGCAGGGAAGTTTTTGTGGGTCCGGAAACGTTTAAAGAAGAAGTTGATGATTTTATGGCAGTGGTAAAATTATTCAACGATAAGTTATTGGTTCAGCACCCTGCCTTGGCAATCTTTATTGCCAACTTACCAAAATAATTAAAAAAATCCGAAATCCGAAATCCGAAAAATACTTAAATATTTTTGTATTTGTTCGGCATTCTGGTTTATGGTTTCGGGCTTTAACAAAAGTATGACAATGTTAATAATTTTAGGTGTTATTGTGTTGTTCGTAGCTATTATGGTTGTTTTCTATAATAGCTTGGTGAGTTTAAAAAACAGAGCCAAAGAGGCCTGGGCTGATATTGATGTTCAGTTAAAAAGAAGGTACGATTTGATTCCAAACTTAGTAAATATAGTTAAAGGTTATGCCACACATGAGCGAGAGCTGTTTGAAAAAGTCACTCAAGCTAGAGCAAATGCCATGGGCGCTCAAGGTGTGACTGATAAAGCCCAAGCAGAAAACGTTTTGGCGGGCACTTTAAAGTCGTTGTTTGCTGTTTCCGAAAATTATCCAGACTTAAAGGCTTCAGTTAACTTTTTAGAATTACAAAGAGAATTAACTGATACTGAAGATAAGGTTCAGGCTGCTCGCAGGTTTTACAATGCTAATGTGCGGGACTTAGCCATTAAAATTGAGAGTTTTCCTTCTAATATTGCAGCCAAGATATTTGGCTTCAAAAAGATGGATCTTTTTGAAATACAAGAACCTAGCGAAAAACAAGCCCCTCAAGTTAAGTTTTAATTAACAGCTCGCTTTGGCCCAACCCAGCAAGCTGTTAGGTTGGGCCTGTTTTCGTCTTATGGTAAAAAGAAATTTTCAAGTTAAAGTATTTTTATTTATTTTTTTAATAGCTTTGTTTATTGGTAGCTTTGCTTTGGCACAAGAAAAAATAAATAGCTATGATGTGCAGGCGCAAATTCAGAAGAATAGTTCGGTTTTAATAACCGAGGATATTTTTTATGATTTTGGCACAGAGTACAGGCACGGCATCTACCGGGATATTTATACAAAAGATATTAACGTTGATGTGAAAAGTGTGGTTGATGAAAATGGCAATAAGTATAAATACGATTTGTCAAAAACAGGCGATAATATTAGAGTAAAAATCGGCGATGCCAACCAAACAATTACTGGGGAGCATCAATACATCATCACTTATTTAGTTAAGGGTGCTGTAAAGTTTTTGCCCGACCACGACGAGTTTTATTGGAATGTAACTGGCAATAATTGGCCTGTGCCAATCGAAGGCGTTTTGATAAACATTAATTTTCCGCAAGTAGAAGATTTTTTAGGAGAAAAAAATTTAAAATGTTATGTGGGGCAGTTTGGTTCAACAAGAGAAGATTGTCAATATTCTTTTGATGGAACAGCTCATTTCCGAACTACTCGCTTGCTGGATGAAGGAGAGGGTCTAACCGTGGTATTCGGCTGGCCAAAGGGCGTGGTTAGCCCGCCAAGCACAATAGAAAAAATAACAGATTCTGCTAAAAAGTACTGGCCGCTTATTATACCGGTTTTAATGTTTGTTTACTTATTTTCTGTTTGGTGGAAAAAGGGTAGAGATATAAAGTTGCACAGATCTATTATGGTGCAATATGACTTGCCAAACGAGCTCCGCCCAATAGAGGTATCATATATTTTAAAACAAAAAACCACCTACATCGATTTGTCGGCTACAATTATTGATTTGGCGGTTAAGGGATACATAAAGATAAAAGAAACAGAGCAAAAGAAATTTATTGGCAAAACCAAGGACTGGACATTTATTAAACAAAAAGATTATGTAATGGACAAAACACTAGAGCCTTTTGAATGGACCTTGCTTTCTAAGTTATTCGTTCAAAAGAGCGAAGTGGCGGTTTCTTCATTGCGTCAAAAATTTTATGAGGAGTTTAAAGAGATAAAAGAAAATGTCTCAACAGAAATGGTGCTTGACGATTATTTTGTTTCTGATCCAGAAAAGGCAAAATCAACATTTATAGGAATTGGTATGGGGCTTTTGATAGGATCTTTTATTCTTATTAAAGTTCTTTCAATATTTATTCCTTTTGTAAGAAATTTAAATGGATGGTATGCTTTTATTATAATAACTTGCGCATTCTTATTTATTATATTTGGCGCCCTTATGCCAAAGAAGAGTAAAAAGGGCACAGAGATGATGTGGCATATTTTAGGGTTTAAAGAATACATCACCAGGGCAGAAAAATATCGGGCGCAATTTCAGGAAAAAGAAAATATTTTTGAAAAGTTCTTGCCCTATGCCATTATATTTGGCTGTACAAAAAAATGGGCCAAAGCATTTGAAGGGATTTATAAAACACCGCCAACTTGGTATGAAGGCGCGGTTTATGGAACATACTTTAGTCCGGTTAACTTTTCAGAATCTTTAAACAAATCCCTAGCTGGTATTGGCGGAGCTTTAGCAAGTCAGCCAGGGGGCGGAAAGGATGGTAGCGGATTTAGTGGCGGTTTTTCTGGAGGTGGCTTCGGTGGCGGAGGCGGAGGCTCATGGTAAAACAAGTTAAGAATTAGTCATCAAGTTATTAAGAGATTAAGTAATTTAATCACTTAGTCACTCAATGACTCAATCACTTTTTTATGTCTACTTTATACACGCAAGCAGATTCAAATATTCGCAAAACTTGGTTTTTGATAACCGTATTTTTGGTTGTGATAATTGGGTTTGGTTGGTTATTATCAAGATATTTTAATGCCCCTGGCATTTTGTATTTTGCTGTGTTTTTTAGCATTTTCAGTTCCATTAGTAGTTATTGGTGGAGCGACAAATTAGTTTTAGCCATGACAAAGTCCCAGCCAATCCAAGAAGCAGACAATCGAGAGCTTTTTCATATTGTGGAAAATCTTTGTATAGCTAGTGGTTTACCTATGCCAAGAATTTATGTCATGCCCGAAGCCCAGCCAAATGCTTTTGCCACAGGTCGGGATTATAATCACGCAGTGGTAGTGGTCACAGCTGGTTTGTTGCAAAAATTAAATAAAGTGGAGGTTGAGGGAGTTATCGCCCATGAATTAAGCCATATTAAAAATAAAGATATGCTACTACAAACCGTGATTGTGGTTTTGGCTGGGGTGGTGGCTATAATGGCTGATTTCTTTTTGCGCATGAGTATGTTTGGGGGTTTGCGTTCAGATAATGATGATTCAAAAATTGGAGCTATAATGTTGGTTTTAACTTTGGTGGCTGCTATTTTAGCGCCAATTGCCGCTACTCTTATTCAATTGGCTATTTCTCGCAAGCGAGAGTTTTTAGCGGATGCTTCGGGGGCGCTTTTAACAAGATACCCCGAGGGGTTAGCCAGCGCTTTAGAAAAAATTGCAAGCGACCCAAGCCCAATGAGAAAAGCCAACAACTCCACTGCCCATTTATTTATTTATTCTCCGTTTAAAGGCAAACGAGCAGGCAACTGGTTAACCAAGTTATTCTTAACTCACCCTCCTGTTGAAGAAAGAGTATCTGCTTTACGAGGTCTGGATATCAAATAAGTCAGAACGAATCCCGTTAGAAACTCTGTTTCTAGTGGGACTTGCGCGGCCTAAAAATTTAAAGTAGTATTTGGATAAATGGAGAGGTCGCATAGTTGGTCTAGTGCGCACGCTTGGAAAGCGTGTGTGTCGCAAGGCACCGGGAGTTCGAATCTCCCCCTCTCCGCACAGAAATTTATAAGTAGCTATATGGAAAAAGAATTTGTGAAAACATATGTTGCTGCTGGGGTTGTAATTAAACAAGACGATAAATATTTATTAGTGCAAGAAAGTATGCCCTCACAGTACGGTCTTTGGAATTGGCCGGCTGGCAAAGTTGATGTTGGCGAAACTATTGAGGAGGCAGCTATTAGAGAGGGTAAGGAAGAAACAGGGTATGATGTTGAGTTAGTTAGAAAAATCGGAATTTGGCAGGACAGCATTAAAGAGTCAGTTAGGCACGCTTTTGAAGCAAAAATAATCGGGGGTGAGTTAAATTTTCCTAAAGATGAGTTACTTGATGTTGGGTGGTTTACAAAAGAAGAGATTTATTCCATGAAAGATAAGCTAAGAACCAGTTGGATTATTGGAGCAATAGAAGCGCTTGAAAAATTTTAAAAAACCTATGAACTACCAAGGGACAATTATTGAGGAAAGTTTGGAGGATAAAAGCGTGCTTTTGGATGTAAAAATTTTAAGCACTAAGGTTGAGCAGGTTGTGGAGAAACATAAAACTCCTTGGCTTTTGCAGTGGACGCTCCATAAGGTGGAAATTTCAGAGGACAAAGCAAAAGAAGTTGCTGAAAAAATTAGCAAATCGCTTGATTATAGCCACGAGGGTTCGTGGTATGCGGATTTTAAAAACGACACTCACCACTACATCGTTTTTCGTGATAAAGTTTTTTATATAGACAGAGCAAGCAAAGAGCAGTACAACCAAGCAAAAAGCTACGGGCTTTCGCTTGGCATACCCGAATACCAACTAGATTTTTCTCCCTTTATCAAAGAATGACAAAGATAAATTTTTAAAAACATATGAGCATTGCAATTGTGCTTTTACTAATTGGCGGGCTTATTTTAACCATTGGGGATATTTTGATGAAAAAATGGGTAAGCACCAACGGCTATCTTTTTTATTTTATTGGGCTTGCTACTTATTTGGTCGGGCTAACTTTTTTAGCCCAGAGCTTTAAATTTAAAAATATTGTGGTGGCCTCGGTGATTATTGTTATTTTTAATGTAATTTTTCTTTCTTTTGCCAGTTGGCTTTATTTCAAAGAAACTTTATCCCCCATGCAGATAGCGGGCATTGTTGTTGGCATAATTTCCGTAGTTATTTTAGAGCTAGCTTAAAGCGTTAATAATTTTATGGCCAAAATAATTAGCTTTGATTTGCACGATACTATTATTGTTTTTAAGACCGGTGGAAAGATGATTAAAAAAAAGTTTTTTTACATCATTTTCTGTTTTCTAAGTAATTTTAAAACGTTCATTTTTACTTATACGTTTTTTTGTAAGAGAAATGAGAAGGTAATAGAGCTAATGAAGCGGTCAAGGATAGAGGGAAATAAAATTATTATTTTAACCTATACTAACCAAAGGTGTGCTAAGATAATCTATTATTTTTTAAAGAGAAATAATATTGATTATTACGACGAAGTTATTTTTAGGAAGAAGTTTTGGCAGAAAGAAGGTGAATATAAAGTAAGAGAAATAAAAAAGAATAATATTGATTTGCATTATGATAATAGCGCTGAAGCTTGTGCTGAAATAAATAAATTTAAAAACAACTCTTGCATTGTTGTTAGTAAATAGATAGGCTCACAAATATTTAATCTTATTTATGATAAAAGCTTTAATTTTAGATGTTGACGGGGTTTTGGTGGGGGCTAAGGAGGGTTTTAACTTTCCAGATCCGCATCCAGAGGTAATAATGGCCTTAAGGAGGATTAGGAATAATGGCACGCCAATTAGCTTGTGCACAGCCAAGCCATATTTTGCTATAGAAAAAATCATTAACGAAGCAAATTTAGACAATATTCATATTAGCGAAGGGGGCGCTTTTATTTTTAATCCTAAAAGTAAGTATGTTTTTCGCAAGTATTTAATTGATACCCAGATAGCCATTCAAGTTATTCAAGCTCTTTTAGAACAACATATTTATACAGAATTTTACGATGGCGAAACATATTTAGTTCAGAAAGATCGCTTGGACCAGAATATCTTTTCAAAACATTTAGAAGTTTTGAAAAGAGAGCCTCGGATAGTCGTTTCTTTAGCCGAAGAAGTTTTCTCCTCCGAAATTACCAAAATTATGCCTATTGTTCCCAATGAAGGAGCCAAGGCCAAGGTAGAGAAAGTTTTACTTCCTTTCATGTTTTCTATAAGCTTGCAGTGGTCGATTCACCCCTCAGCCTTGCCTTGGCAATTTGCTATAATAACAGCCAAGGGAGTTGATAAAAAACAGGGGGCTTTGGATATTAGCGACGGTCTGGGAATTAACCTGGAGAATATTTTGGGTTGTGGAGACAGCCCTCTGGACTGGGGGTTTATCGAGTTGTGCGGTTATGGCGGGGCAATGGGCAATGCTTCTTTGGCATTAAAAAATAAAGTTTTAACTAAGGGCAAAGAAAAATCTTGTATTGGTCGCGATATTGACGAAAACGGCATATTAGACATTTTTAATTATTTTCAGTTATAAAATATGAAATCGATTTATCAAAATAAGGAGTTTGCAGAATATTGGAATGATAGGGCTGGGGACTCGGGCGAGGTTTATAAAAGGTTTGCTTTGGACCCAGCTATGTTTAAGCTTATCGGAAGCTTAGAAAATAAGGTTGTTTTGGAGCTTGGCTGTGGCAATGGCTATTTGGCTAAAAAATTTCTTAACCAAAAGCCTAAAAAAGTTATTTTAATGGACATATCGGAGTATAATTTGAATTATGCTAAAGAGAAATGCTCTGACAAAAGAATAACTTTTTTAGAACAAAACGCAACAAGAAAGTGGAGGGTAAATTCTAATTCTATTGATATTATTTATTCTGTAATGATGCTAAATGAAGTTGCGAATATTAGAACACCAATCCAAGAAGCATTTCGAGTTTTAAAAAAGAAAGGCATTTTCACTTTTGCTATAGTGCATCCATCTTGGAATTTGTTTGCTTTTGCCCAAGAGCAGATAGGAGTTGAGCCAAAAAAATTTAAAGGATTAAAAAATTATTTTTATCGAGGCCATGTAAAATATGTTATGGGCGTTGATAACAAAGCTAGGCCAGAGTTGGCTGAAAAATATAAAAAAACCTTTGAGGTGGATCATTTTCAAAAAACTTTTTCAGATTATTTTAACCAGCTAACCGTAAGCGGTTTTGTGGTGAAAAAAGTCCTTGAGCCAGAAATAACAAAGGCTTTGTTAAAAGCTGCGCCAAGATTTTCTGAAAAATTAGACTACCCAGTTGGCTTAATATTTCATTGTGTAAAATAAAATTATGGAATTACAAGTAGGCGTTAAAATTTTATTAAAGAATAAAGACGGGAAATATTTAGCAGTAAAGCGCTCCAAGGAAAAGTATCCAAATGCTTCGGGTGTTTGGGACATTGTGGGTGGTCGCATTGAGCCAGGCACAAGCTTATTTGAAAACTTAAAAAGGGAGGTAAAAGAGGAAACCCAGCTTGACTTAATAGAAATCCCAAAATTAATTGGAGCGCAGGATATTTTTAGGGTTTCGGGTAAGCATATAGTGCGTTTAACGTATGCTGGGACAATTGATGGTCAAGTTGAACTAGATAAAAACGAGAACACAGAATTTAAGTGGCTTTCAATAGATGAGTTAGGGGGCATGGAAGATTTATGTTCTTATTTTAGAGAAATTTTAAATAATAATTCTTTTAAATTATTTTAAACATATGGAGCAACAAAATAAAAAAGTGGGGGTGGGGTTCGGGGTGTTTATTTTAAAAAATAATAAAGTGCTTTTGGGCAAGAGGCACGAGGATGCCGCTAAAGCAGACTCGGAATTGCACGGGGAAGGCACATGGACAATGCCTGGAGGCAAAATGCATTTTGGAGAAAGTTTTGAGCAATCTGTGGCTAGAGAAACCGAAGAAGAAACCAGCATTATTATAAATCAAGACACATTAAAATTTATCAGTATTGCCAACGATAGAGTGGAAGACGCCCATTTTGTCACCCTTGGATTTTTATGCCAAGATTTTCAAGGCGAGGCAAAAGTAATGGAGCCAGATGAAATAACAGAATGGCAATGGTTTGAGCTAACCAGCTTGCCAGAAAAATTGTTTTTTCCAAGCGCTGAAATTTTAGACAATTACTTAAAGGATAAGGTTTATGGATAAGCAAATCGCAGGTCTCTCGGGGGAGGAGGCAAAAAAAGCTCTGCTATTAGATGGTTACAACGAGTTGCCATCGCAAAAAAAACAGAGCTGGTTTTTTATGCTGGTTAGGGTTCTTTCAGAGCCCATGCTTTTATTATTGGTTGGCTGTGGAGCAGTGTATCTTTTTATGGGCGAGCCAAGAGATGCTCTGGTGCTTTTATTTTGCGTGTTTGTCATTATTGGCATTACTTTTTATCAAAGCCGAAAAACTGAAAAAACGCTTGATGCCTTAAAGCATTTATCAAGCCCCCGAGCATTGGTAATAAGAGATGGCCAGCAAATAAGGGTTCCCGGGCGAGAGGTGGTTAGGAATGACATTGTTATTATTCGTGAAGGCGATAGAGTTCCAGCAGACGCAGTTGTTTTGTCTTGCGAAAATCTTTTAATAGATGAGTCGCTTCTTACCGGGGAGTCAATGCCAGTAAGAAAAATACCATGGGACGGAAAACTTGAACACCAAAGGCCAGGGGGAGATGATTTGCCGTTTGTGTACTCTGGCTCGCTGGTGGTGAGTGGCCGAGGGGTCGTTAAAGTCTTTTCAGTTGGAATAAATACAGAAATGGGAAAAATTGGTAAAAGCATAGAAACAATAAAAGATGAAGACACGCTTTTACATAAAGAAACGGCCAGAATAGTGCGCTATGTGGCCATAATAGTTCTTTTTCTTTGTCTTTTAGTGGTGTTAATTTATATTCTATCAAGGGGGAGTATCGTCCAGGGATTTTTAGCAGGCTTAACGCTTGGTATGGCAGTTTTGCCTGAGGAATTTCCACTGGTGCTTTTGATATTTTTAACTTTAGGGGCATGGCGTATTTCCAAAAGAAAAGTTTTAGCCAGGCGCTCGGCAGTTATTGAAACTTTGGGAGCCGCCACTGTTCTTTGCGCTGACAAAACTGGAACTTTAACGCTAAATAAAATGCAACTTGTTAGTTTGCACGCGCAAGGTTCTTTTTTAGATGTGGATGAGCTTGCTCAAAATAGCAAATTATCAGAGGAATTCAGCAATCTTTTAGAAGTAGGTTTTTTAGCAAGCCAAAAAGATCCCTTTGACCCAATTGAAAAAGAGCTTCACAGAGCAGAAGGCCTGCATTTAAAAGACAGCCAGTGCTCGATTAGTGGCTGGAAATTAATAAAAGAGTATCCTTTATCAAAGGACTTGCTAGCTTTTTCCCAAGTTTGGCAACTATCAGAAAATAATTTTGTTATTGCTTCGAAAGGTGCTCCAGAAGCAATTTTAAAATTGTGCCATGCAAGCGAAAAAGAAAAATCAGAAACTTTAAAAATAGTTAAAGAAATGTCTCAAAATGGCTTGCGAATATTAGCGGGAGCTAGGGCAAATTTTTCAGCTGGCGAGCCACCAAAAAATCAGCACGATTTAAATTTTGAGTTTGCCGGGCTCTTTGGGTTTATTGATCCCCCAAGAGCGGATGCTTTTGCTTCGGTAAAAGAGGCATATAACGCTGGAATGAGGGTGATTGTTATAACTGGGGATTATTCTGGAACAGCCCAGTTTATTGCTAAAGAAATAGGCATAAAAGATACAGACAATTATATAAGTGGCGATGAATTAGAAAAAATGAGTGGCGATGAATTAAAAGAAAAAATAAAAACAAATAATATATTTGCTAGAGTGGCGCCAGAACAAAAATTATTAATCGTTAATGCGCTAAAGGCTAATGGCGAGGTTGTGGCTATGACAGGCGATGGGGTTAATGACGCCCCTGCCCTAAAAGCCGCTCATATAGGAATTGCTATGGGCGAGCGGGGCACAGATGTGGCCAGAGAGGCTTCTTCATTGGTTTTGCTGGATGATAATTTTTCTTCAATTGTTGTGGCAGTGCGTTTGGGCAGAAGAATATATGATAATTTAAAAAGAGCCATGGGATATATCTTGGCTGTTCATGTGCCAATCGCTGGGATGTCTCTACTTCCGCTGGCTTTTGGTTTTCCAGTGGTTTTAATGCCCATTCATGTAGCCTTTTTGGAATTGATTATTGATCCTGCTTGTTCAACTGTTTTTGAAGCAGAAAAAGAAGATAAAAAAATTATGAGCAGGCCACCAAGGGGCATTCATCAGCCCATATTTAATCGCAAAACTGTGCTTATAAGCATAGCACAGGGGTTGGGAATATTGGTTGCTGTGTTTTTAGTATTTTTCTTTGCTGTTAAGTCGGGTAGGCCCGAAGTTGAGGCTCGCTCTTTGGCGTTTGTATCTTTGGTGCTGTCAAACATAATGCTTATTGTTGTAAATCTATCGTGGAATAAAAATATTATCCAGATTATTTCATCTAAAAACAAAACTTTGTATGTTGTTTTGGGTGGCACTTTTCTTGCTATGTTATCTGTGTTATATATCCCATTTCTTTCTAATATTTTCCATTTAACTTACTTACATTTAAAAGATTATCTTTTTGTGATTTTAGCTGTATTCGCAAGTTTAATTTGGTTTGAAGCGTTGAAATTATTTAAAAATAAACTAAAATTATCTTTATGACAAACAAAATAATGGCTGAGTACATTTGGATGGACGGTAAAAAGCCAACCGCCAAACTTCGTTCAAAAACAAAAATTGTTGACGGTCCGGTTTTATCTTTAGCTGACTTGCCTTTGTGGGGGTTTGATGGTTCTTCAACCGAGCAGGCCCAAGGCCACTTTAGCGATTGCATCTTAAAGCCAGTTTATTATATACCTGACCCAATTCGGGGTGAAAATAATATTTTGGTAATGTGCGAGGTTTTAAATCCTGATGGCACGCCTCATAAAACCAATACCCGCTCAAAATTGGTTGAGCTTTATGAAAAGCATAAAGTGCAAGAGCCAATTTTTGGCTTTGAGCAAGAGTATACGCTTTATCGCAAAGACTGGCCAGTTGGCTGGCCTTCCCAGGGGTTTCCTCACCCCCAGGGCCGTTATTATTGCGGGGTTGGTTGTGATGAGGTTTATGGCCGAAAATTAGTGGAAGCCCATTTGAAAGATTGCTTAAAAGCTGGCCTGGCTATTTGCGGTATTAACGCTGAAGTTATGCCAGCTCAGTGGGAGTTTCAAGTGGGCCCATTAAATCCACTTGAATCTTCTGACCAATTATGGCTAGCTCGCTGGATTTTATATAGGCATGGGGAGGATTTTGAAATGTATGCCAAGCTTGACCCAAAACCTATGGCCGGAGACTGGAATGGCACAGGCGGGCACACTAATTTTTCTACCAAAGCTATGCGTGAGGAGGGAGGCATTAAAATTATTTTAGAGGCTTGTGAAAAATTAAAAAAATTTCATAATCAGCATATTCAGGTTTATGGCGCTGATAATGACAAGCGCTTAACTGGCAAGCATGAAACTTGCAGTATTTACGAATTTCGCTATGGCGTGTCTGACCGAGGCGCTTCTATCCGTATTCCCATGGAAACAAATAACAAAGGCAAAGGCTATTTAGAAGATAGGCGACCTGCTGCAAATTTTGACCCTTATCAAGTGTCAGTAGCTCTTATTGATACGATTTGTGGGCAAGGTTTTGACCCGACTGAATACGGCTGGCCCAATGACATTATCAAAATGCCAGAAAATAAGGTATAATACAGGATGATGAAAATTTCAGTTGTTGTGCCAGCTTACAATGAGGAAGATTATTTGCCTGCTTGTTTAACTTCGCTTAAAAAGCAAGATTTTAAAGGCGATTTTGAAATAATTGTTGTTGATAATAATAGTACTGACAAAACCAGCCAAATTGCCAAACAAGCAGGAGTAAAAGTTGTTTTTGAACCAAAAAGAGGGACTGGCTCGGCGCGTCAAGCCGGAGCCGTTGCTTCTTTAGGTGAGATTATTGCTTACACTGACGCTGACACTATTGTGCCAGAAAATTGGCTTTCGACCATAGCAACAGAGTTTGAAGAAGATAAAAACTTAGCCGCTTTTGGTGGGCTTTATAATTTATCATCCGGGCCTTTTCTTATAAGAATGGGGTTTCTTTCTTCTATTCGCGCCTTTAATTGTTTGGATAAATTTCTAAGCAATGGCTGGAATTTAGCTGGAACTAATTTTGCAGTTAGAAAAACTTGTTTTTTAAAAACTGGCGGTTTTAATATTAGCCTGCAAATAAACGAGGAACATGATATTTCTCAACGAATAAAAGAATTCGGCACAGTAAAATTAGACTCTTATTTTTTAGTTAAAACATCAGGGCGAGGATTTAAATATGGGCTAATTTCTTGGATTCTTCGCTATGGCCCGGCCACTTTTTCAAGAGTTTTTTTAAAAAGAAATAATTTTAATAAATTAAAGCCCATAAGAAAGGAAAGCCGTGTTAGCCAAATAATTTTGGAACCGCTTTTAATTGTTTCAGTTGTTTTGCTTGTCTTTATTTCTTCTCCATCTGTTTATGCTAAGGCTCAAGAAAGAATAGCTTTTGTTCACAAAAAAATTGACTCTGCTGATTATCAAATTAAAAAAGAAAGCCACAAGCTAAAAGTGGCTGTGGCGAGTAAAGTTGAAAATTTGAGATATAGGCAACGTTAAGGCAAATACAATATGTTTTTTACTTTACCCCAAACATTTCCACTTGCTTTGCAATGGGCCATTCATCATGGCTATTTTTTAATATTTTTAATAATGGTTGTTGAGGGCCCGCTCATTACTATTGCTTCGGCATTTGCTTCTTCTCTGGGCTATTTAAATGTTTTTGTTATTTTTTCCCTAGCTTTCGCTGCCGACCTTGTTGGCGATTTTGTTTGGTATTTTACAGGATATCTTACTCGGCTGGCTGTGATTAATAAATATGGCCATTATTTTGGACTATCAGAGGAAAGAATAGAGAAATTAAAAAAACTTTTAGAAAAACATAGCAAAAAAGTCCTTTTAGCTATAAAAATATCGCCAGTGGCCTCTCCCCTAGCCCTTGCCATTGTTGGCAATAGCAAGTTTCCTTTTAAGAGATTTATTAAAGTGGCATCTTTGATTAGCATACCGAAAACACTATTTTTTATTTTTTTAGGATATTTTTTCGGGTCTAGTTATACAGCAATTAGTCAATATGCTAACAATAAGGGCTATGTGTTGCTAATTTTTTTAGGAGCTGCGCTTTTGGCTGTGTTGCTTTATCGTGAAATTACCAAAAGAATTGCCAAGAAATTAGAAAAGGATGTTTAATTTTTATAAAATTTTAAGGGCTACAGCCTGGCTTTTAACAATAACCACTTTGGTTTTTTTGTTGTCTGGATTTTTAATGGTTAAATTTTCTTTAACCCCTTGGCTTGATTATTCAACCAGCCGTTATATCCACTTAGTGCTAACGCCAATTTTATTTGTTCCTTTGTTTTACTTGCATTCTTTAACTGGCACGATAAGTTTGTTGTCACGGCACAACTCGCTTAATAAAAGAAGTTTTAAAATAATAACTGGAATTATTTGGACAGCCATCTTGGTTTTATGTATTTTTTTATACTATGCACCGAACCCACAAATTCCGTCTCCAGCTATTAATGCCACTTCGACCGCAGACCTTACACTAACAACTATTCAAATAGCCAAACACAATACAGCCGGGGATTGCTGGATTATTATTAATAATAAAGTTTATTCTATTGCTAATTATTTAAGCACTCATCCTGGAGGAAGAAATACCATTACGCCATATTGTGGCAAGGAAGCTACCCAAGCTTTTATTGGCTTGCCTCACTCACAATACGCCAGCAGTCTTTTGGCTGGCTATTATGTCGGTGATTTAGGCAAATAATGCTATAATATTATTATATTATGGCAAAGATTAGTTTAAAAAAAATTGAAGAGATGGCTGGGCTGGGCAAAGCTGATTTGCATGTGCATTTAATTGAAAGAGACCCAAAAGAACTTTTAAGCTATATTGAGGAAAAAACTGATTTAGATGTTGTGGCCCTAACCGATCACGATTCCATTGACAATGCCCTAAAAGTAAAAAAAGCTTGGCAAGGAATGGGCTATCGGTTTGACTTAATCGTGGGTGAAGAAATAAATTCACAAGAAGGCCACATTGTTGGCTTATTTTTAAACAAAACCATTGAGTCGCATCAAACCGTCCAAGAAACAATTCGTCAAATTCACGAACAGGGTGGGCTAGCAATTGCGGCCCATCCTTTTCAAGCTATGTCCATAAGAAGACCAGGCGTTGTTTTAATGGATGGCATTGGCTTGAAGCCATTATTAAAATTTGGCAAACAATTAGATGGCATTGAAGTAGTTAACGCCACCCCCACTTTAAAAGATGAAAACTTGCGAGCCAGCTTAATCAATAAAACAATTTTATTAAAATCAGAAATCGGCTCATCAGACGCTCATATACCCGAAGCTATTGGCACAGGTTATACGATTTTTAAAGGAAAAAATAGCGATGATTTAAGAAAAGCGATTTTGCTTGGCCAAACCCAGGCAATTTACCATGGCTGGAAGTTGTTTACTTTAATTAAATACGCATTCTTTTTCTTGCCCGAAGCTTTAAGAATAGCAGCTTATAATTTAACTCACATTTTCCGAAAAAAGACATGAGCAAGCAAAAAGCTATTATTTTTCTTACAGTTTTAGTGGATGCCATTGGCGTTGGCATTATTATTCCTATTCTGCCCTTTTATGTTGCTTCTTTTGGAGCTTCTGCTTTTTTGGTAACCTCTTTATTCGCTGTTTTTTCTTTATGCTCGTTTTTAAGCACTCCATTATTGGGAGCTTTGTCAGATAAGTATGGCCGAAGACCTGTTTTAATAGCTAGTATTTTCAGCACTTCCTTGGGCTGGTTTGTTTTTGCGGGCGCTTTTCATACTATATTTTTATTTGTTGGTCGGATAATTGACGGGGTAGCAGCTGGGAATTTTTCCACAGCCCAAAGCTATTTAATTGATATTGCCAAAACTCCAAAAGAAAAAACCCATAATATTGGTTTGATTGGAGCTGCTTTTGGCTTGGGGTTTATTTTGGGGCCAATGCTCGGCGGTTTTTTAAGCCCCATATCTCCATCTTTCCCTTTTTGGTTTGTAGGGTTTTTAGCCTTAACTAACGGGGCTTTGGCTGTTTTTTTATTAAAAGAAAGCAATCCTAAAATTTTAGCCAATAAAGACAATCAGAAAAAATTAAGAGTTTCTTTTAAAGATTTTAACCCATTCGCGCCCATTCAAAGGGCTATAAAAAATAAATTGTTTTATAAAAATTATGCAGTGTGGTTTTTATTCAATTTAGCCACGGTGAGCATGCAAGCAATCTTGGCTTTGTATGTGGCGAGTATTTTCGGGTTTGGTTCGGTGGCGGTGGGGATTTTAATGGCTATAATTGGCATTATCGTTGTTTTAAATCAAGCAATTTTTTTAAAAAAGTTTTGGCTGAAATATTTTTCCGAGAAAAAATTAGAATTTTGGCTTTTTCTTGTTTTAGGTATTGGGTTTTTGTTAATGGTTGTGCCAACCTTATTTTGGTTTATAATTGGTTTAGTGCTTATAACTTTTTCCCAAGCGGTTTTAAGAGTAGTTATCACCAGCAATGTTTCTAATAAATGCCAAATTGATAATCAAGGAGAAACAATTGGCAT
>JAZDKU010000014.1:0-2654 GCA_043802745.1 bacterium | reverse complement strand
TTTTTTGTCGGGGTGCTGGGATTCGAACCCAGGTCAAACGCTCCCAAAGCGCTTATGCTACCGCTGCACTACACCCCGTGCTTATAAACAATTAGATTTTAGCGGATTTTTGGTGATTTATCAACACCCATTGACGAATAGTTTGTGATATAATAAATAATTAAATAACTTTAAAATGCTCGACTCATTAAATCCTGTTTCTTCGTGTAAAAAATACGGTGTTTCTCCTTGGCAATGCCCGCAATTTTTATTTGTTGTTATTGGCATTGTCATTATGGTTGTCATTGCGGTTACTTATTTTTCCACTATTTTTCGCGTTGCTAGCTCATCGGCGGTTAGCTTATTGGTTTTGGGAGTGGGCGCTTTTTTATTAATAATTGGTTTTGTTACTGTTCATAGCTTTGAAAAAATGGCTGAAGTTTCAAGGTTAAAAAGCGAGTTTATTCATATTATTTCTCATCAGCTAAGAGCTCCCTTAACAAATATAAAATTTTCTTTGGATTTTTTAACTTCAGCCAAAACAGCGCAAACCAAAGAACAGCAAGAAGAATACTTTAGCATTATAAAAGAAAATTCTACAAGAATGAGCGATTTAATAGATAATCTTTTAACTGTGGCAAAAATTGAAAGTGGCTCCTTCTTTCTTTCAGAAGACGAGATTTCTTTAGAAAGCATCACGCAAAAACTTATGCAAAAGTTTAAATCTTTTGCTTTGGCTTCTAATGTTGATGTGGCGCTTTTTTCTGGGGACCATTCTTTAAGGGTTTCGGGGGATTCTTTGTGGACTGAACAAGTGATAGAAAATTTTCTTGATAATGCTATAAAATATACAAAGGGCGGGGGAGAAGTGGCTATTAAAATTTACAAAAAAAAGAAAAAAGTTTTTTTTGAAATCAAAGACAACGGAGTGGGTATACCAGAAAAAGAAAAAAGATTTATTTTTGAAAAATTTTTTCGTTCAGACAATGTTTTTAAAAAGCAAACTGGGGGAGCGGGTTTAGGCCTGCACATTGCTAAAAAAATTGTTGAAAAAATGGGCGGGAAAGTAGGGTTTTCTTCAAAAGAAAATAAAGGTTCAACATTTTGGTTTAGTCTGCCTAAAATATAATTAAAATATAATAAAAATCATATGCCAAAAAAAATATTGCTTATTGAAGATGAGTCAGCTTTACAAAAAAGTTTAGGAGATACTTTTAGAGAAGATGGCTTTGAAGTTATTAGCGCTTTGGACGGTGTAGCTGGCGAAAGGTTGGCTAAAAGCGAAAAGCCAGATCTAATCATTTTAGATTTAATTTTGCCCCAAAAAGATGGGATAGAGGTTTTTCAGGCGCTAAAGGGTTATCAAACAACAAAAGATATTCCAGTGGTTATTTTAACTAATATAGAAAGGATAGAGCACGTAGAAAAGGTTTTAGAAATGGGGGCAAAAACTTATCTAGTAAAATCAAACTATACTTTAAAGGAAATATTAGAAAAGGTGAAAACCGTTATGGAGAGCACCACAAAAGCATGAAAGTAGAAACTCAACAGCTAAAAGCTTTTATAGTAAGCTCTGGGCTCGTTGATGAGAAACAATTTGACAGTTGCTTGAAAAAAGCAGAAAAATCAAACGAAACCGTTGAAAGTGTTTTGGTTGCTGAAAATTTAATATCGCAAGCAGATTTAGTTCGCTTGAAAGCCTATATTTTAGGTATTCCTTTTGTAAATTTAGAAAAAGATAAAGTATCGCCCGATATATTAAAAATTATTCCAGAACCCATTGCCAGAACTCACAATATTGTGGCTTTTAGAAAACAAGGAAAAAATTTAGAAGTGGCTATGCTTGACCCAGATGATTTAAAAACTATAGAGTTTATTAGAAAAAAAGCAGATTTGCGGATAATGCCAAGATTAACCACTCCCCAAAGCATAAAAAATGTTTTATCCCAATATCAAGAAAGTTTACAAGCAGAATTTGGCGATATTATTAAACAGGAAACAGGAGAAATAAAAAATATTCAAGACACAGAGGGAGAAGAAGCGGAAAATGATTTGGAAAAAAAAGCGCAAGAAATACCAACTATTAAGATTGTTGAAACTTTGTTAAAGCACGCTATTTTACAGGGCGCTTCTGACATTCATATTGAGCCAATGGAAAACGAGGTTTTAGTAAGATACAGGATTGATGGGATTCTGCGGGATGCCATGACTTTGCCGGTTTTAGCTAAGTCGGGTATTGTGGCTCGTATTAAGGTGCTAAGCAATTTAAAGCTTGATGAACATAGATTACCCCAAGACGGTCGGTTTAAAATCGAGGCTGAAGACTACAGATATTCTATCCGCGTTTCCATATTACCGGTTTTTAATGGAGAGAAAATCGTGATGAGGCTTTTACCCGAAACCACTAAGGGCTTGTCATTGGAGCAATTAGGAATTACCGGGAAAGCATTGGACCAAATTGAAATTGCTTTAAAAAAGCCGATTGGCATGATTTTAATTACCGGCCCCACAGGATCTGGCAAAACAACAACGCTTTATTCAATGATGGAAATTTTAAATAAGCCAATGGTAAATATTTCAACTGTTGAGGACCCAATTGAATACAGAATGCCAAGAGTCAATCAAACACAAGTTAATTCAACTATTGGTTTAACATTTGCCGCTGGGTTGCGGTC
>JAZDKU010000013.1:0-39689 GCA_043802745.1 bacterium | reverse complement strand
AATGGCATAATATTGCATTCGCATTGCAAAGATGGCGGTTCGACTCCGCCCAGGTCCACCATGAAAATATATATTGGTCATTCAAAGGATTTTGATTTTAAAAAAGAGCTTTATGAGCCTATTAGAGAAAGTTCTCTTAATACCGCCCATGAAATAGTTTTACCTCATGAAAACAGCGAAGAGCTTTTTAATTCAAAAGATTTTCTAAAAAATTGTGACTTAATGATTGCTGAAGTTTCCTTTTCTAAAACAGGTCTGGGCATTGAAATTGGCTGGGCCAATGCCTTTTCCTGCCCTGTGATTTGCATTTACAAAACAGGCACAAAACCCTCCTCTGGACTAAAAGATATTTCTGACACATTTATAGAATACTCAAACCCAGAAGACTTAATAGAAAAACTTAAAGAAATAATTAAGTAAAAACTCCTTTTCTTTTCCTGTCAAAAATGCTAAAATAGCTTTAATAAAAAGTATATGCAAAATTCTAAGTTAAAATTGATATCAAAAATAGCTTCAAAAAAAGTTTTGAAACAAAACTCTGAAGCATTAAAGTTCTACAACGATTATAAAAAAACTGCCGATATTCTTGATCGCGTAGATGTTGCGTTGGGCAAAAAATTAACTTTTAAAACATCTTCTAATTCAACGCTTAATTTTGAAATAGAAACACATGGAAACTACTCAACAACTGCGTAAAAAATTTAGAACAGTGCAAGATTGGCATAATTTTCTACAATCTAAACAGGGAAAAATAAGTGGACCAGAATTATTTGAATTTCGTAAGGCGTGCTATTTAGAAATTGAGACGCTTCGTGGTCGTCCACTTTTAATTTATGCCACAAAATTTTTAGAAGGCATGCCACCAGGCACGCCAAATTTTATTGACTTATCTGATGTAGACGGCTTTACTGATCTTATTAACTCTATCAAAGACCCTGCATCGGTTGATGTTTTATTGCATAGCCCAGGCGGACGACCCGATGCAACTGAGCGTCTTGTCGGACTATTGCGTGGCAAATTTGAGGAAGTTAATTTTCTTATTCCACATTCCGCATATTCAGCAGCAACGATGTTAGCTCTATCTGGTAATTCAATTGTTATGCACCCAAGTGCAATTTTAGGACCAATAGACCCACAAATAAATGGCGTTCCTGCTCGCTCTATTAAGCGTGGTTTTGAAAAGGCAAAAGAGCGAATCGCCAAAGAAGGACCCGAGGCCCTACCTGCATATATTCCACTTATAGAAAAATACTCACTGGAACTTTTAGAACTTTGCGACGATTCAGAAAAGCTATCAAAAGAGCTTGTTTCAACTTGGCTTAAAAAATATATGTTCAAGGGCGAGAAAAATGTTGATAAAAAAATCAAAAAGGCAGTGAGTTATTTTTCTGATTACGACACACATTTAATGCATTCTCGTCCCTTATCCATAGAAAAGCTTACCGCCTTTGGTTTGAAAATTGAGCTTGCAGACAATACATTGCAAGATTTGTTATGGGAAGCATACATTTTGATTAACGGATTTTTTAATGCAAGCACATTTGTAAAGCTCTATGAAAATGCTTATGGTGTATCTTGGGGCAAACAATTTGGGCAAATTATTGTTGGTCCGCAACAACCTCAACAAAAAATAAATCCATAGCAATAATTCTAACAATGCAAAATCAAAGGCAGAAAATTGGGCAGGTTGGCGAGGATATTGCTGAAGATTATTTAAAGAAAAAGGGGTATAAAATTTTAGATAGAAATTTTAAAACTAAATGGGGGGAGCTTGATATTGTGGCGAGCCACAAAAAAGCTATTATTTTTGTGGAAGTTAAGACCCTTCGGCAAGCTCAGGGCAGGCCTTCAGAGTTTTTGCCAGAAGATGAAATAACGTTTCACAAAGCCAGCCAGTTGCAAAAAATGACCCAAATTTATTTATCTGCTAAAAATCTAGCCCTAGACATTGACCAACAAATAGATATTATAGCCATAGAATTTAATAATATTAATGACTATATTATCCGCCACACAGAAAACGCTATCGGAGATTATTAATTTTGCTCTTGACTTTTTTAGGGCGTTTGCTATAATGAACGTGTAATAAGGATGGTGGCCAGAAGACTGGTTTTTAAACTAAAGCTAATCTTCTGGTCAAGATCACTTCTGATTTTGACCAAGAAATACCTCTCCCTCTTTCTAGGGAGAGAACATTATAAAAAGGTTTGGTGTGACGTTTGCTGTGTTAATTATTCTTATATAATTAACCTTTGCAGTCACCTCCCAAACCTTTTTTGCCTTTTTAGAACTAAAAATTTGACAAAAAAATTTTTTTTGCTATGATACAACCAAGCTCGGTTCTGATTAGGAACGGGGCGATTTTCTTAAAAAAATAAAAACATGTTAGATTTAAAAAATTTAGCTTCAGCGGTTTTAGAAATTGCTGAAGAGCGGGGCATACCCGAAAACAAAATAGTTGATGTTATCACTGAAGCCATTGCCAGTGCCTACAAAAAAGAATATGGCAAGAAAAAGCAAAAAATAAAAGCCAAGCTAGATTTAAAATCTGGCCACCTTGACTTTTGGCAAGTAAAAGAAGTGGTTGATGAAGCAATGGTTTTGTCAGAAGAAGAAATTGAGAAAATAAGAGAAAAAAAAGAGGTTGGTGAAGACTTTGAAACCGAAGAGGGAAAAGTAAGGTTTAATTCCGAACGACACATTATGCTTGATGAGGCCAAAAAAATTGAAAAAGACGCCAAAATTGGCGAAGAGGTATTTTTACCCCTAGAAACCAAAGATGACTTTGGTCGCATTGCCGCCCAAACCGCCAAACAAGTTATATTGCAAAAAATTAAAGAAATTGAAAAAGAAGAAACCTTTAAAGAATTCAAAGACAAAGAAGGCGAGGTAGTTTCCGGGATTGTCCAGCGAATTGAGCCAATGGCTGTGTATTTTGACATTGGCCGAACTTCTGGCATTTTGCCAAAAAAAGAACAAACGCCAAACGAATATTACAAACCTGGCCAAAGAATGAAGCTCTTTGTTTTAAAAACTGAAAACACGCCCAAGGGTGCGCAAATTGTTTTATCTCGGCTTTACCCCAGATTAATTTCCAAACTTTTTGAACTTGAAGTGCCAGAAATCGGCACCAACCAAGTGGCTATTAGGGCTATTGCCAGAGAAGCTGGGTTTAGGTCAAAAGTAGCTGTGGAGGCCTTGGAAGATGGCATTGACCCAATTGGCTCTTTGGTGGGCCAACGAGGCACGAGAATTATTGCCGTTACCAACGAGCTAGGTGGGGAAAAAATTGATGTTATTATTTGGGATGAAAGCCCAGAAAAATTTATTGCCAATGCCCTATCCCCAGCCAAGGTTTTGGAAGTTAAAATTTTGCCGAAAAATCAAGCGCAAGCTATTATTCCAGACGACCAGCTTTCATTAGCTATTGGCAAAGAAGGGCAAAACGTTAGATTGGCAGCCAAGCTTACTGGCTGGAAAATTGATGTCCGCAGTGTCAGCCAAATACAAGCCAAAGAAATCCCCAAAGAACAAACCGCCACAGCCAACGAGCCAGAAACCGAAGAACCTGCTGGAGAACAAGCCCAAGAATAGTAATGCGGATTTACCCCAGTGAAAAATATAAACAAACCCCAGTTAAACAGCTCCTTGAGGTCGCGTTTAACGGGGTATAAGAATTCGTAAATTCATTTCATTCATTAACGACTTCTAATATGTTTGCCAAAACTTTTTCAGCTGCTTTACAAGGAATTGGCGCAACGCTTATTGAAGTAGAAATTTCTGTTAATCAGGGTTTGCGAAGTTTTAGCATTGTGGGTTTAGCGGACAAGTCAATTGCCGAAGCCAAGGAAAGGGTATCGTCAGCCATAAAAAATATTGGCCTTTCCTCACCAAATTCGCAAACAAAAAAAGTGGTGGTTAATTTGTCCCCAGCGGACTTAAAAAAAGAAGGCAGTCATTTTGATTTATCCATTGCTTTAGCATATTTATTAGCCACCGAGCAAGCAGTATTCGATCCAAGCAAAAAATTAATCTTAGGCGAGCTAGCTTTAAACGCGGAATTAAAGCCCATTAAGGGGGCTTTTTCTTTTGCTTTATTAGCTAAAGAAAGCGGGTTTGCGGAGATTATTTTACCCACACAAAATGCCAAAGAAGCTTCCGCGGCCAACTTGCTAAGCCCAACAAATGAAATAAAAATTATCCCAGTGGAAAACCTTCAACAAGCCATAGCCTATCTTGAAAAAAGAATCCAAATAAAACCGTTTCAATCAAATTTAGATGAATTTAAGCCAAATAATAATTTTGAGATTCAGTGGCACTGGATAAGGGGCCAAGCTCATGCCAAGCGCGGTATGGAAATTGCCATAGCTGGCGGGCACAACTTGCTTTTACAGGGCCCACCCGGCACAGGCAAAACCCTAATGGCCAAGGCTGCTATTTCTATAATGCCAGCTCTATTAAAAGAAGAAATTTTGGAATTAAGCAAAATTTATAGCGCAGCTGGGCTTTTGTCTGAAGAACTGCCTATATTATTTCATCGGCCGTTCAGAAGCCCGCACCACTCGATCTCCGAATCTGTTTTAATTGGCGGGGGCAATCCTTTGCGGCCAGGAGAAATAACCCTGGCCCATAAAGGCATTTTATTTTTAGACGAATTTCCAGAGTTTCACCGCGATGTTTTAGAAAGCTTACGCCAGCCCTTAGAGCAGGGCGAAATAATGGTGCAAAGAACAAGGCAAAGCTTTTGTTTTCCAGCCAGATTCTCTTTAATAGCCGCAGCCAATCCCTGCCCGTGTGGCAATAATGGAAGCCCAGACAAAGAATGCACTTGCTCAAATAGCCAAGTTTACTCTTATAAAAGAAAGTTGTCTGGACCCTTAATTGACAGGTTTGATATTTTCTGCCATGTGCCTAGTTTAAAATATGAAGAGCTTGTTAGCCAAGAAGCGCCAGAAAATATTGGGGAGGATGTAAAAGAAAAAATTGCCAAAGCTAGAGCCAGGCAAAACCAAAGATTTATAAACGACAAAATTAAAACCAACGCGGAAATGAACGTGGGACAAATAAAAAAACACTGCCAAATTGACAGCGAATCCCACAACTTGTTGCGTCGGTTTGTTGACTCGGGAAAATTATCAGCTCGAGGTTTTCATAAAATTTTAAAGACAGCGCGCACTATTGCCGACCTAGACAGCCAAGAAAACATATCAAGTAGCAACATTGCCGAAGCCATCAGCTATCGAACATTTTAATAACCAGCAAAAGGATTTGAGGCAAAACGCACATCAAAGTGCACATGGCACCCAGATTCCCCGGCCGGGATAGTCAAGCCAGTGTGGCCAATATAGCCAATAATCTGGCCTTGATCCACCTTTTGCCCAGCCTTAACGCTATATTTTGCTAAATGGCCATAGTAGGTAACAACTCCATTATTGTGCATAATATTAATATAATTTCCAGAAATAGAATCATTGCCTAATTTCTGCACCGTCCCGGCGGCCGCAGCCACTACTGGCCCTCCGCAAGAACCATTGCTGAAATCAACAGCATTAAACCAGTGTAAGCCTTGGGTTTTTCTTGCATTGGCAATGGGCACCATAAAATAAGTTTTTGAAACAGCCACTTTTGGGTATGACTTAACACTAGGAGCAGCCTTGGGCTTTATTCCGCCAGGAATAACCAAAATATCCCCAGCAAATATAGCGCTTCCATCACTGCCCACATCATTAGCCTCAATTATACTTTCTGGCTTAGCCTTGAAAGTAATGGCCAAGCTATTTAATGTTTCCCCTTTTTTCACAAAATGAACAAGCCCAGAAACGGGCAGGATAATAAGTGTTTGGCCTGGCTTTAATTTAGACTTTAGCGAAAGCTCGTTGGCGTCAGCAATAGTGGCTGGGGTAATGCCAAATTTATTAGCTAGTGAGGCAAGGGTATCCCCTTCTCCAACCACATATTCCTCAATCCCTCTTTTGCCTTCAGATGTGCCAATTAAATCCGCTAAAGCTTTACCAGAAACCAAAAACGCCGGGCTTTGAGGCTGCAACACAGAGCCCCCAACAACATTTAAATCAATACCCCCAGCCCTTGGACCAGAAATAGAAAAAAGATAAGGGGCTTCATCTATAGCATCTTTTTCTTCAGCCTTGCTGTTGTTCTTACCAACAAAAAAAGTTGCCACCAAAGCAACCAAAAACCCAAACAAGACACAATACAAAAATGGAGATTTAATTAATCTCTCGGGTTTGTACTTTTTAAATTTTATGCGTTTAGGAATATGTCGCTTTTGTTAATTGCTAAAATTCCGAACAACACTTATAATTGTGGCATATCTATGTCAAATATTCAAGAGATAAAAAACATTTTTAAAAAAAACAACATCGCGGTTTTGAAAAAATTCGGCCAGAACTTTTTAATTTCAGAAACAGTTTTAAATAAAATCATTGAAACCGCCAATATAAAACCAACCGATACTATTTTAGAAATCGGTCCGGGTCTTGGGGTTTTAACTTTTGAGCTAGCGAAAAGAGCAAGCAAAGTTATCGCTATTGAGAAAGACCGAAAAATGGCGGAGATACTTGGAGAAAATCTGGCAGAAAAAAATATCTCTAATGTTGAAGTAATAAATGAGGATATCTTTGATTCAAGATTAATGATTCAAGATTCACGAATAAAACAATCCTACAAGATCGTGGCAAATTTGCCCTACAATATCGCCACAGCGGTGATAATGAAATTTCTACAAAGCAAAAATCCTCCCCAACAAATAGTAGTAATGGTCCAAAAAGAAGTAGCCCAAAGAATAGCCGCCGAACCACCCCACATGAATAAGCTAGCAATTTTTTGCGGGCTCTATTCAACTCCTAAAATAATTGACATTGTGCCTCCCTCTGCTTTTTATCCAAAACCAAAAGTTGATTCTGCCATATTACGGCTCACTCCTAACGGTGTCAGACATATGTCTGACACATGTCTGACACCAATTATAGACCTCGGCTTCTCTCATCCCCGCAAAACCCTTCTCAATAACCTGTACGAGGGCAGACCTGGTACAGCTTCCAAAGAAGAAATCATTCTTTGGCTAAAAGAAAATAATATCCAGCCCAGCCAACGGCCAGAAACTTTAAATATCCACAACTGGCTATGTCTTGCAAAAACTTTTAAAACATTGCACAATAACTAAATATCTATGTCATCTCCCTACGATAATTTTGCTAAATACTACGACGGCTGGTTTCTTAGCCCGTTTGTGAAATCCCTTCACAAACAAGCAATAAAATTTGTGGCTCCGTATATAAAAAATAATAGCAGTGTTTTAGATGTTGGCTGTGGCACTGGCGCTTTTTTAAAACAGCTTGCTAAAAGAAACAAAAACCTAAATCTAAAAGTTTTTGGCATAGACGCAAGTTCTGGAATGATAAAACGAGCTTTAAAAAAGAAAATCCCGCAAGCAAATTTCCAAACCGCCCCAGCCGAGGATATCCCCTTTCCCAATGATAATTTTGACCTCATAGCCTGCGTTGATAGCTTTTATTATTTCAACCAGCCAGAATTTTTAGCTAATTGCCATAATTGCCTAAAACAAGACGGCTATTTTTTCCTTAACACACTATCAATTGATCATAGAAAAATATTAACCTACCCCTTAGTTTGGTTTGCTAAATTATTTAGAATCGGCCAAAACACGAAACATTTAAAGTTTCAAGAAATAGAAACAATGGCCATTAAAAAAGGTTTTAAAGTTATTAAGGCCGAAGCCAAAAGTTTCCCAATTTCTGGGTTTTTCAAAAATTGGCTTATTATTTTTCAAAGAATGTAGTTTTATGCTAAAAGAATTTTTGCAAAAATTTCAAGAAAAACTTTTCCAAAGAAAAAAATTACTTGGTGCTATTTTGCCAATTTTGTTTATTTTGATTGTTTGCTTCCCATCAAAAGTATTTGCTATGGAGCCAATATCAATTGCCGCTTTAGTAACTATCGCAGTTGTTGTGCCAATTATTGCAGGAGTAGTCACCACGCTCACTAAAGCGCTTACCTTTATGGCAATTATAGTAGGCATAAATACTTTAGCTTTAGCATTTGGGGGAGCTTTTCTTTGGATTGCAACTAGAATTTTAAACTGGGCGATAAAGGGAGGAGCATTTGCCGCTTGGTCAATGACTAATCCTGTCAATAATTATATTATTAACATTGGCTGGACGCTTTTACGCGACTTAACCAATATGTTCTTTATCTTAGGCTTGGCCTATATTGGCTTGGCCACGGCTTTAAACTTTGCCAGCTTTAACACAAAAAAAACTTTTATAACCTTAATAATAGTGGCTCTGCTTATAAACTTTACCCCAGTAATTTGTGGCTTAATTGTGGATGGCACAAATATAATATCAAACTTTTTCTTGTCGGAAGTTAGTTTTGACAGTGCATCAGATGCTTATGCATCAATTGCAAACAGCCAAGGCATGAACGCTGTGCCAAATATAGAGGCTACTACTTGGTATCAATGGCTACCAAGAAGAATGCTACTACAATATTACAGCTTTTTATCTGGCAGTATATTATTAATTTTTGCCTCTCTTTTCATTTTAAGAACTTTTATAATCTGGTTTTTGGTTATTCTTTCGCCTGTTGCTTTTTTCTGTCGCATATTTAGTTTTTCAGAGCAATGGTTTAAAAAATGGTGGGGCCTATTTATTGGCTGGAGCATTGTGGTAATACCAGCCTCTTTCTTCCTTTATTTAGCAAATCACTTGATGGTTGTTATAAAAGCTGCTCCCAAAATAGGTTTTCATTGGTTTTTCCCATCTGCCCTTGCCGCTCTATCTGATCCAGTAGATGCTGGAATGACAATTGGCTTTTGGGGAGAACTATTACCATATCTTTTGGCAATGACCTTTCTGGTAATTGGGTTAATTGCCACTTTAAAAATAAAAACAGCTGGCACTGGTTTTATAATGAACATTGCTAATAAGGCGGTAAAATTACCAGCCACAATAAGTAAAAAAGTGGGAGACACTGCTGGAAAAGCAGCTGGGGATGCGCTTGGCGCTATGGCTGGAGGAGCTATTGGCGCAGCTGGATTAAGAAGCGCAGCAAAAGCAAGGGGTCGCTCGTTGTCCACGCCAGAAGGCCAAGCATTCGCAAAAAAACATAAAACCAGGGGAGGGTTACATAAGTTAAACCGCTGGGCTTTTGGTAAAAGAGATGAATACACAGAGCAAGAACTCAAGGATGGAAAAGATAAGACCTGGGGTAGGAGAATTGGGAGAGGGGTTGCCGCTATTGGAACAGCTGGATTGCCTTTTTGGGGCAGAGGATTAGAAGCTACAGCCACTGCCACACTTAGAAAACAACAAGACGAATATGGAAAACGTGCAGTTGGAAAAGATGACACGATTGAGGCAAAAAGAGCATTTAAGGCGAGAATGGGCGTAGGTATGAGCGAAGCCGAGAAAGCGCGGGGCACATTTAATATTATAGAAAGCGGGGACTTTAGCGATACTTGGGATATTAAAGACAATTCTGCAGACAGAAAGCAATTTTCTGATATTTTAGAAATAATGCTTACAACATTTCCTGAATTATTCAAGAAAGCAAGGCTTACTGATTTTCAAGATGAAAAAGATGCGGATGGCAATGTTATTAGACAAAGTATTACACATGAACTAATGGATAAATACACGAAAAAAGATAAAGATGGCAATGTTATAAAAGATGCGAAAGGCAATACTCAATATAACCTCCCAATTGATATCATAGATAGGGCTGGATTAAAGACTAGTGCTAGCGATAGATTATTCTACGGACACGGCATAGATGCTGATGGTAATATTAATAAAGGCATTCGTGAAAAACTCGGAGAAACAGACGACGAGTTTGAGATTATGATCAGAAAAGCAATGAGTGCGCCAAAGACAGGAGTAGAGTATATGTCCAAACCAGGCGCACTTGAAATGCTAAAGTCTAAAGAATTTAATATTTTAGGAAATCCATCCCAAATCGCTAAAGCAGCTGAACTTTTTGGCAGAGAAGCAGTAGATACTATAAACGAAAGTATTAGGAAAAATAAGATGGATAATCCACTTTTCTACGAAGAATTCGCCCCACGTTTTGATAGATATTATGAAAGCACTCCAGCAAGAAGTCTGGGCATTAATTACTTCAGTGGACCATCACCTAAAGGAGAAAAAACTGCCGCAGACAAACAAAGCGAACAATTAGAGGAGTTGAAAAAAGAAAAAGAAAAAGTGGTTAAAGAATTAGACCAAACAATTGATAGGAAAAAGTGGCGAGTCCTTAAAGACCGAGAAAAAGAAATGGAAAAACAAATAAACGATTTGGAGAACGAGGTTGAGGAAGAAAAAAGAAAAACAGAAGAAAAAGAGGAAGAAAACGAAGAGGAAAGAAAGAGACAATCGCGAGAAAAGGAGGAAAGGGAAAGACAGAAAAAAAATGAGGGAGAAAGTGGAAAAGAAGAAAAGGAGGGAAAGGGAAAGAAAGGCTGGGAGTACTCACCCTAAGCCATGATTATTTTTAAAATAAAATAGGTTTGTAGCGTACCGCTACAAACCTATTTTTTTATGTTTTATTATTGCCGTTCTTGTCATTATCAACAGCGGCATCTGCTCTTAGTAGGGTTGAAAAGACACCCTCCTTCCCAGCGACACCAGTATCAGAAATTATTTTATCCGCACTAGTGAAACCTTCCAAAGCAGCTTTGTTTATTAACCACTTCCTAAATTTTTCTTTTTCTTGATCATCCATATCTTCCACTTTCTTGCCAAAGTAAGCAACAGCAAGACCATTCGCCTTTTCCAACTCTGCGTCTGCGAGGCCTTTTTCTTTTATCACCTCTGCATCCGCAAGACCTTTTGCCTTGACCTTTGCAGTTTCAGCCTTTGCTTTTTCCGCCTCTAGCGCCTGCAGTGCGTTATAAGCTGCCTGTCTTTCCTTAATTTTTGACTCGGGAATTTCTGTCCCGTCTAAATTAAATGATAAGAGTCTCAAGCCCCAACGACTCAATGTTAGAGATACAGCTGTGATAATTTCTGCGATTGGACCCTTTATTGATATCACTTGGTCTTCCGTAAACTTCATAGCGTTTACATGGGCCTGAAATTCTCTCAATACAGTCCTCTCTTGGGCCTTGGTTCGTTCTTCTACTGTTTTGCTCCCTGGCATATTATAAACGTACAATAAAGGGTTTTCGATTACATATACCCATGTAACATTTACTATTATCTCATCCTTTACGCTCGATGGAGCACTGCTTAATAGACCGTTTTGGGCCGGTGTCTGTTTTGCCAGCTCGATTTTTTCATCTTTGACTGTCATCATGGCCTCAGCCAAATTGATAAAAATCTTCTTTGGTCGAACAAACGGCCAAAAAGTTAAAGTTTTTCCGGGTCCGATGATATCAAAGACAGCACCGAACACTTCAAGAAAAACGACCATTTGTTGTGGAACATCTATCGCCCCCCTTATAAGAGTTATTAAAATAAATAACCCAGACAAAACAAAAAACAGCGAAAATCCTGCCCACGAAGCAAGCTTTCCTAGGAGAATAGATAATGTAAGAAAAAGAATAAAAAAACCAATACAATAAAGAGTTCCGTAAACGCCTAAGCTATCTTTCGCTTTTTTGTTTATCGGGTCTTTTTTGTTTCCCTGATCGTCTTTATCCTTGTTCAATTCCTCTCTTACCATTTGTATGGTTCCATTAACATCAATGACACTAACATTATTCATCTTCAACACTCCTTATTTTAAAGACCACTAAAACTAAATAAAAACGAAACTATTTTTCTACTAAAAAACTGGTTAAATTATAGCGCAAAACTTGACAAAAGTCAAGTTTTAATGTGAAATCTTTATAAATTTAGTATCTTAAAAACAAAGAGCTTCTACACAATGTATAGAAGTCTTTAAAATTTGCCAGTAACATTAGTGCCGGTTCCGCACAGAAGTTTTCTCTAAAAGAGGAAACTTTCGGAAAAACCGGAGCACAAATGTGCTACTGGAAAATCTATATATGATCCCTCCCCGTGCTTCTCTAAAAACAAATGTTTTCAGAGCGTAGCTATCCAGGAGGGTGAATTTCTAATTAACTGGTTGTATTATAGCAAGCCATAAAAACTTGTCAAGACCTGTTGCTTTATTCTATAATAGATTAAGTAAAAAAATTTTAAAATTATGAATAAAATCTCAAAAGATGAGGCGTGGAAAATTTATGAGACTTTGCCACAAGATTTAAAAACAGCTATTTTTAGCGAGGAGACTGCTAATTCTATTTTAAGCGCTAGCCAAAGAAACGGCTTAAGCGAACAGCAAACCTCACAAACAGCCGAGCTTGTTGGTCTTTATTTATTAGGGGTTTTGCCCATAGAAAATTTAGCTCAAGAAATAATGCAAGCAACAAGTGCCAGCCAAGCCCAAGTTAGCCAAATAATTCTTGAGCTAACCCGCTTAGTTTTTCATTCAATTCAAAATTCTTTAGACACTCTTTATAACTTAAAACCCAAAGAAAAAACCGTTGCTCCCGCAACAGGTGAAGGTGAAAAAGAAACTCCAGCTCAAGTAATGCCAACCCAAGCTGAAAAGCCACAACAGCTTACCCCACAATCTTTAACAAGGGAAGACGACACCTACCGCGAACCCGTGGAATAAGGCTTATTTGCCAAACCAATCTTTTTTGCTAACACCTGCCTGTTTTAGAATTCTGTCCAACAAGTCAACGCCAACTTCTTTATCGTGTGGATTAGGTATAGTTAAAGTTAAATCACCCTTTGTCATAAAGGGGTGCTTACCTGATTGATAGGGACCATCAAAACCAAAAAACTTTAATTGTTTTACTAATTCACGCCAAGAAATTGGCTTTAATTTAGGCATATGCCCCTTCTATGCGCATTTTAGCAAATGGAATTTTGAAGTTTGGAATAGATAAATTCTTTTTTAGTCGCAAAATAACCCAGCCCTCTAAAGTTTCTAGTAAATTTCTGCGACATTCTTCTAAATTTTTTCCTGTTGCCCAAATGCCCTTTAACGCTGGGATTTCAGCATAATAGGTTTTGCCATTATCAATAAGCTCGTAATTTGCTTTTTCTAAATAAAAATTAATAAATTCTTGAAACATATGTATTGCTTATATTATTTACGATTAAATTGTATACAATAAATGAGTTCATGTCAAATTTTTAACCCAAAACCACTGTCCAGAAAAATTATTCAATTCTGCGACGGTCGTCTCAATATTGAATAAAATTTGGAATTTGTTACTGACCTATTTTATCGGATAAACCGCGATACCAACAGCACAAGATTTTGAAATCCATCTATTAAAACCAAATGTTGTGCCACACTGGCCAATCTCATTGTCATCTAAATTATAATCCGAGCTGGTAAAAACCTCGCTCCGCGCACCAGCTTTTAAATAATAGAAAATACCCTGCATTAAATCTAGTATAACATTTTCCATTCCACCAACCAAAACAACCGCACACTTGCCTTCAATAATTATTGATTTAATGTTATTGCTAAAGCCCTTTTTCTCTTTGCTTGTGCCATCTGATTTTGTAAATTCAGGTAAATAATCATCCTTACAATAAGAAGAAATGCTTTTGGGCAAATGCACGGGCAAATAAACTGGCATTGGATAATACACAATGTTTGAACTATTATTTTGTTTTGCATTGTCGCTCGTATAGGCTAGGCAATATCCTTTACCACTTTTTTCCGTGCAAAGTTTAACTTCTTTACACTCATTAGGATTATCAGCAAGCTCAAACACCTCAACAGACCTTGGAGACTTATCTATATTTCCATATCTCTCTCCTTCCTCAACCCCATAAGGAGACGTGTTTGGAGCTATATTAGAAAAAGTACTTTGGGTAATGCCTACAATGTTTATTTGGTTTGCAATAGGTTGAGATAAATCAACCTTTCCATCTGCTCCAAATTTAACCATTGGTAGCTCACCAAAATTATAGTTTTTCCAAAAGTAAAAATTCCCATTTGGCGTAGTAATATCAGAAATTTTAGCGGTGGATAGAATACCGCTTTCTTTCCATCCCTTTAAAAAAGCATCCCCTCCTACTTGTTGGTCGATTTCAGCCTCTTTTATCGGCCAGCCACAAGCAGAATAAGCAGGGATAAACTTGTTTTTTGCTTTAGGAGAATAAACCTTGCCACTATCCTTATACATCCTCTGCTCAAAATATACTTTTAGCTTGCCAGAGAAGTTATCGTTTTCGTGGAGAATGGCTAAAAAGTCGCGGGTTTCACCTTTGGTTATTTTCTTGTCGCCGTTTTCGTCTTCGAATACCCTGTCTGGAGTGTCGTTAATGATTTTTACGTATTGGGCTTTTTGGTCAAAGTTTATACTGAGGTCTGATAAGTCATTAGCAGAAGTGTCAAAATATCTTTCATCACCATTAGCATCCACCAAATACACTCCCGGGCTTGACCAAATAATTTTCATTGATAACGGCGGATGTTTTATGTTTGGTTGTTCAGTATGGCTAGCTTTATTGCCTTGATTATTAAAGTCTGCCCTAAACTCTGTATCTGTTATTAAGTTAAAATAAACGCCTTTCCCACACCCACCATTATCAACAGTTAGAGTTTCTCCATCTACTATATTATTCAAGTCAAGCTTGCTATTTTCTTTGTCGCTCAAAATAATTTTAAAATAATTTGAAGCTTTTAGATATTTAGTTGCGGTAAAACTAAAAAAATGATAGTTATTTGCTTGAAATGCATCAAGAGAATTCGCAAAACATCCAGGATTTATAATAATTGCATCTTTAATTTTTGAATCAACAATACAACCTGTGTTTGCTCCTCCAATAGGATTGTTGTCTTTATCAAGCAAACCCCTATGGTCATACATTTGAGGATTTAATGTGCGTGTATCGTTCAACTGTTGGTATTGTAGTTGATTATAGAAAATAAGTTTTGCACCCTGGGATTTTTTGCCCCAAAAAGCAATGGTATATAGCTGAAAATCAGCAAAATTAAGAGTCCCCTTTAAATTATCTGGCACAAAAATTTTCGGAAATTTTTCACCTGCATTTTTTTGTATAGTTATTTTATTAGTGTCATCATCACAATTAGAAAAAACCAGGGGGCCGAATTGGCTTGTTAGGTCGGGGATGCTGTTGTTAATAATTTTTGCTTGGTTGGACTGGACTAAGTCATTAATAATGCCTGGGTCGTCTGCTTTTATAAAAGCGTCATAGCCTTCTTTGGTAAAAAACACAATGCCTTGTTTTATGGGTATATAAGTAATTTTTGGCAGAACAAGCGAAGGATTCATAGTGTGTAGAACAAACCAAGCCCCAATTAAAATAATTAAGCCAAGCAAAGAGCCATAAATTCGCGTTTTAGCCCCAGTCATTTTGCCAACATCCCCGCTTGAAGTAACATATTGAACACCCCCAGCTATTAAAACAATAATTGCCACTAAAATACAAACCCAAACTGTTAGGTTAAATAGATATTTGACCAGAGATGGAATACTTTTGCTGGCTGAAATAGGGTTGCCGTTTGCGTCAACGCCCAAACCAGACCCACCAGCAGTGGGATAGGTCTGTTGAAGCTTAAATTGAGCTAAGCCCACCACAGGGCTTAGCAAAAAAACCGCCAGCAAGAAAAAAATTAAAAACTTTTTTATGCGCATATTTTATTTTAGCATATTTGTAAGTGTCTGAGGGCAGACCTCCTAAAAACTGAGCTCAAGTTGCTTGGAGGTCTGCCCTCAGACACTACTCAACCGGATACACTGCCACAGCGGAAGCGCAAGAATGGCGCCTGCTTAAGCTTAAAGACCCGATATGTGACAAGCAATTGTTTATTTGATAATTTTTTAAATTTAAAAATTTCATTTGCCCCACGCCAGTGCCAGAAATCATATCTTTGGTGGAAAACACCATTGATTTTTCCCCTGGAGTTCCGTTGTCCCAGCAATCTTTTTGCGTACCTCGGGTAAAACATTTAGCTGGCGTTTTAATTGAATTTTCATATAAGGCCACGGCGCAATTTCCCTTTATGCCAATTGAATTTATATTATCTTCAAAGTCCCTACTGCCTTTTTCAAGATAACCGTAGTAATCTTTTTTTTGGCTTGCTTGATATTCCTCAACATCATAATTTTTTTCAAACGCTTGCTTTTGCCAATCATCTCCCACTAACATCGCTCCAACCATATCCTTATTTAATCTCCCAGGTATAGATACTGGCAAGAACCAAGGCATTGGCAAAAAGATAGACATGAAATTATTGTTACTTTTTCCATCAAGCGTAAAAACTAAACAATATCCTTGCAAGTCTGGGCCATTGCAAAGCGCCACAGCCTCGCAAGAACTTTTATAGGTTTTACTTGTTTTGTTAAATTCTGCTAAACTGAAAACTCTGGCCGAAGAAGCGCCCACAACCTTGCCCTGACGGTCTATAAAGGCATCAATGCCTTTTAGGGCCGGGTCTTTTGATTTTTCATTTAATGGAGTTTTTTTCTCCTCTATTACATTGCCAACAGCATATGCTTTCCCTGTTTTATAGCTACCATCTTTTTCTTTGTACACGCCCTTAATCAAAGATGTTTTCGCGTCTTTATCGTCATCATACCACGAATCTTTAAGCGACTTAGAATCAAAAACATCAAAAACAGCTAAGTCTCTTTTTTCAAAAAAAGCGCGAAAAGGGCCCTGATAATATGGTTGTTGGAATAGAAAAATTAAAAGATCGTCTTGAGTTGACTTGTCTTTATCTCTATTATTTTTTATTTCAATTTCATTAGCTTGCTCATCAAAATCAAAAGAAGAATCACCAAAATTTGGCACGTCAAACTGCAGGTATCTTTGCCCACCCTTTCCGCCAATATAATCCTTGCCCAAAACAGATTTGTCGGAAACCGGCGCATTGCCTGGTGGCCCAGGATTAGGATTGAGCGAGCCATAGCCGCTGCCAGATCCTACCCCGCCAAAAGGATCGCTAGACGGTGACATTGTGGGCTGACTGTTTGTGCCTTGATTTTTCACAGATATTTGCTTATCAGAACCATACAAATAAACCCCAGCGCCAATGCCTTGCACCATCATTGAAAGCGGAGGATGCGGAGAAACTATTCCTCCTTTTCGCGTTTGTGAAGCAACGTCATAATAATCATCAACCTTGCTCTTATAATCAGTGGGTGATAATACATAACAAGTTATTGCTAAACCGCCCAAAGAACTTATTTGATTGTCGTTTGTAGGGCTAGTTAGCTTTCCCTGCGTATCATTATTATTCATTACTCCATCGGTGGAATATGTATAATTAGCCCCTAAGAAATTTTTATCAGCAAATGCTCTTACTTGAATATTATTTTTGCCCGGGCCAAAAAAACCAATATACTGGGGATCAAAGCTATCAAAAGAAATGTAAGGAGCATAGCCCTCTTTATTAATTGTTTTTAAGTCGCCAAGTTCATATTTTAAATTAGATGATTGAGAGGCAAAATATTTTATTTTTCCCTCTTCAGCTAGCTTATTTAAAAATTCTTTAGAAATCTCATTCGGGTTACTCCGCAATTCTTTCATCCCTGCTTCTGATATTAAAATAACATTAGAAGAAGCATTGTAAATAGGGGTTAGCTGTGGAAGGTTTAAGCTTGGGGAAATAATTTGCATAATCAAACCAGCGCCAATCACAATGGCCAAGCCAATAAAAGCTTTTATTAGTCTTGTTCTAGCTGCTTTTTGGGCGGTTACTTTGCCAGCTGAAGAAAGATACTGCACTCCAGAAATTATTAAAGCTAAAGTGGCCAAACCAATTAAAACAATAATTATTAAGGTAAATAAATATCTTATTAAAGAAACAATATTTGTTGGCGCATTTTTGACTGTTTGGCTAACCGCAGTATTTAATGACTCGCTTTGGCTAGTAATGCCCGAAATAGCCGGGTAATTTTGCTCCAATTTCAAACCTGCCAAGCTTATGTTTGGCAACAATAAAACAGCTCCAAAAACCATTGCAAAAATTATTTGGATAAATTTTTTACTGGCACATATCATATCCTTTTTTGGCTGAACTCGCGCTTAATCCAACATCGCACTGGCAATCTTGATTTTTTACGCTAATGTGATAATGCAATGGACCATCTTCTTTTACTGAAGTAACTGCAACCCCAGAGTCTTGAGCGCAAGCGCAAGCTGCCTTGGCTGCGGCTGCAGCTGATGCTTCGTCAGGCTTGCCAAAAGCAATGTCAACAGCATATGATTTTGTGTCTGTAAACATATCTTTTATAGGACCAGCCTTGCACTTCCTACCCCCATAGTGACAAGAATAAGCACTGGAGTGATGGCAAGGAGGCTTTGAATAGCTTTTCGGGTCAGAACAAAAATCCATGCCCGTGCTATCAGAAATTGAATTAATAACAAATCTAGCCCCCTTATTCTTCATACACTTCAACATCTCAGCCATTTCGCCTGAAACATCCTTCCACTGCTTGTCAATGCCAGCAGCAAACTTAAACCCGTTACTATCAACATCATCGATATTTGGCGGGCCTGCCTCACAAGCAGAAAGATCTAAAACCTTTTTCCTTTTTCCGAGAAAAGGCTTATCGGTTTTTATACAAGGATTAGCCGGGTCATACCAATACTCAATTCCGCTATTTCTCAACCCCCACTGCCTAGCAAAATCCTGATTGCCAGCTGTGGTTCTGTCTTGATAATCTTGATCGTCTTTGTCAAGCCAAAGGTCTAGCCTTTGCCCACTTTCTATAAATTCTCCGCCCCTATCAGCAACGCAAAAAAACTGCCCGGTGTCAGGATATAAAACATAACTTTTAGCAAATTGCATGACTAAAGGATTATTTGCAGCTTGAACATCATTAACTTTTATACAAGACCCAAAAGGTATCTTTGAAGTAGCTGCCATAACGCCAAATTTAACGGGCAGAGTGCTAGCTGTTTTATTAACATCGTCAGTATAAGAAGAAATAGTTGTTTGGGCAGAATCGCCTTGAGTTAACCCCATTGCTCCATCTTCAGTGAAATCTGTATAAATAGCTGGGTTTTCAATTGGCTCTTCATGGCAACAAACCCAATTACTAGAACTACCCCCGCAAATCCAATCCAAACACTGCTCTTGGCTTAATGGCTTTTTTGGATCTTCCCCAGCGCACAAACACTCCTTGCAAGCAGTATTAAATCCATCTGCACAAACCGCGCCACAACATTGCTTGCTCTGGCCCTTAATAGTGGCGCATTTATCATTTTTGCCACTGCCAGTTAAATCCTGATGACAACTTTTTACTTCACTTGGGCCGTTCACGCTAAAAACACAATCGTCGCCATACTTTCCGCTAAGGCATTCTTTTTCATCACAAGGAACATTTGTTGTTGGGTTATCCTTGCATTGATAACATTTACTGCTTTCCTCTGGCTGTTTGCCAGTGCTATAAATTTTACAATTCAAAGTAGCGTAAACCGAATTGCCTTCGCATCTAGCTAAACAATCCTTACATTCTTGAGTAAATGTGGCGCACTCCTCTTTGCAAGCCTCTGACCAAGCTTTTGGCGCATACATATCTTTAGCCAAAGCTTCTAAGCATTGTTCTGGATATCTTGGACCCATTTTGTTTTGGTCAATTCTTTGCCTTTCAAGTTCAGTTACGGCGCAACTGCCTGGCCTGGGAGTAAGCAAAGTTTCAACTGCATTTATATATCTCATAGCTAAGTCTTTTTTGCTTATCATGGTTTTTCCAGCTACCTCATTTTCCTCTTCCATGCCCAAAGGCACTATAGCTGTTTTTGTTTCAAATATAGCGTGAATATTATCTGCTTGAGTTTTAAGCTTTTGGGCCAAATCATCTAAAGATGTGTCCTTGCCAGGAGTTATAAATTGAGTTAAGTCGGGGCAGGGATTTCCTGTGGCATCTTTTAATTGGCAAGTTGGAACTTCATAGGTAAGCTTTTTCCCGGGCAAGCCAGGCAAAGGTTTTGCTTCTAAGGTAGCGTCTGGGCCGCCTGTATCCGCCTGGGGCGCGCATTTATCAAAATCACAAACCTTGCCTTCATTATTCAAGGCTATTACTAAAGCGTTCATTTGCTCGGAAGCGTTTTTTATAGCGCTATTTTTATAAGCTTGATAGACCTCATCGTAAAGCTCCGTAGCCGCCACCAGGCTATTACCAATTGGTATTACTTCTTCACAAATAACATCTCCCTCTCCTGGAGCAAAAGTTTGCGCAGACAAATCTCTGTTTACCTTAAAAAAATACCCATAAGCTAAAAAGCCGATAAAACCAAGGGCTAACAAAGACACAACAATAATTTTAAAAATTTTTTTCATTTTTTTATCTAATAGTTTCACTTTCAAGTTGTTCGGCTAATGTTTTAGCTAAAGATCCCAATGGATAACGCATGGTCCAAATCAAATGGCAGAAAGGCTGTTTTAATGGCTCCCAAGTTAGGGGAAGCCCAGAAATACACAAGGGAATCTTACTAAATGTTGGGCAATAGCTTTGGCCGCAAGTGCAATTTTCATTAGCAAAGTTAATGGCTGAAGCCAATGCCCAAAGCAATTGAGATTTTTCTTTAATAGCCTCAGCCCTATCATAAATCGGCTGAACTAATTCGTTCAAGTTTTCATCAATTTCGCTAGCTTTTGGAATAGCGATTTTCAATCTTTTATCTCCATTATCGCCTTCAAAAAATCCAAAAGTAGAGCTGGGTTTTTGCCGGGCTAAATCAATCATACGCAAATTTTGCCTTACTTGGCTAAACATTGCGTCGAGCTGGCCAAACTGCTCTCCTACATTTGGACACACTTGCCCGCCTTTTGGCCCAGTTAATGCCTTACCAGATCCTGCATAGCTTATCATTGGCCCGGATATGCATTTTACTAAAGTAACATCAAAATTAGCTTTGCTAATCTTGCTAATTTTATCGTCCGAGCCCCACAAATCCCCAAACTTCTTGGGCGCTTCTCTAATTAAGTTTATAACATCTTCAGTTCTTTGGCGAACTTTTTGCGCATCAACATACAAAGCGCCCAAACCATTCTTGGCAGCTGTGTATGATTTAACCCCTAGCAAAACAGAGAATACTTTCATTATTTCATTTAAGGGCGTCCGCATATCACTGGTTGCTTGAAAACATAACTTAACCGCTGCCTCTCTAGCATCTATAGCGTCTTGAGTGCTAGCAGTTAAATCCACTTTTACATTACCCCCAGAACAGCCAAAGAAATCTCCAATACTTGTGTCTGGCTTAATGGTTTCTGTAATTACTTTGCCATCAGCTTTGGCTCGACAAAACCCATTTATGGCTTTTCTAGCTACCCTTGTGTCATCTTCATTGATTGGCGCAATAGTTTGGTTATTCCAAACTTTTTTCAAAACATCAAAATTATAGCAGTCGCTGGCAAAATCTTCTTGATAAGATAGCTGGTTACATTGGTCAGCTAGGCTGGCTAATTTATCTGACCCACCCAAGGTATTAATAAGCGCTTGCAGCTTTTTAAGATTTAAAATTTCTCCCTGTGTTTGAACGCACATATTTTGAATACCAAGATAATTAGGCTCTCCTGCTGGTGGCCATTGTTTAAACCTATCCTCAACTAGCGCGGTAGGCGTAGGAGGTCCAACAATATTATAATTTACACTCCAAACAATATTGGGCGTTATTTCTCTCGCGCCTTCTTTTTTATCATTAGGCGCTTGGCTATCTTTATCGCATAAAATTGCGCCCTTACTTGGGTCAGGAAATTTTTGGCAATACAAATCGTTTACTTCTTTACAGTATGGATCAACCTTATTCATGCCTGCCCCCCAAGTACCTGTTTCTGGGTTAAGGCAAAACCAATCTGGACAAATTACTGCGGCGCTAATTTTCGCGCGCATATCTTTAATTGCACCAAGACGCTCGTCAATATATTTTGAGTTGTCTTTCAAATTATCCAACACGTCCAAATCAACTTCAAATAATATTTGACACTGGCTTTTTAGATTATCATAACCAGCTGGATTATTTTCTTTTAAAAGATTGGTATGGATAAATGTTTCGTTGCTATCTTTCTCTGTTAGGCGATTACGGCACTTACTTTCAATATCTGCTGGGTCGCTGGTTAAAATACTTTCAGTGGTGGTGCAAGCAGAAAGCAATTCTTGAGAAACATCAGTATTGCCCCAGATTAAATCCCACCATAAATACCTAGCTTGCTTTAAAACATCGGTTGAGGTGGCTATATAGGCTTGTTTTCTAGCATTGTCACTGCCAAAAACATCGTTGCTAGAAATAAAGCTCTGGCTTCCTTCCATAGCTGGCATTAAATAATTATTTATGGCTGTTGAAATTGCGTTAAACTTTTCTTCTAAAGTACCCAAGGGATTGGCCAATATCTTGTCTTTAAAAAATCCATAGTTTGCCTCGCCAGTTCTTTGCCCAGAGTACATGGTGCTTTTCTGATTACATTTTTCCGTTATCCAGGTCGAGCAACTACCAGGTGTTTTAACAAGATCAAGCTCTTTGGTTTTTTCATTAAATTTAGTTGAAAGCTTGTCAAAAGAGCAATCGTTTCTATCTTTTTGTGGACAGCCAGGTTTATTGCAACACTGAGCCTTTTCTTCAGCCTCGTCAAGCAAATTTGGTTTTATTGTCACTGGCTCCATTTCCAAAGACGGCTCAATAGCTCCGATACCCTGTTTTGCTTGGCCCAAGCCATAAGCCGCATTTTCAATATTGCGCAAAACTTCTGTAAAGCTGATTAATTGCTCAAACGAGCGATTATTGTCTTTTTCAAAACATTTCAAAGCGCAAAGAAAAGTTTTTCCCCCCTCCCCATTACAACTGCCAATAGAGCAATAGTAATTTTTCTCCAAACCCTTTGGCCCTAAAGTTTTATAGATGTAATTATCTATAGTATCTCGCAGGGCTGGGATAGCGCCAGTTTCCTTGTTTGCCGATTGAAAGTCGTCGCTAATCTTTTGCAAGCTAGTTTTTATTTCAGATTTTATTGTTTTACGATCCTTAGCCATATTAAAAATTTTTTGAATTATGCTAAGCGGATTGTTTGGCTTTTCCGTAAGATCCCATAGCTTGCTTTCAATGTAGGCTGTTATATTAAGAACATTTTTTGCGCTTTCTTTAAGGCCAGTTACTTTTTCAATAGTAGCTCTGGCCATTTGAGATTCTTGATTTTCTGGCGATGTTTCAGGAAAAGGCTTGGCCCAATTTCTTTGCATTTCATTAAAAGCATTTTTTAGGTCTTCTGACGCGCTGTTTAGGGTATCAGCCAAACCTGTTATAGCCTTAGATAGGTTACCTCTTTGGCCGTTTAGTTCATCAATATCTTTTTTACATTGATAATATTGGTCATAACCATCTTTGTATGCCTTGGCATTGGCGTCAAAACAATCTACTTGGCTTTGTAAAGAATTAATTCTTCCGCAAGCCCCAGTGGTGCTATTGCAGTCGTCAAGACATTTTTGGTTTAAAGTAAATCCACCAACGCAATCTATTTCGCATGTTTCTTTTTCTGTTGCACACCCACCAGAGTAACCTGCATAAAAAGTATTATAAAGAGAGTTGTAAATATCATTATAGCACTGCCAACTTTCACCACACATACTAAAGGCTTGTTCTGTAGCTTTTGCTTGGCTATTATTAACAGCGCCAACAAGACATTCAGTATATGGCGCTTCGCAAGCAGCCGCACAACTCTTGCATTGTTCTTTGCATTGATTACACGCACTAACACTTAAACGGTTTAAGGCAGCAGTTGCGCTTGTCCAACCATTACCGCAAGTAATCCCTTTATTACCATAAATTTCAGCAGAACTATACACTGGTGTCCGACAACAACTTTTATTAGTCAAAACGCTTTTTTCTTGGCAACAATTGCCATAATTATTAAAAGCTGTTTGGTTGGGAGTTAAACAGGTTTCTTCAATGCTTTTAACAATCGCGTCAATTATTTGATTGGCTAAAGATTCAAAATTTTTTAAATCTCCTCCTGCTAGCTTTTGAGCTTCTGTTTTTACATCTTTTAAATAATCCTGTACTTTGGCAATTTTATAAACCACAATCGGACTTTGCGGAGAAACTTTTAATAGCAAGGCTTGTTTAACATCTTCAAATTTATTTTTATTACTTTCAATAACCTCAATTTTTGAATCCCAATCCTCATACGCCACATCTTTTTCATAGCTTCTTTCAAGTCGCCCTATCCAAGAAGACATTGGCGGAATCGATTCATAAGAACCGAAATATGGTTCTGTAAAAAACATTTTTCTATCTGATGAGTTTGGCAGAGGAGCGCTTGGTAACATGTCAACACATGTTACTAAATTACTTTCAATTTCCGATAAACCATCAAATATAATATTAAAATAATCATAGTTATTCGCAACTGCTTGTTGAAAACTAGCGATAGTATCATTAATTTTAGTCCGCGTATCAGACCAACCCTTATCGGTAGCAGGACTGCTGATATATGTTTCTAGGGCATTCAATATTGAAAAAGAAGGAAATAGCACAAGAAGTCGCCCAACAAAAAAGTTGTGCCTTTCTTCCATTGAAATCTTCGTTGTTGCGTTTTCAGCATTATCAAAAACAGTAAAAGAATACTCTTTAAGATTTTTAAACCTAAATTCCTTAATCGGATCCTTTAATAAAATCTGAATATCAGTTGCCTTGCCTTGGTAAGTGTAGAGCTTTGTTAGGCTGTCTTTTAGAGAGTTGAGGGCATTGTCACATGAACTACTACCGCATAGCTTAACCTTGTTCTCTGGTGTAGCATTTTTAATTAACGCGTAAACCGCTCGGATATTTTCAACTGTGCCCACCACCTCTGCCAAGTTTTCCCAATAAGCTCTCCACCTTGCCCCAGTATCATTACTAATATCAATATTACAATCTCCTTTTTCGCCATAACATTCCATTCCCGAATCTTGAGTTCCTAAATTAGCAACAGAACAATCCGAATGCTGATTAAAAGAACTATTGCATTTACCATCTTCGAAACATAGCAGGTCATCACAACCAACCAATTGCTTTTTAATATAATCTGGATCAATATATTTCAAAAACGAAACCAGTGGACCAATGTTTGAAGCCATCATCTTAAAATTATCAAACCAACAACTACTATAAGGATACGTAGACACCGTATCTGTTGGGATCGCTCTAGCCGGTAAAAAACACTTATAATCCACACCATTAAACAATTGCGATGGTCCAGCCAAGTCTAAATCCAAAAGCCATGGCGTAGTTGTGCAATAAACATCTAACTGCTCAATGGGACATTCGTCTCTTATAATAGAATCTTTAGGAGCGTTTTCAGAGCAAAAATTAACCGAGTCGCCTAGCTTCCACGTCAAAAGGTTGTTCACACTTTGCCCGTCTTTTAGATTGGTGGCGTTAGAAATTTGGCCTAAAAATGCGCTCACAGATTCGAAAGCCAAAGAGGCGTTATCTAGCATTTGGCGAAATCCTTCGCTGGAAATACCTCGATTATCTTTATAATTCGGATTAAATAAAAAAGCAATCTCTGGTTCAGCCTTAAAAGAGCTCCTTTCTTTTTCCACATCGTTTCTCATTTTTTCGTTTGCTTTTAAAGCCTCTGTTTTGGCAGTGTTGAATTTTAAATTATTTTGCGCAAAATTAGCCAGCATATCCTGCATAGCGTTGGTGGCTTGCTTGGCTCTATCAGTGTTTAAAACAGCTGTGGCTGTTACCCCGCCCAAAAGCCCGTCTCCAACAGTTAAAGCGCTCCCACCTTTGTTTATAAGCCAGCCGATATTTCCTCCTTTGTCCACGCCAATATCTTGTATCTCCTTGCCTAAATAATTAGAAGCCAACGCCCCTCCTCCATAAATCAAGGCATCGCTCCACTTCAGGCCCAAATTAGTAAAGCTAGCAAACATACTAGAAACCTGGCTAACCACATTAAATAAATCGCTTAAAAAATTAAGCCCAGATTGCAATGTTTCTTTAATGGCTGTATAAATCTTAAGAGCCTCGTTAATAATTTTAGCAATATTCAAAATTTTCTGAACCACTGTTAAAAAACCGCCCGGCACAAACAAAGCAGCCACATCAAGCAGGGTAACGGAAAATTTTATTTCCCCTAATCTCAAAGAGCAATTTGTGCGGCAATTTTTAACAAACAAACAATCACTAAACGGATCCGTGGCATTAAAAATTTTATAAGCTAGATAAACCTCTTCAGCTGCTGAATCCTGCAAGCGGTCTAAAGAAACGCAAGCTTTATTTTTAGCTAATTTCTTTCTTTCACAATCAAGGCTTCCTTGACACTTGTCGTCTCCGGGCAGGGGAATAGACAGCTCACACTCTGGCATTAAATATGGCCTGGGCATTGTTAAGTCACCTTTTTTAAAATCTTTAGCTTTTTCATCAGCTTGCACAATCTTTGCTTGCAAAGCCTCAATTTGGTCTTTGGGAATCGGAAGATTTTTCAAAGCTTGAAGCTGCCTATCAATATAGTTAGGGTCATAATCTTGGGTAACAACAAGAGGAATTTGGCTTTTTACTTCTTGGCCATCCCATTTTAATTTAATTCTTGAAAAAGGATTGGATTGATTCACGCATACGCCCTTAGCATCCTTACCACCGATACAATCAAAAAGCGTAAAGCCCCCCAAATTTAAATCACCCTGCTCATTTAAAATAATTTCTGGCAATGATGCTTTGCTAACTAATTTTTTTAACCAAGCCCCAATATCAGATACGCTAAAAGCTTGAGCTGGCTTGCTTGATGGCGCAAACTGCAAAAACAATGACAAAATTACTAGGCAACAAACAAATTTATTAATTTTTTTCAAAAAATTCTTTCTCATTGTTTTACTTTGACTTAAGCGAGCTTAGCGGAATATCCCCTTCAGCCATTCTTTCAGCCATTACATCTAAATGATTAGAAAATCTATTGGTAATGCACTGGGAAACAGTAGCACAGCACATTCCCATTTTTTCAATTGCCTCATCAACCGAATCAGGCAAGGCCACGTTTGCAGAAAAAGAAAATGTTTCTTTAAAAACGCAAGCATTTCCCTCTTTTGTTTCATATGGTTTGCCATTTTCATCTTTTTCTCGGCACTTATAATTTACAATTTCATCTTGAGATATTACCCTGCGTTTTTCGCATTGATAAAGCTGATTGCCAGATGAATCTTTACCTGCTTCAACCTTATTAAAGCAACAAAAATAATGAGTTTCTCCGTCTATAAAAGCGCTGGTTGGTTTGAACACTTCCCCGCCCGCAATATTGCATTGCGCTGTTTTACTGTCTACTTCACGGCACCGAGGCTGGCAAGCCTGGCCTTTAGCTATAACACAACACTGTTTTTTCCCACCATCAGCCACTCTAAACACTTCCTTTTCTGGTTTTTTGCAATCAGCATTACTTGTGGCTTCTGGTTTAACATCATAGCAAGAACCAGCTACTTCTTCAGACGCTTTTTTACCAACTTCAAACCCAAAAAATTGAGCAATGGAAATAGCTGCCTGCTTTGGCCAGTCAATCAGGGCTGTTTCTAAGCCATCTTGAATTTTTTGCACTGCTTTTAAAGCGCCCTCGTCCGTCCACTTTCTTGCGTGCTCTAATGGGTTAGCAACATTATTAAAGAAAATCTTATCTAGGCCAGTTACACCTCCTAATGTGTCAATTAATGGCTGGCCCAAAGCTGTGTTAGCGCCCATAGCCTCCATTAAACTTGCTTGTTCAGCCTTACCAAACATTTCTGGTAACGACAATTTTTTCTTTAAATATAGCTCTGCTAAATCAACTGGGGTTGAGCCTAAAATTTTTACCAAGGCATCATAATTCTTTAGATCAGGATTTGCTTCTATGCCAATGTTGCAAATTTCACCAGCATTATCGCAAATCAGATCTGCTAATGTTGCTTGACCCAAAGCATTATCTATTATAGTGCCTATTTTTGTTTGCATAAAATCTAGCACCTCCCCAAAAGCAACCTTTGCCTCATTTGACTCTTTAAAAGCAAACACTATGCTGTCGTCTGTTTTTGGCCTAACAAAATAATAGTTGCCAACTTGACCAACAGCTGTTAACTTTTCTATTTTTTCAAAAAGTACTATTACCTCTTGTTTTTTTGGTTGCTCCACTTTCACGCCCGCATTAATTCCATTTGCCTTTAACACTGCAACCGAGGCTTGAGAGCAAGCTGGAGAAGAAACTATTGTGCCTGCTTTTAAACATTCTCCGGGCGCTGAAACATAAAAAGCATAAGGGGAAATATTTTCAGGCATTGTTGTTTGTAAGCCTCTTAATGCTTCTACTGGATCGTTTAGCTCCATATATTTTAATAACTGACTTAATCCAGCTGGTTTTTCACCCACTTTATAACAAAGCTCCGTGCCCATTCCCCCATCCGCTCGAGGCAAGTCGCAACAAAAACCTTGGCCTCTCTGCTCCATAAATCCCTCCCCAGAGCGACAATCCTTTGCGCTTCCATCGCGCAATTCATTATTTAACATATCAAACATAATAATAAACTCTTTTGGCCTAATAAAGTATTTTAAAGCCTGGTCTAGTCCGGCAATTTCTTGGGGAGTGTTGTCTAAAATCTTGCAAAAAACATATTCTTCAGCATCTGGCTTGCCAGAATTAGCAATAATTTTTACTTGGTCAGCTAAAGTAAATGTTTCTGTGCTTTCGGGTGTATAGGGAATCGATGTTTTTATTTTGTCAAAATTTTCTGCTTGCACGCTGTCAAAAGTGTAATCTCTGTTATCTGTTTCAAAATTTTTAATAACATTTGAACAAATTTTTTCTCTTAAAACCGTAGAAAACGTTGAGCCCAAAACCTCATCTTTATTTAATAAATCTTTTATTGTTGGCTGATTAATACCCCCAGCCAATAAAGCGACAGCTGTGGCTAAGCCAAGCCCGCCTTTAGCTTTTTGCTCTTCAATTTTTTCTGCGCTAACGCCAGTGTTTCTGGCTGAGGCTAAAATATCTTCAGAAAGAGAAAGAGATGGGAAATAACCAAGCATATCCACATAAAACTTTATTTTATCGCTTTCTTTTTCGTTTTTGGCTGCTTCAAAAAGTAAAGTATAGAAAATAGAATTTTGCGCTAATGTGTTGCAAAGCTTACACGATTTATTTGCTGCTTCGTTGTTATTTACCATACTTCCATTTGGGCAGTCGTATTTGCAAAAACATGCGCCTTGTTTTTCTTTGGCTAGCTGGGTATTCAAAAGCCCGCATGATGTATTTACTGATGTTTTAATAAACGAACCCAAGGTTGGGTCATTGCCACCTGAAAGAGTTAAAGGATTTTTGCAAGCATAATTTATAAACGCACACCAAGGCATTATGTCTTTTGCTTCTGCAAGTGTTTGTTTATCTGTTGTAATTTGCGGAATAAACCCAAATTTGTTCGAAAAAACATTTCGGCAAACAGAAACCGCTGCTTTCCCTCCTGGCAAGGTCGGTAATTCGCCACAAAGCAACTCCTTGGGCAAGGCCTTAATCAGAGCATCTATGTTTTTAATTTCTGGCCAAACTAAAGTAGCCAAGCTGCCGCCAAACCACCTCCCTATATCGCACCCCTTTTGGTCGCCTGCTATTACATAACAAGATTGTCTCAAAACATCTACGAGCTTACTGCTTAAAATTTTTACGCCATCGCAAAGCCGTTCTTCTGCTTTATTTTTTTCTTGTTTCTGACACATTATTTGCAATTCCTGCCAAGGAGTTGTTTCTAAATGCTTTTCTATCTTGCAAATTGTATCACCAGTGGATTGGGGCACGGCTAAAAGTTTGTTTACTACCTTTACTTCATTTTTATTATCCCAGGTTATGCCAGTTGGCAGATCAAATGTTAAGGTAATAGCAATGTTATCTTTGTCGTTAGCTGTATCCTTATCTGATAATAATTTGGCTTTTTCAGCCTTATAACCGTCAGGCCCGTTGCAAAAATTGTCTAGTTCGTCGGCTATATTGCTTTGCAAAAAACCAGAAATCTGGCTAGGCAAAATATCTTTTACTGAAGAAGTTAAAAACCTTTCCATTCCTTTTTGAAACCCAGAAATTTGATTCCAATAAACTAATAATGGACCGGTAAAGTGATCCTCCACAAATACTCGAGCATAAGCCAAAGCAAACTGCATGGCTGTTTGGGCAAAAGCCACGGATAATTTTTCCGCATAATTTATCATACCCCCAGCTATCCAAGTTCCAGTTTTTTGAGCGCTACTTATTGTACTTATTGCCGCCCTTCCTTGTTGCGTTACATTATCGCTGTCAAAGCAAGCATAATCGCCTTGTAATTTAATTTTTGGCAATATTGTGCTGCCGTCTTTTTCAATTGTTCCATGAAAAGATTTTTCTTCCCAAGAATACCCAGATGCCCGGCAAATATTAGCTGTGCCATCTGTGTCAATTTTTGACCCATCAAAGTACTCCACCCCCTTAGTTGACCCCCCACCCTTTGATGTGTCTATTTTAAAATTCTCATCCCAATAGAAATTTTTCGGTATTTGGATAAAAAATAGATTATTTATTTCTTCAGGCGTCATTTTAGCGCACATCCCCGGCTCATAATCCACCCTGTCGCCTAGCGACAAGCCGTTGTACTCTATAATCTGATCTTTATTAACCACATAAATATAGCCTTGTTGTTCTTGAGCTAGTTTTTTAAAACAAGCTTCCATGGTTAAATGTTCAGTGCCAATACCCATCATATCAAATTGACTTTGCGCCAACTCATGCATGGGCTGGGCCACATATTTGTTAATTAAATTATTAGCTAAGTTATCAGAGGTTTGTTTTATAAACGCTTTGCTTGAGCTAACCGTGTTTTCAAACCAGCCATTAATGCTCTCAATTTGCTGGCGCATAAAGTCGGGCAACACATCTTTCATTTGCCTATCTAATAAATTGCCAAGCCCTGGAACTTGCTCATCAAAGTTGCGCGTTAAGGTTTTGTTTAAAATAGCATCGTAAATTTCTAAAGTTGGTTCGTCTAAAAATTCGCCAATAGTTTTATTGGGCGGGAAAAGCGTTGTTTTTATCTGGTTATTTAAAATATCGCTAATGTTTGGCAAATAATCATCTAGGCTCTTAGTAAAAAGATTAGAAACAGCGGTTGAGAGAAATCTTGGGGGAATTCCGTTCGACATTAAATTTTTTACGCAATAACAACAAGTATTATCTAGGGCCGAACAATCGCCTGTTTCCATGTCTTTGGCAATTTCTTGCGAAGTTTTGGTTTTTGAAGAGCAACCGCACTCACTTAAAAACTTGTCCATAAACCTTGCGTTAGCATCGCTGGTAATAGCTTCTTTAGTGCCATCAGCTGCAGCCTTGGCAAGTTCGTCTAACTTTTTCGTAATAACTTCCATTAAATTTTGCCCAGCAGAGCTATTTTTAGCTGACTCAATAACATTTCTTATTTGTTCTTGGCTTAAAATATAGTTAGCTGAGCCAAAAGCCGAAGCCAAGCAATCTCTAAAAATTCCTTCTATATCCTCTAAAGACAGGTCAGTTAATAGAGAAAATAAATTAAACCTTTGAGCGTCCCTGGCAATAGCTCTATTTTTTTCTGTGATTTGAGTATCTTGAACTCCAACCGGGTCGCGAGTAATGAAAAAGAAAGTGCCAGCTTCGTTGCCAATATACTGGGCAATGGTATTGCTTTGAGCTAGAGCAAACACAGGGCTAAAAAATGCTTTTAAACGAGCCAAGAAGCCATGGTTATTTTTATATCCTATGGATTTTGCAACAGAGGTCTGTGAGGCACTTTCCATGGCCGCTCCTTTATATTCTTGAATAGCCACCTTATAGCCAGCTTCTTCAAATCCTTCTAGTAAATAACTAAAGTCATAAGCCCAGTCTCCCCTTGCTTGGCTAGTGGAAAAATCCATTCTGTTAGCATCAAGAGCTTTAGCAACCAAGGAAGCGCTGTCTAAAAACCGAGCGTCAATGCGAGCTCTTGCCTGCAACTTGGCTTGCTCTTCTTGAATTTTTATGATTTTATATTTTATTAAATTACTAGTACTAAATTTTACAAAATCTTTTATAGTACAGTCCTTTGGGACATTATTCCCATATTCAATAGGCCCCCAGCATGGATCTTTATCTTCACAAGCTTGATTGTTATTTTTCAGGCACACCTCATAACGCCCCGCTTCATTCATTCTTACATCTCGCAAATCACACTCCAAAAAACCGTTTTTGTCTTTTTTCATGCCGCAATTATCAGCAATAGTCGAGCATGAGCCAATACTTTTCTTAATCAAATCAGGCGACAGATTTCCATTAAAAACTCCGGGCACTTGGTTTTGATTATATGTTTTTTTAGGATCAAGTCCAGCAACGCACCTTGAATTGTTTATGCTCCAGTCTGAATAGCCAAACGACTCTCCGCATTTGCACTTCTCAAGTAATCCTTGAATCTCTCTTATTGACCCGCTAACTTTATTTAAAACTTCCGCGGTTTCTCGTAAAGGTATTTCTGCTCGATACACTATTTTATCTTGCACCGGGGCGGCATTGGCTCCTGTAAATAAAAAGGCAAAAACCTTATTCCAAGCCCTATGACCATTTTTTGTAGAATTAGTAGCCACAAGGCTTTTTTCTGGGGCCACACAACCAGCTATCCTTGCTGAATTTTTTTCATCTAAATCTCTTAAATATTTTTTATTTTTGTCCATTGTTCCCCCATAGCCATCTGTTATGCATTCTTTCCCATTTATTACTTCATAATACTGGCCATTTTTGTCTTCATATATTTTTTCTTCTAAGCTCGTAACTGCGCTTGTTAAAATACCAACAACAGGCACTTTTTCAGCCACAATTGTGCCCTTATCAAATAAGTCATCAACTGAACTAACTGTGGCATTATTTAACGTTGGTTTTTTTAAAGTTAGGTTAAGTAACTGTGGGTTGATAACATACAAAAACAGGCCAGCGCAAAGTAAAATAAAAAGGCCGAGCATGGCGTTGCTAGCCATTTGTTTGGCTAAAATTAAATACCTTGGCTTTGAAGAAGAAACAATATACAAAACCCCAGCCACCAATAAGGCAATCAAGCCAGCGCCAATTGAGATAAAAAACACCAGCTTAAAAATATAGCTTACGATAAAACCGATTTGTTTTGGCTGGTCTAAGTTTTGATAATCGCTAAACCTGCCTAGTCCAGGAATATTTGGATAACTTAACTCCATGGGAGAAAATATTTGCTTGCTTTTGTCGTCTGCCCCTAAAGCAAAACTCCCAGCCAATACAAAAATAGCAATTAAAAAACTAAACAAAGCTATTTTAAAAGCGTTGTGTTTCAGGTTGCGAGTTGCAAGTTTCATGTTTCAAGATTTTTCTTAGCTTCTTTTATTTTCACTATTTCCTCGGGCGAGCTAGTGATAATCTGATCTTCCGTATAAGAAGCCACGCCTTTTAGAGCTACTCTTTTTTGGCCAGCAATAAAAATCCCCTCACCAACATCGCATTGCAAAAGCATATTTTTTTCCTCGTCTGTTAAAGCAAATGTTTCTTTTACCACATCAATGGCCGCTGAACTTTGCTTTAACAAAAACTGCAAAGAAGAATTGCTGACAATTGGCTTACCATAGTCTGACCTCATAAAATCAGAAACATCTTGAGTAATGGTTGTTACGCCCAGCCAATATTTTCTTGATCTCTTGCAAATGCCATATAAAAACGAAGCGCCGTCTTCTGATTGCATAATCCACCAAGCCTCGTCAATTAATAAAATTCTCTTTTTTAAAACCCCTCGCACCGCGTTCCAAATAAACCGCAAAATAATAAACATGGCCATTGGCCTTAACTCATCTTCCATGTCTCTTAAGCCAAAAACTGTAAAGCCCTTGTCCATTGAGATATTGGTTGGCGAATTGAAAAAATTAGCATAGCTTCCTTTGGTGTATTTCCCTAGCCTTTCAACCAATGACTCCGTGCCATCCATGGAGGCTAAAACAGACTCAAAATCAGAAAGCAGGGGAATTTTCTCTTTCCATGTTGAGGGGTCAGAATTTGGCACAATATCACGAGCCGCGTAGGTTTCCGTAATGGCTCGGTCAATAATAGCGTCTTCTTGAGCAGTCAGGCCCCCAAGCATCAACCGGAAAAGTCCCACCATATTAATAATATTGCTTCGCAAAACATCATCAGGGTCTTCGTCTTCTCTAGGATCTGGCAAGTCAAAAAGATTTAAGTGATTTTCTGAATTTAAAGAAACTTTAAAAAATGACCCGCCCACAGATTCGGTTAAATAAGCGTATTCATTTTCTGGATCAACCACGATAATATCAACCCCCTGGATTAAATACCGCAAAATCTCTAATTTAATAAAATAAGATTTTCCTGCGCCAGCTTTAGCAAATATTGTAAGGTTTGCATTTTCTAAAGAAAACCTATCAAATAAAACCAAAGAATTGTTATGTAAATTTATGCCATAAAGTATACCTTCGTTGGCTGACAAGTCAGGTGAAACAAATGGGAAAATACTTGACAGGGGCGCTGTGTTCAATGGCGTGTTGACCATTAGCTCGTCAATGCCATAAGGCATGCAAGAAATAAACCCTTGCTTTTCTCGCATTAAAGCTGGCTTAACATAAATTAAACGAGATTCAAAAATTGAGCGCAAAAATGTTTCAGTTTCCCTTAATTCCTGCTCGGTGTCCCCGTAAACATTTATGTAAAGGCCTAAGCGAAAAACCCTTTCTCTAGCTGTTTGTAATTCGTCTCTTAATGTTTCAATGTCCTCATAGGCTGTTTGCAAAGACGGGTCGCGAATCAAGCCCTTTTCCTCTCTTTCCTCAATTTCTGCCTGGACTTCGGTAACCTTTTTTCGTAATTTTTTTAAAATTAAGCCTGACTCAACTGGATGAATATGTATGGAAATATCCATGGGAAAGCTAACATTAATAATGGGCGCCAGCCAGCCAGTTGTTAAATATCTTGGATAAGAAAAAATAAAAAACGATTTACAAAACCGCTCACCCAATATTAGGTAATTTTGTTTTACTTCAACCAGAGACGGAGCAATAATATCAGCAATATCAATATCCTCGGCTTTTACTTCAAGCTGCTCCCCTGATTTTTTTTTGAGAAAAGAAAACGCCATTTTATTTTATTAATTCAGGAATAATTTCTGGGTAGTAGCCGAACTCGGCTTCTTTGGGATGGTGCAAACCCCAGAAAAGTTCTATTATTTCTGGGCTGGTTAAGGGCACAATGTTTAGCCCACATCTTCGCAAGCCAATAGCCACAAATTCCATTCTCTGCATTAACTGTTCTTTGCATCTTTTTATTGTTTCTTCGGTAAAAGACGGCAACTTTGGACTCATTTTCAAAATACCGCCACTATCAATACCCTCGCCCAAAGAATAAGGCACCACCACAAAAAACTGTTTGGTCATAATAGTGCCTCCTGACACCATGCTTTCAATAAATTTTCTGTATTCTGTTGTTTGTATTTTTAAAAGCTCGTTTTCCTGTTTTTCTTCAAGGTCTTTTAATTTATCAAAATAACCCGTGATATTTAACCTTCTTGATTGCACAACAATTTGGCAGGAAAAATCCAAAGAATTCAAAAAACTTTGAAATTGATAAATAATAGCGTTTTGCTCTTCTTCTGATTTTAAATCAAAATTAACCGAAGATATCATTAAAATTCCTCGAAAAGATTTATTTTTAAGCATCATCACGCCTTCTTTTATTTGGCTGAATTGTAAAAAATTTTGGGTAGAGGAAAATGGCATATGTTAGAAGCTGTGTGAATTTTTAAATTTAATGATTTAAAAATTCATTACAGATTCTTACATCCAGTTAAGTAAAATTTGTACTCAAATTTTATTTAACTGGAAACCTTATTGGGGCTCTTCTTTTTGCGAAGAAAAATCTAACCTCGCTCCGAGAGAGGATAGTCGGCTTTGCGGAGCCATTTTCAAAGGCGCTTCTTTTTTTTCAACTTTTTTAACTTTTTTTTGTACCAAAGAAACTGGGGAAGTGGCCCTGGTTTTGTTCCAAACATAAACCCGACCCCCAAGCAAAAATCCAAAAGAATGAAAAATAATTTGCGGCAAAGTTTGCCCGCCCACTTTTATAAAAGTAGCGGCTAAAAAACTGCCGCCAAAAATAATGGCCAGCAACACAAAAACAACTTTTGGCAAAACATAGTATAAAACAAACAAAATAAACCCCAACCCAGCCATAATGGCTAAGTTTTTAAAAGTTAAACCAAAAGCTATCACCGACTCTCTTTCCAAAAATTTTGGCACTGTAAACTGCATACTAAATTACTTATTATATCACAATAAGCTACGGGGCAAGCTGTGGATTAAGTGCCCTATTTTAAACAGGGAAAACCACGACTTTGCGGGTGTCGCCTTGGCCAATGCTTTCGGTTTTTACATCGCTTCGCTTGGTAAGTTCGGTGTGAATAATTCTGCGCTCAAAAGCGTTCATAGGGAAAAGAACTTTTTCTCGGCCAGTAGCAACAGCCTCGTCAGCCGCATCTTGGGCTAAGTCGCAAAATCTTTGCTCTTTATCGCTTTTATAGCCATTTATATCAAGGTCTAAAAGAATTTCCTGGTTAATTTTTTTTCGCAAAATTCTTGCCAAAAGAGACTGAATATCGCTCAAATTACTGCCCTGATAACCAATCAAGGTTTGGGCATCGCTCGAAGATAAGGCAACTTTTAATAATTGCCCGTCGTTTTTACAGCTCTCGATTGTAATGGGCAGAGTCATTTTCTCGAAAAACTCTTCAATAATTTCTTCTATCATATTTTTGTTTTTTTATTGATAATCATTTGTTCAATAATGGAAAAAACTGAAGTAAAAACCCAATAAAGCCCGATAACCGCTCCAAACTGCCACACCACAATAGCCCCTAAAACCGGGAAAAAATACAACATTTGCTTTTGCATTAAATTGGAAAAATCTTTTCCACCTGGCGCAGATTTTGGCTGACCCGTTGAAGAAATTTTTGTCTGATAATATTGTACAAGCCCAGCGGTGATAGCCAACACCCCAATAAAAATTTTGTTGTGTAAATCAATGCTCCATAAAAAAGTTGTATTTATCTGCCCCGGATTAGCGACAAAGCTATAAAGAACATTGGTAAAAGAATCCTTAGCTAAAAACTTTAGAAAGACTTGATACAGGGCAATTAAAATAGGTAATTGCAGTAATAAGGGCAAACAACCTGAAAGCGGATTAATTTTTTCAGCTTTATAAAGCTCCATCATGGCTTGATTTTGCTTTTGAGGCTCGCCCTTATATTTTGCCTGGATCTCTTTAATCTTGGGCTGTAAATTAGCCATGGCTTTCTGCGAGCGCAATCCTTTAATGGTTAAAGGATGTAAAATAACTTTAATTAACAGGGTCAAAATAATTACTGCCAAACCTAGGTCGTGAAAAGAAACATATTGATAAAGCAAAACCAGCGCGTTAAAAAGCGGTTGGTATAAAATAGTGTAAAAAAATTGGATGATGAAATTCATGAGTAAAACGGATTACACTTAAGTATTCTTTTGGTTGTCAAAAAAATGCCTTTTGCTAGTCCGTATTTTTCAATAACTAAAATGCAATATTGGGAACAAGTTGGCTCAAACCTGCAAACCCGCCCAAAATGCGGGGATATTGCTATTTGATAAAACCTAACCGTTTTTATAGCTAATTTTTTTAAGCAATGCTTCCAGGTCATTTTTTGTTTGGATAAAATCGCAACGAGCTATTTCTGGCTTGGTGAAAATAATTATATCAAAGCTTTTTTCTAGGTTTTTAATAATGGGTCTAGATATTTCTCTTAGCCTTCGCTTAGCTTTATTGCGAACCACTGCCTTTTTCGAAACCTTTTTACTAACCACAAATCCAATTCGACTGTATGGCAATTCGTTGAATAAAAATTTAGCGCTTAAAAAAGAAGTAGCCACACCTTGGCTTTGCTTGTTTTTCATCACTCGCTCAAAATCCTTTTTCTTGCGTAATCTGTTTTTTGAAAACAACATGTTATTTCCCCTGACCCCACTCCTCTGCTTGCGGGCAGAGGGGTGGGGTCAGGCATATTATGTTAAACCGAAAGCTTTTTTCTGCCCTTTTTTCTCCGGCTGGCTATTACTTTTTTCCCAGCCACAGACGACATTCTTTTCAAAAACCCTTGGCTGGTCGCTCTTTTTTTCTTTTTTGGTTGGTATGTAATACTCATAGACTTTGTATTCTTTAATTATCTTATGATATGATTTATTTAACGCTTAGTCAATTAAATTTTATCCTCACAGTTTATCCACAACTTCTTAACACCACCCAAGCTCCATCTAGTATTTGCTATATATTTATTATTAAACAATAATAAAAAATATGAATAACGATGAATTATGGCAATCAGTTTTAGCGCAAGTGCAATTTGATGTTTCCAGAGCCAACTTTGCCACTTGGTTTAAAAACACAAAAATTATTTCCAGTAAAGAGGGGGAGGTTCTTATCTCTGTTCCCAACAATTTTTCCAAAGAATGGCTCTCGAGCAAATACCAATCCCTAATCCTTAAAGTTTTACGCTCTTGCGATAACAATATTCGGCTTATCAATTTTTCAGTTGAGTCTAGCTCGATTTGCTCTCCAAAGGCAAGACCACAAATCCAAAATGACGACCCCCTAGACTCTCAGCTTCAATTTTTAGAATTAAAAGTAAACCCAATAACAAACTTAAACCCCCACTATTCGTTTGATAATTTTGTGGTGGGCTCTTTTAATGAGCTAGCCCATGCTGCTTCGTGGGCAGTTTCTGAAAAGCCTGGCCATGTTTATAATCCTTTATTTATCTATGGCGGCGTTGGTTTGGGAAAAACCCATCTTCTCCAAGCTACTGGCAATAAACTAGCTAAGCTTTCACTTAATATCAAAATAGCCTACACCCCAGCTGAGCGCTTAATTGCAAAAATAATTGAGAGTATTAGAAATGGAGAAATTGAAAATTTAAAAAAGAAGTTATGCTCTCTTGATATTTTGATTGTTGATGATGTGCAATTTTTTGCTGGCAAAGAAAAAACTCAAGAAGAATTCTTTTACATCTACAACACCCTTTACCAAAATCAAAAACAAATTATTCTTTCCTCAGATAGGCAGCCCTCAGCCATTCCAGCCATTACCGAGCGCTTAAGGTCGCGCTTTGAAGGCGGTATGATTGCTGATATAGGCTGCCCAGACGTTGAAACTAAAATAGCTATCTTAAAAAATAAATGCGACGAAAGACAGATTAATTTAGGAGACGATATTTTAGAATTTATCGCAGTTAATATTCAAAAAAATATTAGAGAGCTAGAGGGCGCCCTAAACCGATTGGTGATGTATCAAAGAATAAACCAAAAAGTTCCCGACATTTTAATAGCTAAAAAATTATTAAAAAATATTGTGGCCACCCCAACCAAAGCCACTAATTTCAAAAAAATTATTCAAGCAGTTTCTTCTTTTTATGAAATCAATCAAGATGACATCCTCCTGCCAACCAGAAGAAAGGAAATAGTTAAACCCCGCCAAGTAGCTATGTTTTTATTAAGGAGCGAGTTAAAAGAGTCCTACCCTTCGATTGGCCGAAGGTTTCAAGGCAAAGACCACACTACCGCTATGTATGCTTTTGAAAGAATCTCTCAAAAAATGGAAGAAGACCAAGCGATTTTTAATGAAATAAACACCATAAAACAAAA
>JAZDKU010000012.1:0-3974 GCA_043802745.1 bacterium | reverse complement strand
TGTCAGATTTTGCCTCAAACATTTTTTGGGCAAATTCTTTTGGTTCAATTTCAGCAATCTCAGCAAGATCTTGCAAAGTTTTTTTATCTAGCTCTGTTGTTGTTGGAGAACTAAGAAACAAAGTATCAGAAATAATCCCAGCCAAAAGAAGACCAGCTATCTCTTTTTCTATTTCTTGTCCTTTTTCTTGAAAAAATTTGACTAAAACAGTACAGGTACTCCCCACTGGTTCTGCCCTATATAGGATTGGAGATTCAGTTTTAATACCACCAACTGGATGGTGGTCAACAACTTCTACTATTTCAGCACTATCAATTCCTGCAGTTGTTTGTGAAAAGTCACCATGGTCAAGCAAAATAACCTGTTTTTGCTCTAAGCTTTCAATAAGCTTTGGTGGTTCAATATTTAAATAAGACAACACAAATTTTGTTTCATTGTTAAGAGGGCCAGCAATAGCTGGTTCTACATTTTCACCTAACTTAGTTTTCAAATTAAAGTAAGCTAAAGTAGCAACGACTGAATCTGTGTCGGGATTTTTATGACCAATAATAATGACTGGTGCTTTTGTAGGCATATTTTTATTTTTATTGGCACTTCTGACAAAAGCTTGCTTGAGGATAGGCCTTTAGCCTACCTTGGGGGATTTCCTTGCCGCATTTATCGCAAATGCCATAAGTGCTTTTCTTAATTTTATCCAAGGCTAAATCAACAGCCTTTAACTGTTCTTCCATTGATTGCTCCAAAGCCAAGCGCATACCAAACTCTTCAACCTCATCTGCTTCTTCTTCTAGGCTAGAACTTTTATCAAAGTTAGGCATATTAGAAGACCACTCTCCTTTGTGCTCTTCTGATTCTTTGGCAAAAGAACCAAGGCGCGCTTCAATTTTACTTTTTTCTTGCAAAAGTATTTCTTTTTGCTCCTCTAAAAATTTTTTGTTTATTTTATCCATAGAATAATATTATATTATATTATGGCAATTTGTCCACTATTCTTTGCATTTGCTCATAAGAGCTTGTCCAAATAAAGTAATCTTTATAAACGCTATAGCAAATTCCAAGGTCACTTGTAGTAAATGCTTGGCATCTTATAGAAATTTTTTTATATGTTACATTTTTAAATATCTTACTCATAGCCGGAGAATTTTTTCCCATTAAGTCAAAAACAGGAGCCGTGCTTGTTTCTGCTTGGCTTTCCCATGCTAAAAAAGAGTTCTTCAGATTGACTGTGTTTTCTGTTTGCAAAACAAACCCCAGCCTGTTGCCAAATTTAGAAGAAAACACCAGAATTGTTGACGTTCCGATTTCTTGGCCAATCTCCACCGGAAAAACCGCCCCCATAGCTTCAAAAATCTCCGCAGCGTTTAAAAATACCTTTCGCTTTTCATCAAAAATAGAAATTTGTTCAAATGAGTTGTACGGCTTTTGGTCTTTTAGCATTACCTCTATGCTTGTTATAATTGGCTGAAAATTTTCTTGATAAGCAAAAATATTATTTTTTGAAACTGTAATTAAAGAAATCAATGGCGTTATAATAGCTGGAGGGGTGGTAGTGGCCTGGGGCGCTGAAGTAGTGGCGACCAGTTCTGGGCTTGCCTGCGATGAACTTGTCGAATTCGTCGAAGAGACGATTATTTGGGTTAGATCTTCGGGGAACATATCCGGCCATTCTGTTGTTGGACTTTCAGTTGTTGTGCTGTTGCTGGGAGGTATGGGGTTAACGCTCTGTTCCTTTTTTGTTAATTTTCCAATAGCAAAATAAACGCCAAAACCAAAACCAACAATTAAAATAACTATTAAAATTCTTATGCTAATTTTTTCAAACAAAGATGTTTTTTTAATCATTGGATGAAAAACAACGCTTTCTTCAAAGCTTTTCAATTTTTGATGAGGCAACGGCTTTGCTTGCCTGTTTATCCTTGATAGAAAATCTTTTCTTTGCGCTTCCTCTTCTGGAGAAACTTTTGTAAGTTTTTTTAATATTTCTTCTTTCAAAAGAGGCCCCCTCAACTTACCGGTAAATAACTTCTCTTGCTCTTGTTGGGCTATTTGCTTTAACTGCTTAATAGCTTCTTGACGGTTTTCTTCTTCTATGCGCAATGCCTGCTCTTGATCCATTGCCTTTTCTTCCCTGGCAATTTGCTCTTGAATAAATTTTTTTTGCGCCAAATCTTGCTCCTGTGAGGGTAGGGGCGAAGACGGAGGAGGCAAAGGCTTGGGTTCGGGCTCGGGTAAAATTGGAGGTGGAGCCGATGGGGTTATGGCTGAGGGCAATGGCAAGGCTGAAGAAGTAGCCAAGCTAGCGTCTATTTCAGCTATTTTTTGTTTCACAGCTTGTTCTTGCTGTTTTAACCTAGAAAGACTTTCTTCAATAAAGCTCGCGTTTTCTTTAATGGTTTTTTGAAGATTTTCAACCTCCCATCTTTTCTTTTCTTGAATCTGCCTTTTTTGGGCTGCTTCTCTTCTTTCTTGCTCTAGCTTTCTTCTTTCGCTGGCATTCATTACTTCTTGGATCTGTTTTTCAATATTTTTGGCTTGCTCTTCAACTTTTTGCTCCTCTTGAATAACTACTAAAAGATCCTCCTCTATTTTGCTTTTTTGTAATAAAAGCTCATTGTACTTTGCCTCAACCTCTGGCCTATTTTTTAAAATTTCTTGGTTTTTTTCTAAAATCTCTTCTCTTTGTTTGGCTAACTCTATACTTTGTAAAAACTTCTGCTCCTCTTGCTGTTTTTTCGCTAAATCTCTTTTTCTGTCTTGAACAATTCGATAGTCACTATCAATTTTAGACAAAACCATTTGTGCTTTCTCTATTTCTTCTTCTTTTAGCCATTGTAAATCTTGAGCTTTTTTAAATTTTTCCTCAACCTGCCATCTTTGCTCTTCAAAGCTATGCTTCGCTTGGCCATCTTTTGCTTCCTGCTCTTGCTTTTCTATTTGATTTTTTTGTAATTTAATAGCTTCAGTTTTTTGAAAAATCTCTTCAAGCTCTAGTTTTTGTTTTTTAATTTTTTCTAAAATTTCATCTCTTTTTTGCAACAACTGCTCCCCTGATAAAGATTGACTTGGCTCCCGAACAGCTAAGCTACCCTCTGGCTTTTTAATCAGCTCGAATTCTACCTTGGGTTGTTCCAGTTTTTGAAAAGGATCAAAATGAGCTTTTTCCGTAAAAATAGGTTTTGCTTCAAGCTCTTTATTTTCTTTACTTTTCTGTTCAATCCTTACTTGCTTGGGAATTAAAGCAGGCTTTATCTTTTGATTTTGCATGGCCTCTTTTAGATCATCTTCCATGGTAAAAACAATCCCTTTTGACAAGATCTGATAAACTTTTTCTTGATCTAATGCCATTTTAATTACTTCTTTTTATTTTCTGGTGAAAATCCTGCTTGTTTGGCTGATAGGTCCACCCGGCCCTGCTCATCGATTTTAATAATTTTAACTGGAATCACATCCCCAATTTTTACCACATCTTCAACAGTGTTAACTCTAAACGGGGCAAGCTCGGAAATATGCACCAAGCCGTCTTGCTTTGGACTTATTTCCACCATAGCCCCGAAGTTAAATATTTTTTTCACCTTGCCTGTAAATGTTTCACCGATTTCAAATTCATGAGTAATCTCTTTTATCCAAGCAATAGCTTTTTCCATAGCCTCTTCTGTTTGGCCAGTCACAAAAACCTTGCCATCATCATCAATGTCAATGGCTACTTCGCAAGTATCAATGATTTCATTGATAATTTTGCCCCCTGTACCAATAACCATGCCAATTTTATCAGGATTAATTTGGATAATTTTTACTTTTGGCGCGTATGGTGAAAGTGATTTGTTTGGCTCTGATATTGTTTCTTTTATTTTGCCTAAAATATATTCTCTAGCTATTTTAGCTTTTTCTAAAGCTTTAATAAAAATTTCTCTGGTTATGCCATCGGTTTTTACATCCATTTGAATAGCGGTGATTCCACTGGCCGTGCCAGCCAC
>JAZDKU010000011.1:0-7184 GCA_043802745.1 bacterium | reverse complement strand
ATTTTGTGATGAAATCCATCGATTATCACACACTGTAGAAGAATACTTATATCCAGCTATGGAGGATTTTAAGTTAAACCTAATTTTAGGCAAAGGCCCTATGGCCAGAGTTATGGAAATGAATTTGCCAAAATTTACCTTGATTGGCGCTACCACTAAGCTGGCTTCCATTTCTGGACCATTGCGCTCTCGCTTTGGAGCTGTTTTCGGCCTAAATTTTTATAGCCACGAAGATATTGAGCAAATTTTAACTCTTTCCTGCCAAGTTTTAGACGTTAAAGCTGAAAAAGATGCTTTAAAAATAATTGCTGAACACTCTAGATTTACCCCAAGAGTAGCCAACCATCTTTTAAAAAGAGTGCGCGATTTTGCTCAAGTAAAAAACTCTGGGCTTATAACCAAAGAGGTGGTAGAAGATGCTTTTTTAAATCTTGAAATTGACCAGCTTGGCTTAACGCAAAACGACCGGAGGTTTTTGGAAGCCTTAGTATTTAAATTTAATGGCGGGCCAGTGGGCATTCAAACCTTGGCTGCCGCCACCGCCGAAGAAGAGGCCACTATTTTAGATATTTACGAACCATATTTGATGAGGATTGGCTTAATTGCAAGAACACCCCAAGGCCGCGTGGCCACCAAAATGGCTTTTGAATATCTCGGCGTCTCCGCAAAAAACCTCCCCAAAATTTTATTTTAAATTTTTTAACCACGCAGGTTATGCGCAAATTTAAAAAATATTTATTTTTTTTATTGTTTCTTATCTGCCCAGCTTTTGCTTTAGCTGAACAAATAGATATCAATACCGCAACACTATCGCAACTGGATAAATTGACTGGTATTGGACCAACATACGCCCAAAGAATTATTGATAATCGGCCATATAATTCAATAGACGATTTGTTGCGCGTTAAGGGTATTGGGACTACCACCTTGCAAAAAATTAAGGTCCAAGGTTTTGCCTGCGTAAACTGCCAAGAATTAACGGCAAGCACCTCAATGGAAAGTACAACCACAACAAAAAACAATAAAACAAATAACCCTTCGACAAGCTCAGGGCAGGCCACAACGAGCCAAGCGGTAAAGCCCAGCCCTTTACCAAAAAACTATCCGAGCAATATATTTCTTAACGAGGTTTTGCCCTCGCCCGAGGGGTCGGACACAGAAAATGAATTTGTAGAAATTTTTAATGCTAATAATTTTACGGCTGACATTTCTGGATTTAAAATAAAAGATAAAATTGGCGCGATAAAAACTTATACTTTACCAGAAAATACTAAAATTTTAGCTAATAGCTATTTAGCTTTAAAAAGTAGCCAAACAAAAATTTCTTTAAATAATGCTGGCGATGGCGTGGAGCTACTTGACCCAAGTGGAAAAATTATTGATTCAACTGATTTTGGTAAATCTCAACCAGGCCAGTCCTGGAGCAAAGGCGAGAGTAATTGGCAATGGACAGCCAAACCAACGCCTGGCCAAGCAAATGTTATAGTGGTAATTCAAGCCACTTCGACCCTTAATTCTTCAAGACAGACAACCTCAAGCCCGCTCACAGCCAACATCCAAAGCTACTCTCCTCAAAGAAAAAACTTTTTAGCAGTTGGCATAGCCACAGTTATTGCCCTATCCTCCGCCCTAATCGCCTGGCGCATAAAAAAGAACTCTACAGAAGTATAGCTATCTTGATTTTTTTTATTTTTTAATGCAAAGTGGAGGTAAGTTTTATTCATGAATCATAAATCTTGAATCTTAAATCATTCCTATGAGCGGGCATAGTCATGCAAAAACTGTTAAGGCAACCAAAGACGCCAATGCGGCTGTTAAGGGGAAGATATTTTCCAAAATGGCTCGGCTAATTTCTTTGGCTGCTAAAGAAGGGGGCAACCCAGAATTTAACGCCAAGCTTAAGGGTGCTATTGATACAGCCAAGAAATTTAACATGCCCAAAGATAATATTGAGCGAGCCATTAAAAAGGGTACGGGCGAGCTAGAGGGAGAGGCTCTGGAAGCAATCTCGGTGGAAATATTAGGACCAGAAGGCATAAATATTATTGTGGATGGCATCACTGATAACAAAAATCGTTCCATGGGCGAAATAAAACAAATAGCCCAAAAGCGCGGAGCAAAAATTGCCAACGAAGGCTCGGTTAAATGGCAGTTCAATCAAGCAGGAATAATATTAATAAACCCGAAACCAGAAATCCGAAATCCGAAAGAAAAAGAAAATATAGAGTTGCTTGCCATAGAGGCTGGAGCAAATGATGTTAGGTGGCAATCTGACGAAGAGCAAGAATATCTAGAGATAATCACAAAGCCAGAAGAGCTAGCAGTTGTTAGGAAAAGCTTAGAAGAAAAGGGCTTAGTTATTGAGTCAGCAAATTTAGGTTGGGTGGCTAAAGAAGAAATTATAGCAAGCGAATCAGATAGAAAAATAGCGGAAAATCTTTTTGACGATCTTAATGAAAGCGACTCTGTGCAGAATATATATTCAAACTTATCAACATGACCATAATGGGGATTGACCCTGGCACCGCTACTACGGGTTTTGGTATTATCAAAAAAGACCGAAGCAATTTTTTAATGCTTGACTATGGAGTTATAGCCACCAGCCCAAAAGAGACTGCCAGTAAACGACTGGAAAAAATTTTTCAAGAAATATCTCTTATTTTAAAAAAGCATAAACCAAATTTGGTTGTGGTGGAAAAGCTTTATTTTTTTAAAAACTTAAAAACCGCTATGCCCGTGGCCGAAGCTCGAGGAGTTATTCTTCTGGCCACCCAACAAAACAAGATTAAGTTAATTGAACTAACTCCGCTTGAAGTTAAGATGGGCATCTGTGGCTATGGCCGAGCAGAAAAACAACAAGTGCAAAAAATGGTTAAAGAAATTCTGAAATTAGAAAAAATCCCCAAACCCGACGACAGCGCTGACGCTTTAGCTTTGGCTATTTGTGGCGCCCTAAAGCTAAGATGTGGATAATTACTCGGGAACCCATTGACATACTTGTTCTAATAAATATAATGGCTTTATGTTGTTAATCCGCCTAAGGCGGAAAAGGTCGCAAACCTAATAAATATAAAAAAATGGAATTTCAAGACGAAATATTAAAGGTTTACGCTCAAGACGAAACAGATGATGACCCAGAAAAAGATGCTGAAGACGAAGAGCCAGAAGATGCTGATTTAGACGAGGAGATAGATGATGACGACACAGTAGACGATGACCTTGAGAACGATGATATTTAATTTTTACTTTTAAACTCAAAATCCCCTACTCCGCCGGCTGGCGGATGGTAGGGGATTTTGGATTATCGCTGTTTTAGCATATAATAACGAAGTATGTCAAAACGCAAAGACAACCGTATTGTCTATAAAAGGCCTGTTCGCATTTTTGCTTTTATTGTTAAAGCGATTTTAACTTGCTTTGCTGTTTTAGCTTTTGGTGCCTTTACCGCTTTTGTTATTATTACCAAAGACTTTCCAAGGCCAGAAAAATTTACCGAGAGCATAGTAGCCCAATCAACAAAAATTTATGACCGCACCGGAGAAATTCTTTTATACGAAATCGCTGGAGATGAAAAAAGAACTGTTGTTTCTTTGGATAAAATCCCAAACCAACTGATTCAAGCCGCCATTGCCACCGAAGATAGAGCCTTCTACCAACACCATGGCGTTGATTTTAGAGGAATTGGCCGGGCTATTCTTGTTGATTTAAAGCTAGGAAAAAGCTCGCAAGGCGCTTCCACCATCTCCCAACAGCTAATTAGAAGCTATTTTTTAAATAATAAAAAAACTATCCAAAGGAAAACCCGAGAAATTATTTTAACTCTCGAGCTAGAGCGAAGGTACTCAAAAAACCAAATTATGGAGTGGTATTTAAACATCATTCCTTTTGGCTCAAATATCTACGGCGTTCAGGCAGCTAGCCAGGCTCTTTTTAATAAAGACGTAAGCGAGCTTTCTTTGGCCCAATCAGCCACTTTGGTGGCTTTGGTAAGAGCGCCGTCTTTATACTGGCCTTATGGCCCAGGAAAAGAAAAACTTTTAGCCAGAAAAAATCTAGTCTTAGAAAACATGGTGGGTCAAAACTTTATAACCAAAGAAGAGGCTTCCTCTAGCAAGGCAGAAAGAATTAACTTTTCTTATCGGCCGCTAGCGAGCATTAAAGCTCCTCATTTTGTCATGTTTGTTAAGAATTATTTAGAAGAAAAATATGGTCAAGAATATTTAGCTCGAGAAGGATTAAAAGTTATAACCACTATTGATTATGATTTGCAACAAATCGGAGAACAAACTGTTAAAGAACAGGTGGAAAAAATGAGTTATATGAAAGTTGGCAATGGTGGCTTGGTGGTGATTGACCCAAAAACTGGCGAACTTTTAACCATGGTTGGTTCAAAAGATTTTTTTGGCACATCCTCACCCAAAGGATGCGTTTCTGGAAAAAATTGCCGCTTTGACCCCGAAGTGAACGTGGCAACAAGCCTTAGGCAGCCAGGATCCGCCTTTAAGCCGCTTGTTTATATAAAAGCTTTTGAGATGGGCTACGGGCCAAATACAATACTACAAGACACCCTCACGGAGTTTAATCCAAATTGCCCAGACAATGCCTTGGCTAAAAAAGATAATTATGGCCAAGATTGCTACCACCCCCATAACTATGATGGGGTATTTAAAGGCCCGATAACCATAAGGTCGGCTTTGGGGCAATCAAGAAATGTGCCAGCTGTTAAAACATTAAAATTTGTGGGGCTCACTAATGCTATAACTCAAGCAGAAAAAATGGGCATTACCACCCTAACCGACAAAAACAGATACGGCTTGAGTTTGGTTTTGGGGGGGGGAGAAGTAAAGCTTTTGGAAATGGTTTATGCTTTTAGTATTTTCGCTACAGATGGCGTAAAAATGCCAGTTAACTTTATTAAAAAAATTGAAGATAAAAACGGTAATGTTGTTCAAGAAGAAGAAATCTGGAATTACCGCGTTGTTCAAACTCAACTAGCCCGAGAAATGAATAGCATTCTATCTGACAACGAGGCAAGGGCACCTGTGTTTGGCTTAAATTCAACTCTTTATATGCCTGGCTGGGACACCGCGGTTAAAACTGGAACTACCCAAAACAATGTAGACGGATGGTGTATTGGCTACACTCCAACATTAGTAGCTGGCATTTGGGTGGGCAATAATGACAATACTCCTATGGCTCAATCAGCTTTAAATGTGGCTGCCCCAATCTGGAACGCCTTTATGCAAAAAGCCCTCCCCAAATTCCCTAAAGAAAACTTCATAAAACCATAAAAACAAAACCGCCCGGACAAGCTTGAGGCGGAATTAATGCTTTATGTAAAGCTACTTCTCTGTTTCAACAATTGATAAAATTTTTTCTTTTAGATCGGGTAAGTTATTTTGGCAAGTTTCCCAAACCACGCTAATATCAACGCCAAAATATTCGTGTATTAAACGATGCCTCATGCCAATCATTTCATCCCATGGCACATCTCTATATTTTTCTTTAATAATTTTATCAATCTTAGTTGCCGCCTCTCCAATAATCTCTAATTCCCGAACAGTTGCCCCAACCATCATTTCATTTTGAGTAAAATTATCAAAAGAAACTTCCTTTAAATATTTTTCTATTTTTCCCACAGAATCTAATATGTGTTGTAAATAAACTAAATTATCCCTCATAAATTTTTTCAGCTATTTCTAAAACTCTATTCTTAAAATATTTGCTTAGCGACTGAATGGTTACCAAATCAACATTTCTTTTTAATCTTTGCCCTAAAACATTCTGCATTTTTACTAATTCAAAAAATCCGATTTTGGACTCGGGTTTAAATTCTATAAGCAAATCAACATCGCTCTCTTTATTGGCATTTCCTTGAGCGTAAGAACCAAATAATGATAGCTTTTTAATCCTCTCTTTATTTGGAAGCTCCTCTAAGCCACTGCTAATTATTTTTTTAATGTCTTCTTTGACCATAATTATTGATTTTATCACATAGAAACAACGAAAGCAATTTATTGTTTTATCGGCATGAGGATGTAGAAATACGAGTCATCGCCGATGGGTTTTAGGCAGGCTGGCCCATCAGAGCCATTGAGTTCAAAAGAAATTTCCGAACTTTTTATATTATTTAAACCGTCTAATATAAACTTATAATTAAAAACCGAGTCCTGTTCTAACCCATCAATTTTGCAGGGCAAATATGATTCATTTTTCCCAACGTCAGCGCTTTGGGAGAAAAGCTTAATTTTGCCCTCATTAGGAAAAGCAGATAGCCTTACATCAAAAACTTTACCGCTAAAAAGCCCAGCTCTTTTTACTTGAGAAACAAAATCTTCTTTATTAATTTGCGCTTTAACTAAGTATTGCTTTGGGATAATATCTTGATATTTTGGGTATTCCCCGTCAATTAAACGGCTTTGCATATTACACTTTATTTGGTCGGGCCTTTCTCCGATTATTTCAAAGTAAACCTGATTGGCGTTCGCTGATACCTCAACCACTCCTTTTTCTTGCGACAAAACCGCAATCAGCTCTCGGCAAGTTTGCTGGGGGCAAATGAAAGAAATGTCTTTTCCGCCCTGCTTTTCCAGAAAAATACTCTTTTCCGACAATCTAAAACTATCAGTGGCTACCACTTTAAGTTTATTTTTCTGAAAAGAAAACAAAACACCTGAAATCTCTGGCCTAATTGAAGAAAAAGCAGCTTGTTCCACAACCTGCGATAAACCATCAGCCAGCTTAACACTACCCACTTGCCAAACAAACTCTTTTTCCATTTTAGGAATAATGGGAAATTCTTCTGGGTCATAGCCCTGAATCTGCGTTTCCTGATCTTGGGAAATTAAAACCAAATTTTTGTTTTCTTCTTGGGCCTCTATTTTATCTGAAGAAGTTAAACTTAAGATGCTAGAAAAAAAGGTAGCTGGTAATAATAAAGAGCCCTGCTTACTAATTTTTGCTAATATTTTCCAAGTTATACTTAATTCTAAGTTAGTAGTGGTTAGCTCTAAAAAATTTCCATTTGTTTTAAGTAAAATATTTTGTAAAACAGGTAGAGAAAGGCTTTTCCTTGTTATTCGTTCACAAACAGAAACTGCTTTTTTTAGATTTTCTTTTATTATTTCAAATTTCATATTTTTTTAATAATAAATTTAAATTTATTTTGTTATAGTTGTTATTGT
>JAZDKU010000010.1:0-3720 GCA_043802745.1 bacterium | reverse complement strand
AAAGTAGGGGATAAGGTTGAATGGAAATTTGACATTGCGCCTGCTTTTTAATAGAATGGCTTTACAGATTTATGAAAGCCATTACAAAAAAAATTCTTTCCGCTATTCTTTTGATAGCATTAGGAGTTGGGGGAAGAGTTTTTTTTGTTAATTATATTGGCATTCCTAATTTTGAAATTATTTCCTCTTTTGCCTTGCTCTCTGGATTTTATCTAGGGGGTATTTTTTCTTTTTTAACGCCTTTAGCCATTATATTTTTGAGCGATTTGTTTATTGGCAATACTGCTATTTTGCTTTTTACCTGGAGCGCTTTTGGCATTATCGGCTTGATGGGCATTGCTATGAGGAGGCTGTACAGGGGCAGAGGTCTGCCCTCGTACAGTCTTATTTTTGGTGTTTTAGCCTCTTGCTTTTTCTTTCTCTACACTAATTTTGGCTGGTGGATTTTGTCGGGTATGTATCCGCATACTTTGCCAGGACTAATTGCTTGCTATGTTAATGCTTTGCCATTTTTTAAAACCAACTTGCTTGGTAATTTAATTTTAACGCCATTGGTGTTTAGCGTGTTCTTTGCTTTAAAAGAAATAAGAATAAAAAAATATGATTTTATCAGACAAAGACATTAAAGAGTATATTAACAGGGGCAAAATTAAAATAAGTCCTGCTCCGGATTTTGAAAAACAGCTTGGCCCCTGCTCTTTAGATTTACGATTGGGAACTGATTTTAAAGTTTTTAAACAGTCAAGGTATCCATACCTTGATTTAAAAAGGCCTTTTGATGTGGTTGATATTATGGAGGATATTGTTATAGCTGATGACAGCCCATTTATCTTACAACCCGGAGAATTTATTTTGGCTGTTACCATGGAGGATGTTTTTATTGACAATGATTTAATGGGTCGGCTGGATGGCCGGAGCTCTTTGGGTCGGCTGGGGGTGGTGGTGCATTCAACAGCCGCTCGGTTTGATCCAGGCTGGAATGGAAAGCCAGTGATGGAGCTTGGTAACTTGGGGGTAATGCCAGTTGTTTTATACTCGGGAATGCGGATTTGCTCTTTAACCTTTGAAACTCTTTCTAGCCCCTGTGAAAGAACATATCATGATAAAAAGAATGCAAAGTATGTTAAACAAGAAACAGCTACAGCTAGTAGAATAAGCGAAGAGTTCCAAGCCAATGGCGTTAAAAAGGACGCCGAGAAAAGTCCCCAGCCTGATTTAGAAGCGTGGCCTTTTGTGGAGGGCAGGTTTTATGTGGGTAATAAAAATTCGCCAGTGGCTGTTTGCACCAATGCCACGGTTGAGGGCATTGTTCTTGATATGGAGAAAGTGGCTATTTGTGGCAAGTGTGTTACGGAAAACATTGGTATGGAAAAGATAATTCAAAATATTATTGCTAATCCAAATATTAGGTTTCTAGTGCTTTGTGGCAGGCCATCCAAAGGGCATTATGTGGAGCAAGCATTTATGGCTTTAAAACAAAACGGCATTGATAAAGAAAAAACAATCATTGGCGCAGTTGGCAACATGCCTCTTTTAAAGGGTTTGGATATAGAGATAATTGAAACATTTAGGGCTCAAGTTGAGCTAATAAATTTAAACGGAGAAACAGATGCGAAAATGGTAATGCAAGCGGTTGAGGAATGTTTGATGAAAAATCCAGGTCCGTATAACGGCGTTAAGTTTGAGCTTGAAAAAGTAGAGGAAGTTGAAGCTAGAGGACCATTTGATTGGGTTGAAGACCCTAACGGGTTTTTTGTGGTTTCATTAAGGCCTAGCCAAAAAAAGATGGTGGTAGAGCATTTGCAGGGTGGCAAGACAATCAAAAAGGTAGTGGGGGATTCAGCTTTGGATATTTGCTATAAAATTGGGCAAATGCAAATGGTTGGTAATTTTGAGCAAACCGTTGAGCATGCTATGTATCTAGGCCGAGAATTGCAAAAAGCCGAGCTTTGTTTGAAAAATCAGCTAGCCTATGAGCAAGACGCGGACATAGCCATTGCCCGGCAAGAAGTCCAGCCGATAATCGCGAAACAGGAAACGAAAAAAGATGTTTACGGTTGGCATGACTAGAATTTTTAATTTTTAATTTTTAATTTTTAAATAATTTTTAATTTCTAAATTTTTAAAAGTTAAGGATTAAACAAAATTCATGTACGATACAAGAATAGTAGAAGCTAAAACATTGGGGGAGGCATGGGAAAAGGCCTGTGTGTTAATGATGCAAGAGGGCCACACCAGATATGTAGAGGCCCCAGAATATCAAATAGAAACAAAGGACTTGCCTTTGCTGATAAAAGTTTCAGAGCCCTTTGCCATGCCAAGAATAAGCGACAAGGCCAACACCAATCAAGGCCTGGCTGATACTTATGCTAACAAATTTTTAAATGGTTCTGGCAAGGAAAAAGAAAACACTTTTGACTATACTTATTTTTCTCGGTTAAGATGTTATCCTGATTGCGCGGTGCGCGCCTTTTTACCAAGCGTTACCGAAACTGATGAAGAAATTCAAGAAGAAGTAAAAAAGATTTCACCAGATGGTAAGTGTGTGGTCACCAGGATTGACCAAGTGGAAAAGGCTATAAATATTTTAAAAAAAGACCCAACCAGAAGAACAGTAGTAATGCACACATGGATTCAATACAGGGATTTAATGAAGTTTGGGCCAAAGAGAGAGGACACTTCTTCGCCTTGTGTTTTACTATTTTATCCTCAATTAGTGGATGGTAAATTACATATGTTTGTAGTGATGAAAACTAATGATTTATACAATGCCTGGCCAGAAAACGCCTATGCTTTCACGGGCCTGCAAAAATACATGGCCGACCAACTAGGCGTTCAAACTGGCACTTACACCCACTTTTCTGTTTCAATGCATATCTACAAAGATATGTACGAAGAAGTCCGCAAAAAATTTAATTTGTAAAAACCAAAAATAGCGCAAAGAAAAAATGAGGGTATCTCAAAGCCCTCTTTTTTCTTATAAAAAATTTGCTACAATAGCTTTATATGAAAGGAAAGCTTATTGTTTTTGAAGGTATTGGCTCGGGCAAGGCTACTCAAAAGAAAAAGGCCTCTTTTATTGCAGATGGTTTTTCATAGAACGAGGGATTACCAGTGTATGTATGTCGTATATTATTTGAAATTCCCTCTCCCAAATTGCTCACAAAGGAGACCTTAATATATTAATATTTTAACATAAAATTAAACTATATGCCAACAAAAATACCAAATGTTGTGAAGATGATCGACCATACTAATATTGAGCACAATGCCACAGATAAGGATATTATCAAAACTTGCCAAGAGGCCAAGACCTATGGGTTTCGTGGAGTGGATGTTAACCCGCAGTGGGTGAGCTTGGTTAAAAAAGAGTTAAAAGGCACAAAAATAAAAGTCGTGGTTTTAATTGACCCGCCCATGGGCTTGAGCCATCATTCCAAAAGAATAGAAATATGCAAACAAGCAAAAAAAGACGGGGCAGATGAGCTTGATGTGGTTATCAATGTTATTGATGTGAAATACGAAAGATACGACGAAGTACTGGCAGATTTAAAAGAGATTTGTAAAATATTGCCAACCAAAGTTATTATTGGCTCTGGCTATTTAACTGATGAGGAAATTAAAAAAGCCAGCGCAATTGTGAAAAAAGCCGGCGCTTTTTGTGTAAAAACAGCCACGGAAAAAGACCCATTAGAAAGAATAGAATTAAAAGAAAAAGCT
>JAZDKU010000009.1:0-11303 GCA_043802745.1 bacterium | reverse complement strand
GGCAAAATCTGGGGAAAACGAAAAGCCTATTTTGAAATTACATTGGAAGTTGAAGTGTTAAATGCAATAAAATATGCGCCGAATAAAGGCGATGGATGGTTAAAGATTATATTACAAGACAATAGAAAAACAGAAGCGTTGCCAGCATATCTAAAAGTAAAAATAAATAATAAAAATAATGGGCGAGAATATTTTACTATTTTAGAAGGCCCGTATCGCGGCAGGATAGCATCTATAGAATTAAACGAAAATGGATCTTCTCAATTTATCTCTGGCATAACAAATATGCCAATGGCTTCGGCTAGCTATTCAATATCGCAGAAAATCCTCGTTTTAAGTGGTAAAAAATATCAAGCCACTGATCACATAGATACCCCCCTTGAAAAGGGATTGTATGATATTGAAATGCCAGACGCGCCCCATCGAGGCGGAGTAGCTTACCTACGCAAAGCGAGATTGGCAAAGATTTGGTTTCGGATCGGACACAGCGGAAGCCGTTATTTGCACACAGGCAGAGTATCGCTTGGTTGCTTAACTATTATTGAAGTTGAGAAATGGGACGCGCTTTGCGAAACATTGTTGAAAGCGCGTAAAGACGACTCTATGAGCGTGGGAATTTTAGAGGTAATTGATTAATATCTTTATGTTAAAAAAAGTATTTATTATTGCAATAGTTATTTTAATTCCTGTTTTTATTGGTTTATTTTATTTCTTTGCGCAACATAATAGCAAAGACACTGTTGAGGCCGTAATGGATAATAAAATATTCATCAGTTGGCAAAAAGTAACCATAGCAGAAAAAGCAGAAGCTATTTCTATAAATATAGCCCTGCCCAGAATGATTATTCCCGATGATTATGAATTAGAAGATATGATAAATAAAACAATAGCGCGAGATATTGAATTGTTGAAAAATGATTTTATCTCTACAGTAAGCACTGCGGCTGAAGATAATGGAGAGACAAATACTTTAAACATCAACACAGAGATATTACTTGTCAGTCCCCGGTTAATCTCTCTCGCTTTTACAATAACCACGCATATAGCTGGCGCAAAAGACGATGACCCGGAAAGAATATTTCTTATCTTTGACCTTATAAACAGCGAATTAGTAGAAGAAAATGAATTGTTCCGCGATGATTTAGCGTGGTCAAAAGCAGTAAAAGCAATGAAAACATTGCTACTCTCGAATTATCAAGAAACCACAAACTGCGACTTATTTTTTGCTCCCAAGCGCAATGGCTTTAGCGCGTCTTGTATCGGTGCACATTTTTCTATCATCAAAGACATTCCAATTTCACTGATTCAAGAATTCCTTGCTCCATCAGTATTGTCTGATATTATCAAATAAATTAACATAAATTAAAATGAAAAACCAAAAAATTCACGATATTTTCTTTTTTACTCTGCTCATTGTAAGTTTTGTTTTATTTTTACTTTTAATAAAACCCTACATTGGCATTATTATTGCCGCAGGAGCCTTGGCTATTGTGTTCAAGCCTATTCATAATAAAATTTTAAAAAAGTTAAAAAATAAAAAAATATTGGCTTCTTTTGCTTCAATTTTGCTGGTTATAATAATAATTTTAGCCCCCCTAACCTTAATTGGTTTTCAGGTTTACAAAGAAGCCTCTTCTCTTTATTCTGGGCTTTCCAATAATGATTTTAACCAATTAGATAAAATTATTTCTTGGACTGAAAAAACTGCGCAAAAAGTTTCTCCTGGCTTTTCTTTAAATTTAAATGCTAAGCAGATTGTTGCCCCTATCTTAAGCTTTACGGTTAAGCACCTAGGCGATATATTTTCCGGGGCGGCCAAAATTTTGCTTAATCTATCGCTTGGCTTAATTGCTTTGTTTTACTTTTTTAAAGAAGGTGGGGAAATAAAAAAATATATTGTTAATTTAATTCCTCTTTCAAACAAAAATGGAGAAGAAATTTTTATCGCTCTCAAAAAAACAATTAATGCTTCCATAAAAGGCAATGTGCTAGTGGCTTTTCTTCAAGGCATTGCTGTGGCTTTGGGATTTTGGATGTTTACCCTGCCTAATGGCGCCTTATGGGGCAGTGTGGCCATGATTGCTTCATTCGTGCCTGGCATTGGCATGGCCATAGTTATTATTCCAAGCGCTATTTTAATTTTAGCTAAGGGAAAGATTTTGATGACACTTGGCTTTTTAATCTGGACGCTAGGAATAAACGCTATTTTAGATTATTTAATCAGCCCAAAACTAAAAAAGGGCGCTGGCTTGCACCCTTTGCTTATTTTGTTTTCGGTTTTAGGCGGGATTTCTATGTTTGGCCCCATGGGCATTTTAATTGGGCCAATGATTGTTAGTTTATTTGCTGTTTTACTAAAAATTTACCCGGAAATAGCTAAGGAAAGCTAACAAACTTGGTGGCTTTTATCTATCTCTTTCTTCTCACGAGTCAGTTGTTGATGGCGTTCATTGAGCGCTTCGGGAATTGGCTTTTTACTTTTGCTTAAATAATCATGGATTGCCTCGATTAAAGCATCCCCCGCCAAAACCGAACAATGAATTTTAACTGGAGGCAAAGAGCCTAACCCCTCAACAATTTTTTTTCTATCAAAGCTAATAGCCTCCTCTAGTGTTTTGCCTTTAACTAAATCCGTGAGCATGCTTGAAGAAGCAATGGCTGCTAAACAACCAAATGTCTCAAATTTTATGTCTTTTATAATATCCTGGCCTTTTTTATTTTGGCCAATTTTAATATAAAGTTTCATAACATCACCACACATCAAATTTCCCACCTGGCCAATAGCGTCAGGATTTTTCATTTTCCCATAATTATGAGGCTTATTAAAATGTTGAATAACTTTTTTTGAATAAGGTAATGCCATATTATTTTAATGGAGATATTTTTCGCAAACGAGAAATAATTTCTGGCAATATTTTCAAAACATAATCAATTTCTTTTTCAGTGTTATATTTCCCCAGAGTAAATCTTATCGAGCCATGGGCTTTTTCTATACTATAGCCACAACCCAAGAGCACATGGCTTGGCGATAAACTGCCCGAGGCGCAAGCTGAGCCAGTAGAAACAGCCACGCCCTTTTGGTCTAAGGCCATTAAAATGCTCTCCCCCTCCACCCCACTAAAGCTAATGTTCACATTATTTGGTAATCTGTTTTCACGAGAGCCGTTCAAACTCGTCCCTGATATATTTTTTAAAATCCCGTCTAATAATTTATCTCTTAATTTTTGTATTTTTTCCCCACTCTTAATTCTTAATTCCTGATTCCTGATTCCCTCTATTGCTTCCCCAAAGCCGACGATTGAGGCTATGTTCTCTGTTCCGGGTCGGATGCCTTGCTCTTGATGACCGCCAAAAATAATCGGCTCTAGATTAACGCTCTTTTTTTTGTACAAAACGCCAATTCCCTTTGGCCCATAAATCTTATGGCCAGATAAAGTTAGCAAGTCAACGCCTAATTTTTCCACATTGCAGTCTAAATAATTAGCCCCCTGCACCGCATCTGTGTGAAACAAAATCTTGAATCTTGAATCTTGAATCTTAAATCCTTTTACCATATTCCCAATTTCAGCGATTGGTTGAATAGTTCCGATTTCATTATTGGCATACATTATAGAAACCAAAACCGTATTTTCTTTAATGGCTTTTTGAACATCCTCTACTTTTACTATTCCCTCTTTGCCAACCCCCACATAAGTTGCTTCAATTTCGCCTATTTTTTCTAAATATTTTATAGGCTCCAAAACGGCTGGATGTTCAATTTGGCTAGTTATCACATGTAATCTTGAATCTTGCCCGCCCGCACCGCTATGCGAAGCATTGCGGGCAGGAATCTTGAATCTTGAATCTTTTATCGCTCCTAAAATCGCTAAATTATCGCTTTCTGTAGCACTCCCGGTGAAAAAAACTTCCAAAAAATTACAACCCAAAAAATCAGCTACTTGAGTTCGAGCTTTGCTCAAGGCATTGTGGGCTTCTTGGCCAAACCAATGCAAAGACGAGGCATTGCCAAAATCGCTTTTTAAATATGGCCCCATAGCCGAAAAAACCTTTTTGTCAATCATGGTAGTCGCCGCATTGTCTAAATAAATCCTTTTCATAAAACAGAATTTTGTAATTTGTTATCAGTAAAGCTGTTTATATTTTTAACGGTTGTTTCTAAGATTCTTTCCAAAGCTTCTTGTGAATAAAAAGCAATGTGGGGCGTGTAAACCACATTGTCCTTGTTCAATATTATATGATCTTTTAATAATTGCTTTAGTTTTTCTGGGTTTTCTTTATCATAAAGCAATTGTTTTTCTTCTTTAATTAACTCCTCTCCCTCCAAAACATCAAACCCAGCCCCAGCTAAAATGCCTTTATCCATAGCTTCAAGCAGGGCATCGGTTTCCACTAAAGAGCCTCGAGAAGTATTGATTAAAATAACGCCTTTTTTTATTTGCTTGATATTTTGCTTATTAATCAAATGATGCGTTGCCTCACCCCCTGGCGCGTGCAAAGTAATAATATCAGAATTAGCTAATAAATAATCCAGAGAAACATATTCAAACGCCAAAACTTCTGCCAAAAATTTATTCTGATTGGTATCAGAAGCCAAAACATTCATGCCAAAGCCCTTAGCAATTCTAATAACATGCAAGCCAATGTGCCCAGCCCCCACCACGCCAAGGGTTTTGTCTTTTAAATCAAATCCTTTCAAGCCTTCAATGCTAAAATCTCCCCGCAATCCTCGCACATAAGATTTATGCACATTGCGCGATAAAGCCAAAATCAAAGCAAAAGTATGTTCGGCCACGGTGTTTTCCCCATAAAACGGCACATTACAAACAGCAATATTTCTTTTTTGGCACTCCTCTATGCCAATGTGGTCAAAGCCAGTGGAGCGGGTGGTTATCATTTTTAACTTTGGCAGCTTATCTAAAACTTCAAGAGAAACTTTAGAGTAAATAAAAACCGAGACAATCTCAAAGTCTTTTATTTCTTGGCAACTATCCTTTTCCAGTGGCTCAGCAAAAAACTTTAAGATATGCCCTTTTAAATCTTTCTCTAATGTCTCTTGCTCCCACTTATTTATCTCAAAAAACGCAATTCTCATGTCAGTTTACGAATTCTTACCTGCCCGCAGTGCTACAGCGTTGCAGGCGGGGATCCTGTTAAACGCTCTCTCGAAAAGCGTTTAATCGGGACTTCCTTTAATATACCAAAAGCAAACACTTAATCCAAGCTAATTTTTTCTGGCTTAATTAGCTTACCAAAGAATTGACTGCCAAGGGCCTGGAATTTAGCGGTTAAATCAGTGGTTAAAAATTTCACTTGACTGTTTTTGCTTAACTGTTTTTCAATTTCAGGGTGTCTTTGTAAATAATCAGCTAGCTTTTCTGCCACTATTCTACCCTCTGAAATAACCTGAATATCTTTGCTGGCAATGACCTTTATTTGTTGCTCTAATATACCGTAATGAGTACAGCCCAAAATTAAAGTGTCAATTTTTTTAGCCATTAAAGGCTTTAAATATTTTTGCAAAGCAATTTTCGCAATTTCCGATTTATGCTCTCCCGCTTCCACAATTGGCACCAAAAGAGGAGCTGGGTTTTGAAAAACTTTTATTTTTGCGTTTCTTTTTTTTAATTCCTTTACAAAAGCCATGGAATTAACCGTGCCCTCAGTGGCCATCACCCCCACTCTGTTATTTTTCGTTAATTCTATGGCTCTTTCAATAGCTGGGATAATAACCCCCAAAACTTTTTTGTTTGGATATTTTTTCTCTTGAACTTTACGCAAGGCTTCACTTGAGGCTGTGTTGCAAGCTAAAATCACCAAGGGACAACCCTGCTTAAATAAAAATTCTACTGCTTGCCCCGTAAAATTAAAAATAACCTCTTGGCTACGAGAACCATAAGGCGCTCTGGCAGTATCACCCAGATAAATAAAATCATATTGAGGCAATTTTTTAACAATATTCTTTAAAATATCTAAGCCCCCAAACCCAGAATCAAAAACCCCAATCGCCCTATTAGAAAATGATTTATGATTCATGATTTATGATTTATGTTATACGCGAGCTGGCCACAGGCCCCTTTTATGTCTTCGCCAAATTTATATCGCTGAACTGCGTCAATGCCATGCCTTGCCAAAATTTCTTTAAACATTAATATTTTTTCTCTTCTTGGGGGCTCAAACGCTAAAACATCCTGGCTTTTAAAATCATTAAAAGCAATTAAATTCACAAAATAAAAGTTTTTACCTGGCCTAAAGCTTTCAGGGGCCTTGAACTGTTTTACAAGCTGCGCCAAACCAATAGCATCTTTTTCTGAATCATTGATGCCTTTGAGCATTAAATATTCAAAAATTACTCTTTGGCCTGTTTCTTTAATGTAAAAATCAATGGCCCTTGAAAGCTCGCTCAAATCATGGTTTTTGGCTATGGGCATTAGCTTGGCCCGCAACTTTTGATTGCTTGCATGCAAAGAAACTGCCAAATTCGGCCCGCCCGCAACGCTTCGCGTAGCGATGCGGGCGGGCTTAATTTTTTCTTTAGCTAATTTTTTAATGGCCCAGGGAATGCCCACGGTGGAAATAGAAATTCTGCGCATAGAAATATTAAAACAATTTTTATTATTTAAAATCTTTATGGCCTCTATCACATTATCATAATTTAACAAGGACTCGCCCATGCCCATGAATACTATATTGGTTATCCTTCGACTTCGCTCAGGACGCTCGGCTTTTAAAAGCCGAGCGAAAAACAAAACTTGTTGAACAATTTCCCAAGAGATTAGGCTACGCCTTAGCCCAGCCTTGCCTGTTAAGCAAAAAACACAACCCATGGCACAGCCCACCTGACAAGAAACGCAAACTGTGTTTCTGTCCCTTCGGCTTCGCTCAGGGCAAGTCCCGTGCCTCATTAAAACAGCTTCGGCTTTTAAGCCGTCGTCTAACAACATGGCAATTTTAATAGAGTTGCTTTTTTGAGAAACCAAAACATCCGCTTTAATTTCAAGCGGAAGTTCTTTTTTTAGCTTTTCTCGCAAAGCTTTTGGCAAGTTGTTTGCCTCGTTCCAATCAGTTATTAAATCCTGATAAATTGCTTTTTCAACCTGTTCAACCCTGAAACCTGGCTCATTTTCTAAAATCTTTTTTAGCTCCATAACATTGCAGCTCCTATTGCCACTGAATTATCTTTTAATTTTGCTTTCATAAACTTTGGCATTTGCTTTTTTGGTAATAATAAATATTTTTCTATAAGTAATTTATTAGGATTTTTAGCTCCACGGCCTCCCAAAATAATTGCTGATGGATTAAATATATTTATTAAATTAGCTAGGCCAATGGCATTTATTTTTTCTTGCTCTTTTGGTTTATTTTTCGTTTCTTGGTAAAGCTTTTCCCATGATTTATTTTTACTAATTATCATATGGCCAAACTCCCCCGCCCAATTATTATTGCCTCGATAACCATTTATAGCGCCGCCAATTCCTGTGCCAAAAATAACCCCTAAAACATTTTCTGGCTTTTTGCCTTTTATCATACCTATTTCTGCTCTTAAAAAACATTTGGCGTCATTGTCAGTTTTAATTTCCATAGGAAAATAAGATTTTAAATTTATATTATTAAATTTTGGCAGATTTTTGCAAAATAAAGCTTTTTTGTTTTTAAAATCCAAAAGCCCGGGCAAACCAATCCCTACTTTAAAATCAGCGGACCCCAGGGCTCTGCCAAAAAATTCTAAGCCCTTTTTTAAATTTTCTAAATTAGCGGTTTCGCTTTTCCATTCTTGCAAAACCTTTTGACCATCCCATAAAACCATTTTTATTTTTGACCCGCCAATATCGATTCCTAAAATATTTTCCATATAAATTCATATTAACATAAAACAAAAGCCCTTCAACAGGGCCTTTGTTTTTCAAAGAGTTGTCAATTATCTCCTGCCAAATCTTCCGCCACCAGCGCCTCCGCCTCTTGGGCCATCAAATGACCTTGGAGCTCTTGGTTGCATAGGCTTTGCCTCGTCAACAACAATGGTTCGTCCGTCTAACTCTTTGCCATTGCACATTTCAACGGCTTTTTGAGCTTCGTCTTCTGAACTCATTTCAACGAATGCAAATCCTTTAGATCTGCCAGAAAGCTTATCAATAATAATTGCCACTGACTCAACAGTACCAGCTTGCTCAAAAAATGATCTCAAGCTGTCTTCGGTAGTGGAATATGACAAACTCCCCACAAATAGCTTTTTTTCCATAATAAATATTGGATTAACGACCTTGTTCTCCTGACTCTCTTGCCTAACACTTTGAAAAAGCTCTTTGCAAAATTTGGGGAGCCGTACTTGGTACACTTAAATCATACCTTAAATACAATTTAGTGTCAATCGCGACGTTTCAGGGCGCAACTAATTTGTGCCCTAAAATATCGCGAGCGGGTATTGTGTGCCACAATCCCCGCCGCTTTTTTTATTTTGTAAAGGCATGGTGGACCTTTACAATCTCCTCGGCGGTTTTCAAAAAAGTTCCGCCGCACCTGTCACAAAAGTTGGCAGTCTTATGCAATCCCGTCCTGCCGCACTTGGAACAAGTGCCACCTTCCAACATTTCTACTTTCTGGAAGCAGAAAATCTTTTCATCGGTGATTATGATTATAATCATTTTTTTCACCTCCTCGTTGTTTTGATATTGTGAGCAAACATTTTACCCACATATAAATTTACAATGATTTATAAACTTATATGTGGGTTAGATAAAAGTAGCTTTTTTAATTACTTCTAGTATCTAACCTTTAGTGCATGCTTTTTATTTTATCTGCGACCACCAGGACGACGCGTCCTGTGGTTCCTAGCCATCTTAGCACCGACCGTTGCGGGCATAAGTGGATAGCAGAAAATTCTGCTTTCCACCAATACCATCGGTCCAGGTGCGTTGATGGTTATTTCTACCAACCCCGCCGTTTCCGCTATCTCTCGGATAGCATTAAGAACAGGTTCGGCGTCCCGACCCCTTAATGGGGTGGTTGGGTTCCCACAACCCATACGGACACGACGGTTCGGATATCGGTCATCCACAACCTCTTTTTGGCCAAAAGCCAAAGAGGTTCTGTTGATGATTCCGCCATCCTTGTTTATAAACTGGGTTGTGCACAAGCCCCAGCCACGAACAACTTTTGTTTGCTCGGTAATTAACCCAAGCATTCTAGCTGCTGTGGATTGGTCAACCCCAGCCGGAACCAAGTCGCCCGTCAAACCCCAAAACCGAAGAAAATTATTACCGGCCTCTTTCGCACGAGACCATCTTACTGCTCCTTTCTGACCATCAAAAATAATTATAGCAAGGAGCCAAAAAAAGATAAGTCCAAGGATTACCCACTCCCACCAATTAACATAGGCGAGAGATGCTTTCTCTTCCTCATAGCCATCCGGAAGAAACCCTTGAGAAACAGAATCATGCGACTTTATCGTTTGTTTCTCCTCCACCGCTAAACCAAGTGCCTCAGCCCATCCCGCTGGCACTCGAAAAATTTGTCCTGGGTAAATTCTTTTTGGATCCTGAATTTGCCCTGGGTTCAAATTAACAATCACTTCATAAAAAATGCCACGCCCTGTGGCATTTTCAGAGATAGTCCATAAACAATCATCCTTCTGGACCTCATAAAAATAAGGTCCTTCGGAGTAAATTGTATCCCCTATGTGATAAGGTCCCTCAATAGCTAAGCCGACAGCCGAGAAACAAAGTAAAAAAATAAGAACACTCGCCCATTTCATTTTTATTACCTCCAAAAAAATGATTATAGCTCGAACCACGGGATAAAAATATTATCCCACGTACGAAATTACAAATTTCTTTATAAGCTCGTATGTGGGGACGGAAGAAAGTATTAAAAATATCAATTATTATTAGTGCAAAAAATAATAAATACTTCCTCCCGCCCACTTTTTTGTGCATCACCTCTTTTTTAAAAAAATATTCTTTTACCAATCGGGCAACTTGTTAGTTACCCCGATTATTGTTCCCTTCCCACCTGGCTCAACCTTGACCAGGTTCCAACGTCCCTCGTAGTCTCCGACGTTAGAATAGTCATGGTCCCTCCAGACGGCATACCGGGGCATATTATTAATCCCCTCAAAATCCGACCCCTCTACTAGCACAAGGGCGCTTCTATGAAGGGGGTGTCCAACATAATGAGAATCAGGTACATCAATACCATGCTCATGACCCTCATAGAAAACCTCTTCAAGATGGCCCCCCTCAAAGTTTATTTTACTTAACCCCACCCCTTCTAAAAAGTGGTGGTAATCTTGAGCTGGATGCTCAGCAAATCTGAGCACGATAACTCTTTGCTCCTGGATTGGAGCCAAGAGCTCAAACTCCCAATCCATAGAAACCTCAGACAAAGAGGAGTAGCTAAGATTTCTCAGAGCGACACTCTGAATTTCCGGAGACTCTCCACAGCCAACTAGCAACACACATAAAAACGCTAAACTCAAAGTAAGAACTATTAAATTTTTCATTTTCGAATTTTCCTTTCAGAAATGGTCGAGGGCGCCGAGATAAACAAAAAAATCATTTAGTTCAACACCTATATTATAACATATCTACGCTATTTGTCAATGGTTGGGAGGGTAGCCGCGGAGATAGAGAGGTAGCTTCCTTCTTGGAGGCCGATTTTGCTGGAGAGGCCAGCATTTATTTCTAAAACATACTTGGCTAAAACATTAGGGTTAATGCTCGGACAATTCCCTGTTTTGGGGCATGGCGGATTATTTGGCTTTATGGCCAGCACCCTATAATCTTCATCCAGCCAAATTATATCCAAAGGAATTAAACAATTTTTCATCCAAAAACTATGCACACTAGATGTTTCAAAAACAAAAAGCATGGCCTTGTCTTGGTCTAAGCTTTCTCTAAGCATTAACCCCTGCTGCCTCTGGGCTTGTGTTTTAGCTATTTCAGCAGTGAAACAATCAAATCTAAAACAAAGTTTAACTGTTCCCATATTTTGCTTATTACCATACCGAAAAAACATAAATAAAAATAAGGCAATTAAAGTTAGGGTTATGGTTCCGAAAAAAAGTATATATCTCATTACTTCATGTTATAATAAAAAATGCTTATTGGCAAAAAATTTATTCCAGTTTTAGTTTTAGGGCTTGTGGTTATGGCCGGGCATTTTATCTTTACTAAAAACTACGATAACCAGATTGCGGTAAATCCAGAAATACAAAAACAAGCCAATACCCTAGCCCTCACAGCCCTAACCACAACAAAAACTACTTCCACCCAACCAATAAAAGCAAAACAAACAGAAACCGAACAATC
>JAZDKU010000008.1:0-4693 GCA_043802745.1 bacterium | reverse complement strand
AAAAGAAGTCCAAATAAAAAAATGTTTCCCAGCTTGTGGACGGTTCCTGGCGGGGGCATTGAGGTTAGCGATTACGAAAACACGCCAAAATCAAATTCTGATTGTTGGTATGGAAAGCACTGACTATGCTTGGGTAAGTTTTGAAGAAGCAAAAAAATATGAATTTTGCCCAGGTCTTTTGGGCGAGCTGGAAATGGTGGATAAAATTTTAAAAGGAGAAAACATAAGCAACATAACATATAATCCAAATCTATGATAAACGATATTACAACAAGCGGAATTATTTCTTGGGTTTTGACTCCGGGTTTGCGCATTGCTTTAGTTCTGTTGATAGCTTATTTGGCTAATAGGTTTGCTTTGGGCTTGGTAAGAAAAATTACTGAGCGCTTAATTAGGAAAAGAATTTCTCCAACCGACCCTAAAAAAATGAACGAAAAACGGATAGAAACATTAAAAAAGGCCTTTGGTTCAATTTTTTCAGTTGTTATTTGGATTTTAGCTGTTTTAACATTGTTGCCTATTTTTGGTATTAATATCGCGCCTATCTTAGCTGTTTTGGGTGTTGGGGGATTAGCCTTGGGTTTGGCCTCACAGGCAATTATAAAAGATTATATTTCTGGCATTATGATTTTGCTTGAGGATCAGTTTAGGGTGGGCGAGAAAATAGAGGCGGGCGGGAAAATTGGTTATGTTGAGGACTTTAATTTAAGGCGCACGGTTTTGCGGGGCGAAAATAACGAATTATTTTATGTGCCCAATAGCCAAATAATCATCACCGCCAACTTCAAACGCTAAACTTTAATTTTTTGTAATCGAAAAAGGCTAACCAATTCTCTAAAAATATTTTTAGGAATTTTCTGGTTAGCCTTTTTTCTTATTGTGAAAAGACAAAAATGACTTTTTCGTCAATTTCCACAACTCTTTCTGTGTCGGGTTCATTTTCCCCCTCCATCTTTTTAACTATGGCCGTGCTATGGCCATTGTTATTAAAAAATTTTTCAAGGATCCCGCTTAGACAAAAGGTCCAGCCTCCGTATCGGTTTCGACGGAATACGCTAACTTCTTGTCCTAGGGAAGAACCCAATTTTGGGTCTGCTCCATAGATGAACATACTGTTCACCCCCTTTCGTAAATAAAAAGACCCACTGTAAGTGTTCTACTTTCTTTATAAAATATTTTTGCTTATTTGTAAACCCCATTAGAGGTTTTATTAAATTTATAACCCTTCTTTAATCAAAGCCGTAAGGCGTAATCGCAGAAGAAGTAAAGAATACAAAGACGCTTGGCTGAACCTCTAACGGGGTAAAGGTTGTTTTCGGGTTTTTGGCGTGGTAATGTGGCTAATATATGGCAAATGCGCAAGTGCAACAAATAAAAGAGAGATTAGATATTGTTGAGGTTGTTTCTGGTTATTTAAAATTGGAAAAAACTGGTATAAATTTAAGAGCCAGGTGTCCTTTTCACCAAGAAAAAGGCCCTTCTTTTTTTGTCTCGCCCCAAAGGCAAATGTTCAAATGTTTTGGTTGCGGGGCCTCGGGAAGCGTGTTTGACTTTATTATGAAAATTGAAGGTATTGAGTTTATCGATGCTTTAAGAATTTTAGCCAAAAAAGCTGGAGTAGAGCTAACTGAATTTAAACCCCAAGACCAAACCGAAAGAAACCGTTTGTTAGAAGTTTGCACTCTTTCCACAAAATTTTTTGAAAAACAATTACAAGAAACTGTTTCCGGCAAAAAATGCCAAGAATATCTTAAAAAAAGAGGTCTAACCCAAGACACAATAAATAGCTGGCGATTAGGTTATTCAGTTGATCAGTGGCGAGCGTTAAGCGATTTTTTAGTGGGTCGGGGATTTCAAAGAGATGAAATTATCAAAGCTGGTTTGGCAGTGAGCCAAGATAATTCCCAAACACCGTATGATAGGTTCAGGGGAAGAATTATGTTTCCGATTTTTGATATTAATAGCCAAGTTATTGGCTTTGGCGCTCGCAAGGCAGACTTTATAGAGGGCAACCCTTCGGCAGGCTCAGGGCGAGTAGACGAAGGTCCAAAGTATTTAAACACGCCAAGCACCTTGCTTTATGACAAAAGTCGAGCTTTGTATGGAATACATTTAGCTAAAATGGAAATTAGAAAGCATAATTTTTGCATTTTAACTGAAGGCTATATGGACGTGATTTTATCCCATCAGGCTGGCTTTACCAACACAGTGGCGGCCAGCGGCACAGCCCTCACAAGCTTTCAGCTTAATTTAATAAAACGATACACCAATAATTTATACACTGCTTTTGACCGCGACACAGCTGGCAGTTCAGCCACGGCCAGAGGAATTGATTTGGCGCAAAAAGAAAACTTTGATATAAAAGTTATTTTAATGCCAGAAACTAAAGACCCAGCAGATATAATTTCTGAAAGTCCAGCAAATTGGCAGAAAGCCATTGATGAAGCCAAAGATATAACTGAATTTTATTTCGAAGACGCTTTTTTAAAATTTAAAGGCCAAACTCCCCAAAGCAAAAAACAGATTGCCAGTTTTTTATTGCCCCAAATTAAAAAATTACCAAACAGCATTTTGGTTTCTCATTGGGCGCAAAAGCTTGCCAGTAGCCTGGGGGTTTCTGTTGAGTCAATCCTTGAAGAGTTAAAGAAAGTGCCCAATACCGAGCAAAACCGAACCGCTCAAACGCAAGAAAATAGTCCTATTATAAAACCATCTGAAAAAAACCGCCAGCAATTGCTAGAAGAAAAGATCTTGTCTTTAACTTTAAGAGCTCCCCAGCTTTTAGATTTTATGGACCAAGACGATATTAATCTTTTTTCTCCTTGTTTTAAAACTATGCTAGCTCACTTAAAAGAAAAAAAAGATATTAAAGATTTAGAAAACAACATAGAGATAAAAACAGTTTTGGATGTTTGTTTTTTTCAAGCTGAAACCGACTTAATTGATGACCCAGAGCAAGAAATACAAGTTTGTTTAGAAGGTTTTAGAAGAGTGGCATGGCAAGACCAGTTGAAAAAATACGGGGATGAGCTAAAATTAGCAGAAAGAACCAACGATTTACTAAAACAAAAACAAGTAATAGATAAAATAAATTTCTTAACAAAGAATAGACCAGCTTAAAAAGTTTTGCCGACCCCACCCCTCGGCTTTCGGGCCGAGGAGTGGGGTCGGAGATAGTGCCATACCATATGAAGAAAAAAATAAAAAAAGTTGTTGCTGAATATCAAAGCCCAGCCAACAAAAAGAAAGCAAGAATAGCCAGGTCAACATTTAAAAAAATAGTTGACCCTAAAGAAAAAGTAAAAGTTAGAAAGTTCCACAAAGGGGATATTTTTACTTCCGACAAAACCCAGCCAATTTTAGAAAAAGGCAAGGTTAGACATTTTGTTACCACCAGTGAAATTTTAAGAACTTTTCCAAATTTTGAGCTGGATATTCCGGGATTGGAAAGATTTTTCGATGCTTTACATGGTGAAGGCATTGATATTTTAGAGCGAAGAGGATTTTTAGAAGCAGATGAGCCTATTACCCCAAGCAAAAAAAGAGCTTTAGAAAATATTCATCCAAAAATTGATTCTGTGCAAATGTATTTAAAAGAAATTGGCAGTGTTTCAATGATTTCAGCTCGAGAAGAAAAAGAATTGGCTAGATTAATTGAGAAAGGGGATTTGGATGCTAAGAAAAAACTAGCTCAAGCTAATTTGCGGTTGGTGGTTTCTATTGCTAAAAAATATGTTGGCCGAAGCCCGAATTTAACCTTGCTTGATTTAATTCAAGAGGGTAATTTAGGGCTTTTTCGGGCTGTAGAAAAATTTGATTGGACAAAAGGCTATAAATTTTCTACTTATGCTACTTGGTGGATAAGGCAAGCAATTACCAGAGCCTTAGCTGACCAGTCCCGCACCATTAGGATACCTGTTCATATGGTGGAAACTTTAAGCAAGTATGAAAAAGTAAGAAAACGGCTTTTACAAACTTTGGGCAGGTCGCCTTTAGCTGAAGAAATTGCTTCAGAAATGGGGTTGGAAGTGGAAAAAGTCCATCAATTGCGAAAAATAAAGCAAAAAGCTGTTTCTTTGGAAACCCCGGTAGGTGATGATGATAAAGATAGTATTCTAGCTGAATTTATTCCTGATGATAAAACTCCGCTTCCTTCAGTGGAGGCGGCTCGCAATTTGCTAAAAGAGCGGTTAGCGGAAATTTCAGCAGAACTCACCGCCAGAGAAAGAAAAATTTTGGGCTTGCGATTTGGCATAGATGACAACATCACCCATACCCTTGAAGAGGTGGGAGAGGAGTTTGGCGTTACTCGCGAAAGAATCAGGCAAATTCAAGCCAAAGCTTTAGAGAAAATCCGCAAACTAAAAGGCTTGCAAAAACTAAGAGATTATTAAAAATGCGCCAAAAAATAATTTTTAAATTATTGCTGGCTTTGGCCATTCCCTTGCTTTTGGCTTGGGCTATTTCTTCGGTTTCTGCGAACAGTAATTTAAAATTGCTTCAAATAATTGGCTTTTTGATTTTAATTGCTTTTGGCCTTTATACGGCTTTAACTATATTTTTTAGGTTTGGTCGCTCAATGAAAGTCGCTTCTCGCGAAAAAAATTTAGTAAAGAAGTTTTTAATTTTTAGTGTTATTCTTTTGCTCTTAATTGCCATCATCATCGGCATCGACAAATTTTTCGAAACCGCC
>JAZDKU010000007.1:0-20004 GCA_043802745.1 bacterium | reverse complement strand
TTTGGCTTTTTCGGTAAGCATATATGCCCACCTTACCGCGTCTTCATAGAGGTGAAAAGAGCCACGAACACCGTAGAAAAGTCGTTTAATTTGCATTTACATTTGGTCTCAAGGAGTCCAATATGTTTCGTGCATTATGCACCAAAAATCCGCCTTGTGGCGGATTTTTGAAGTGTGCCTCCACTCGGACTCGAACCGAGAACCAGCACCTTAAAAGGGTGTTGCTCTACCAATTGAGCTATGGAGGCGAACTAAGCTCCTTCTTTTTTTAACTGTTCCAATAAATCTTTTTGTTTTTTGCTTAACTTTTCTGGTGTTTTGACCACTAATTTTATATACAAATTTCCCTTGCCCCAGCTACCAAAATGGGTTATGCCCTTGCCAGAAATTTTAAAAACTTTTCCTGTTTGCAAGCCACCGGGCACTTTTAAAGAAAGATTATTTCCGTCTAAAGTTTTTATTTCCACTTCTCCCCCTAAAGCAGCTTGGGAAAAAGAAATCTCTCTTTCCGCCACTAAATCATCTCCATTTCTCTGAAAAATAGGATGGTTTTTTACTAGAACTTTTATATACAAGTCTCCTGGCTTTCCTCCTCTGATGCCAGCGTCCCCTGCGCCTTCAAGCTTTAAAACCTGGCCAGAATCAACGCCTGCTGGGATATTTAAGTCAATTTTTTGGTCTTCTTTTATGCGACCCTCTCCAGAACAAACATTGCAAGGTTTTTCAGGAATTTTGCCTTGGCCCTTGCATTCAGGGCAAACCACAAACCGCGCCACTTGGCCAAACATTGTTTTTCGCAATTCTTGCACCTCCCCCTCCCCACGGCAGGTAAAGCATTCTTTTACTTTTGTGTTTGGCTCTCCGCCCGACCCATTGCATCTTTGGCAATTTGCCATTTTACCCAAGTATATAGTTTTTTTCAAGCCAGTTAAAACATCTTTTAAATCTAGCTTAATTTCGATTTCAATATCATCGCCCTTATTTTTTGCCCTAGCCTTACCTCTGCCTCCGCCAAAACCAAAAACATCTCCGAAAATATCGCCTAAATTAAAATCATTAATATCAAATCCATTAAAATCAAAGCCCTGTCCACCAAAACCTGCTTGCCCTGAGCCTGCCGAAGAGTTGCCATCAAAAACCCGACCGTATTTATCATACTGAGCTCTTTTTTCTTGATTAGACAAAACTTGATAAGCTTCGCTTACCTGTTTGAATTTTTCGCTGTCCCCGCCTTTATCAGGATGATATTGATGGGCCAATTTGCGATATGCTTTTTTAATATCTTCAGGGGTGGCGTTTTTGGCCACCCCAAGGACAGAGTAGTAATCCATAACTTTTAGCTTTCTTTAACCTCGCCTTCCTCGGGTTCTTTTTTGTCTTCAGGCTTTTGTTCTTGCTTATACATTTCAGCTCCAATTTTTTGGGCTAACTGCGACAACTCTTCAGTTTTTTTCTTAATATCTTCTATATTATCACCATCTTTAGCTTTTTTCAAATCATCAATTTTGTTTTCCATATCTTTTCTTGCTTCCCCTGAAACTTTCTCTCCTGCTTCTTTTAGGGTTTTTTCAGCCGTATAAATTAAATTTTCAGCAATATTTTTTGCCTCAATTAAGTCTTTTCTTTTAGTATCTTCTTGACTATGAGATTGGGCGTCTTTTTTCATCTTTTCTATTTCTTCTTTGGAAAGGCCAGATGTTCCTTCAATTTTAATTGATTGGGTCTTGCCTGTGGCCTTATCTTTGGCTGAAACATTCAAAATTCCGTTGGCATCGATATCAAAAGATACTTCAACTTGAGGTACGCCTCTTGGCGCAGTTGGAATACCATCTAAGATAAACCGGCCTAAGGTTTTGTTGTCATTGGCCATGGGCCTCTCGCCTTGTAAAATATGAATTTCAACTGACGGTTGGTTATCAGCGGCTGTGGAGAAAACTTGGGATTTGCTAGTGGGCACAGTTGTATTTTTGCTAATTAAAACCGTGCTCACTCCTCCCAAAGTTTCAATGCCCAAGCTTAGTGGGGTAACATCCAAAAGTAAAACATCTTTTACATCTCCTCGCAAAACTCCCCCCTGAATAGCTGCGCCAATAGCCACCACTTCATCGGGGTTGATTTCTTTGCTTGGGTCTTTACCAAAAAGCTTTTTTATTTCTTCTTGGATTTTTGGCATTCTTGTTTGTCCGCCCACTAAAACAACTTCTTCAATATCTTTTGACTCAAGCCCCACTTCTTTTAAAGTTTTCCTAACAAGCTCAATGGATTTTTCAATATAGTCCCCTACCATATTTTCCAATTGCGCTCGAGTTATTTTTTCTAGTAAATGCTTGGGTCCAGTGTCGCTTGATGTGATAAACGGCAAATTAATCTCTGTTTCCATGCTAGAAGAAAGCTCGATTTTTGCTTTTTCAGACGCTTCTTTTATTCTTTGCAGAGCCAGGGTGTCTGTTGATAAATCAACGCCTTGTTCTTTTTTAAATTCAGCTACAACCCATTGCATTATTTTTTGGTCAAAATCATCTCCACCCAAATGGGTATCCCCGCCTGTGCCCTTAACTTCCACAGTGTCTTCGTTGACCTCTAAAACAGAAATGTCAAAAGTGCCTCCGCCAAAATCATAAACCACAATTTTTTCATCTTTTTTCTTATTCAAGCCATAGGCCAAAGCCGCAGCTGTTGGCTCATTGATAACTCGCAAAACATTTAAGCCAGCGATTTCCCCCGCTACTTTTGTGGCCTTTCTTTGGGAGTCATCAAAATAGGCTGGGCAAGTAATAATGGCGTCAGTTATTTTTTCGCCAGTTTTATCTTCAGCGTCCTGTTTTAGCTTAGCTAAAATCATAGCTGAGATTTCTTGAGGGGTATACCATTTATCCCCTATCTTAACTTCAATGCCTCCGTCCTGTTTGCTCCTAATTTCATAAGGCAAGAGTGCTTTGTCCTTTTGCACCTCTTCATCATTAAAATTCCGACCAATAAGCCTTTTCACGGAAAAGATTGTGTTTTGTGGGTTGGTTATGGCTTGCCTTTTGGCAATAATGCCAACCAATCTCTCCCCCGACTTTGCCACAGACACAACCGAAGGCGTGGTTCTAGCCCCCTCCTTGTTTTCAATTATTTTTGCTTCCCCAGCCTCAACAATGGCCATGGCAGAATTTGTGGTGCCAAGATCGATGCCTAATATTTTGCTCATATATTTATTTTATTATTTTAACCTTTGCAGGTCTAATTAATTTATTATTTAAAGTATAACCTTTTTCTAAAACCTCTAGAATTGCTCCGCTTTCCAAAGAAGAGTTTCCTTCCTCTTCAATGGCTTCGTGAAATTCTGGGTTAAATTTTTCTCCATTTGTTTGTATTTCTTGCACGCCCTCTGACTTTAAAAAATTTTTCAACTGGCCTTCTATCATTTCCATGCCCGCTAGCCAATCAGAATCTTTTATCTCTTCGGGTGTATGCTTCATGGCCCTATCCCAGTTATCAACAACTTTTAAAATTTCCAAAATTTGCCCTGCCCTAAAATAATCCATTAACTCGCTAATCCTTGTAGCTTCTTCTTTTTTGTAATTCAAAAAATCCGCCTTAGCTCTTTGCCAGCCAGCCAAATATTCATTCTTTAATTTCTCACACTCGTTGTTGTTTTGCTCTTCCATAAAAATTATTATACCTTATTTTTGCGTTATCCACAACTGTAATTACTCAGCATTTGCTATAATAAACAATGCAAATTATTAAGTCAACAAAATTAACTTGGATTGATATTAAGGGTCCTACTGGCTCGGATATGGAGCACTTAAAAACAAATTTTGATTTGCATCCTTTAGTCTTAAAAGAAATAATGCCCCAGATAGATTACCCTAAAATTGAAAACTATGGGGACTATTTGTTTTTAGTAATATTTTATCCTTTTTTTGACAAAGAAACATCCAGCACTATTCCTTTTGAACTAGATATGATAGTTGGCAAGAACTTTTTAATTACCAACCATTATCGAGATATCGTGCCTTTGAGCGCTTTGTTTCATGATTGCAATTTATATTCAGAAAAAATGGAGCAATTCAGCGATGAGGGCGCGGGCGAACTTTTGTACCGTATTATTAATGAAATTTTGCAAGCTTGTTTTCCAAAAATCAGCCATATCAAACAAAACATTGATGAAATTGAAAGAATAATCTTTAAAAAAGAAAACAAAAAAGCGATCACTAAAATCGCTGACATAAAAAGAGATATTATTGGATTTGAACGAATTTTAGAACCCCAAAAAATTGTTTTGGAAAATTTGGCCCAAGAAGGCGAAAAATTTTTTCCAAAAAAACTACTCCCCTATTTTCACAATCTTAACAATACTTATAGCCAAGTAAAAAGCTTAATAGAAACCAATGAAAAAAGCTTGCTATCTTTAGAATCTACTAACCAATCGCTTATTGATAATAAAACTGGGGAAGTTATTAAAGCTTTAACTATTTTTTCTATCTTGCTTTACCCTTTTGCTTTTTTCTCGGATATTTTCAGCATGACTGGTCAGTTTCTGCGCGTAACAGGCAACCCCAGCGACTTCTGGAAAGTTTATAGCCTAATGATAGCCGGCTTTTTCTTAATCCTCCTCATCTTCAAACGCAAAAAATGGCTTTAAAATTATCCCCATTTGACAAAATTTTTTGCAAGTCTAAAATATAAATATATGGACGAAGATATAAAACAATTATTAGGTGAAGTTATCCAGCATGTTGACGACAAGGCAATCGAAACCCAGAATCGTTTTGACGATAAAGTGGCTGAGATAACAAAACATGTTGATGAGAAGGCCGTTGAAACTCAGAAATATGTTGAAGAAAAGTTAATCGAAACTCAGAAATATATAGATGAAAAATCTGTTGAAACAAAACGGCATTTTGATGTGGTTGGCGAATCATTGAGGCACGAAATTCAGCAGGTTGCTGAAGGAGTTTTAATGAATACTCGGCAAATCAATGTTCTGCAAGGCGATATGGATATGGTAAAAGAAACAATAGGAGAAGTTAAGGTTGAGATAACTATTATTAAAGAAGATGTGGAAGCTATTAAAAATGAGCTGTCTCAAAAACCCTCCAAACAAGAATTCATCCTCCTCGAAACCCGCGTTAAAAATTTCGAACAAAAAGTATAAACAACTTTTTTTATAAAAACGTAAAGCCCGAACATCTTTTGTTCGGGCTTTTTTAGTATAAAAAATTCAAAGTCTTTTTTTTAACAACATTGATAATTGTCCTGACAATAAATCTCCCAATCTTTCCGTAGGAGGTTTAAGGAGGTAAAAACCTGGGCTATCGTCACATTTTCTCTTTGTCCAGCAATATGGCATTTGTGTTAGTGGACAAAGATCGAAAATTATTTCCTCTAAAAAATTATCCTCCGCCTTTTGTATCAACCAAGGGCTATCTATCAGGGGATTTATTGCAAAGCTAAGTGCTAGACGAGGACCTTTCTCTTTTAGGAGGTTATAAACTTCCAGGAGAAAAGTATCTCTTTGGTCGGGATTGGAATAAGTTACTTTGATTATTCCTCTCTTATTTTTTGACAAAATTTTCCTACAAACCTCGTCATATTCTAAACTTAAGAAAAATTTTCTGAATTTTGGCCTTAGAGTTATTGTGAAATCGTTTTTTTTCTGAACATCTATTGCTGGCTCTAAATTCCAGATGAAATTACGGATTTTTTTTTGAATTTCTTGTTGTAAGTATTTCTCGATCCACTTTTTTATATGTTCATTACCCAAACTATATTCTTGCAAAATACAGAAAGCATGGTAGTAATCTTGCCGATTCAATGCTTTTTCAAAATGAAGTATCGCATTGTTTTTTCTTGTTTTTTTATTTAAGATTTGTGGATAAATGCTGTCCAACATAAGAATCTTTTCTGCGCTTTCTTCTGTATTCTTACATAAAACTCCAAATGCTTTTTTGACTAAAGGCGGAAGGTCAAGAGAGTAGTCTCTAGCTACGGCCTCAACCTGATGGGGAGTTCTGTATAAATTATCAACACAAAACTCTTTAGCCAACTTTATTTGGTCCAAATGATTGGTCTCGGCTATTTCATATGCCAAGCTATCCTTATTGGATGAAAACCATCCCAGAGACAAACAAGCCTTGAAAGCCTCCTCGGGAGTGTAACCTTCAAGTTGCTTGTACATTCCTGTCTTCCACTCTTCCATTTTTTAATCTCCTTTATGTTGTTAAAATTTTAATGTTCAATCAGGCCTAAAGATACTACTTCAGATTACAATAATTCTATATTCAGTCAATACATTTTAACAAGATTATGTTGTTATTTATTGACAAATTGAGGTGTTACGTGTATGATGTTAATAAATAATAACAAGCTTATGCCACAACTTATTGAAAAATTATTAAAAAAATTCGGGCTTAATGAAAAAGAAATAAAAGTTTATTTAGCTTGCCTGGAAATAGGCACAGCTTTTGCTGGTCATATTGCCAAAAAAACAGGGCTTAATCGAAGTACTTGCTATGTCATTCTAGAACAGCTTATTAAAAAAGGCTTGGTTTCTAAATCGGGCAATGAAAAAAAGTTTCAATTTGCTGCTGAGAAACCAGAAAGATTGCTATCTTTAATCAAGGAAAGGCAAGCTCAAGACGCTATTTTAGAAAAAGATTTAAATAAATTTCTACCCGAACTCCAGTCTTCTTTTAGTAGCAAAAATAAAGACTTTCCCAAGATAAAGTTTTTCGAAGGAGCTGAGGGCATAAAAGCAGTTCTCCAAGATAGCGTTGAATCAACTGCTCCAGGAAACAGCTTTTATCATTATGGACCAAATCTTGAAGCAGATATGGAAACAATAGGTAGAGATTTTGTAGGCAGAATTATTGAGCAAAGAGTCAAAAAAGGAGTTTTTAGCAAGGCTTTGGTGGGTAAAAATCCATGGACAATAAGCAAAAAAGAGGTAGATAAAAAAGAAAAAAGAGAAATAGTTTTTTTGCCTCCAGAAATTAAAGCGCCTGCCAAGTTTTATATTTACGCAAATAAGGTAGCGATATTTTCTCTCGATGAAGAGCCGGTCGGCGTTTTAATTGAAAACGAAAATATCTCCAAAACAATGGAGATATTCTTTCAGGCTTTATGGGAAAAATGCAAAGCTAAGAAATAATTTATTTGTAGTACGCTTTGGAAAATCTTAGGTCGATGTACTCTAGGGTTTTTCTTTTTTCTGGGGTAATTTCTTTTTGTAACAACAAACGAAGCTTAAGAATATCAGAGGCAAGGTCTTGCTTGGGGTTAAAGTACACCTCCCAACCCTCAACTACCTTAGCGTATAAAAAACCATTTGATTTTTCTACAAAAGTGGAACTGGACAACCCAAAATCATTAAAAACTTTATTTGTTTCTACTATTCTCTCCATTAAATCAGCCTGGCAAACCTCGCTAAATATTGGCTTTGCTGGGTTTTCCGAGCTAATAAAAATTAAATCATTTCTTGGCGATTCAAGACTAATTGGAGCAAATATTATTCTTTGTTGATCAACTAGAAAACAGCTTGTGGTTGTGGCTTCACCGAAGCACCAAATTGATTGGGCTATCCTTGGTTTTGCCTCAATAAATAAATTACCAGTGAGTCCTTTTTTTATATTCACCTTGCTAATTTGCGGGAATTCATTGGCAATTTTTTTCGTTAATTCGCTTGTATTTAAAAGTAAAAAAGAATCTTTTTGAATAACAAGCAAAATTTTCTTTTGCATTTCTTTGTTAACTATTTGCTTTATGCTTTCTTGGGGCGCCTCTATTGGAGAAACAATTTGGATATTTTTTATTTTAAAAACTGGAGAAAAAAATAATAAATAGATTAGAAGCAAGCCAAGGATAACAGCCAAAGAAATGTCAAAAAACAAGCGACTCTTCAAAAATCTCTTTCTCTTAAGCGCTTTTTTCTTTACTTTCATTTTCTTTTGTAAATGCGATGGCTTGTAGCTTTTCATATGATTTTAAAAACCTCTTTTCCATTTTCGGAACAACTCAAAGTACTTAACCGGCCAATACCTCCAAGAAAGAGGCAGGTCTTGAGTTTTTAAGTATGCCTTCTCATATCCTCCAAAACCTTGCTTAAATAAAGTAAGCCCTGCCCAAGGATGCTTTTTTAACTTTTCTTTGTTTCCAACATCAGCAATGCCCCAAAAATTATAAATAGCGCAATTTCTTTTTTTGGCTTCTTTAATTACCTCCCATTGCAACAAGTAAGCAGCTGGAATTTTTGATACTTTAGAAGCTCCCTGGTGATAAAATCCAATACCCTGCCAAAAAACAATAACAGCTGAAGCCAAATAATCATCCTTGTGCTTAGCTAAAAAAATAATTGCTTGGTTATCTTTAGCAAAAGATGAAAATTCGTTGTTTAAATAATTTAAAGAAAAAGGTGTAAAGTGATGCTTTTTAACTGTTTCTTGGTAGAGGCTGTTAAAAATTTCTATATCCTTAATGTCCTGTGATTTGATAATTTCTAAGTCAGAATTATTTTGACCTTGCTTTATCAAATATCTTGTGGTTTTCCGCATTTTTTGCAACAGCTGTTCTTCGCTTAACTCTATATTAAGCAACCAAGACAACTCTGCGTGCGCGTGTATGGACGCTGGCAAAAAACCGATTTGCTCAAATAAATTAGCGTTTTCTTTGCTTCTTTCCCAAACAGGAGCTATTCTAATAAACGAGCACCCTTCTTTTTTGGCTATTTCTTTAAATTTTTTTATTAAGGCTGTTAAAATTTTTGATTTGTTCTCAAGGTTATATAATTTAATTATAGGGCCATGAGGAATAAATAAAAAGCTTCCTCGCTTTGCCCTAACCCTTATTACCAAGCAAACAGCTAAAAGACTCTTGTTTTCAAAAAAACCAAAACGCCACACTTTTTCTCCAAGGGCTTTTTGAAACTCGCCCCAATTCCAACTTTGGAGAAAAGTTTTTTCTGGACATTGCGATACAAAGCTTTCCCAAATCTCTTTTTTAGTTATTTCTAGTATTTCCATTATTATTTTTTAAAAAATTTACAATTTTTTGCGCTTTTTCTTGCGAAATATTAATATGAGTGGGTAGGTTAATTAGGCTAGCGGCTACTTTTTCAACTTTAGGGCAAGAGCCCCACAAATAACCCATTTTTTCTATATTTGTGTCAAAAGGAACAATTGGTGTCTCTCGCCAACCATCACCAAGTAAAATATTAGCTTTTCTAGCATTTTCTAAAATAATTTTTGTGCTTGTATTTGCTAGAATCGGAAACTTCATAAAATTTGGATTGTTTTTTTCAAGAGGCTGATCAAGGGGCATAATAAACTCGCCCCCTCTCAACTCTTGAATATAAAAATCAGCTATCTCTCTGCGATGCTCGTTGAATCTTTTTAATTTAGTAAGTTGATGTTTGGCCAAGATAGCAAGCCTATCGGGCATTTTTCTAATAATTTTCTCTGGCATTTTCCCTTGTTTTTCGCTTTCAGAAACTGGCCTTGGTAAAATTTGAGTTTTTTGCAATAAAATTAAAGCTATTTTTCCCAGGCCCCAAAAAGAATAAAGGGGCAAGATAATGCTATTAGTTAAAACAGGATTTAAAAGCTGTTTTTGGGTCCACCAGCAAGAAGGTTGCTTGAGTTCTTGCTGAAATTTTTTAATGCTAATAGCTAGAGATTTATTATTAGTAGAAGCTAGCCCGCCAAAAATTGAAGAAATAACTTTATCGCGGCCAAAACTAAAAAAGCTTGCATCCCCAAAAGTGCCGCAATACCTTCCCTGATGCTGGCTGCCCAAGCTATGAGCGCAGTCTTCAATTAAAAAGAGATGGTGTTCTTTAGCAATTGCTTGAATCTCTGTTATTTTAGCTGGCCAGCCAAAAGTATGCTGGACAACAATTGCCTTAGTTCTACTTGTTATTTTATTCTTTAAATCAATTGGATCTATGTTTAATGTTTCGTCTATATCCACAAAAACTGGCTTGGCTTTTAAATATAAAATCGGCGCCACTAAAACAGCGCAAGTAAGGCCTTGCACTAAAATTTCATCCCCTGCTTTAATGCCCAAGGCTTGCAAAATAGCTAAAAAAGCAGTCCGTCCGCTATTAAAAGCAAAGCAATATTGTTGCTCAATAAAACTGCTAAACACCTCTTCTAGGTCAGAAGTTGCGCTTTCTGTTTTCTGGAAATGCCAAATCAATCGCTTAATTAATTTTAAATCATCTTGTTCGGTATTGGGCGATAATGCCGAAGAGATTATCATATATTAAGTAGCTTAATCAAGGCTTGAGGCACGCGACTTTCCAAAATTAAAGTATCTCCATTTTTAGCAAATTCGCTAATTTTTTCAAACATTTCTTTTGGCTCTTCAATTAAAAATATTTTGTTTTGCTCATGGCCGACCTTTTGAAATCCTTGCAATAATTCTTTAAATCTATCTTTGGTAGTGATAATAGCCAAGTCACATACCTCACTAATTTTAGCGCCTAATTTTTCATGAACACTTTCTGACGCTTTGCCCAATTCAATAAGACAGGGCATGACTAAAATTTTTTTTCCAGAGCAAAGTTTTAAGTAATCCAAATTTGCCAAAACGCCGTCTGGATTGGCTGAATAAGTACTGTCAATTATATTTAAACCCAAAGCCCCCTTTCTTGCTTGCATTGATTCTTGCTCGGTTTGGATATTATTACAGGCAAGAGATACCTCCGACAAGGTCATCCCTAATTCTTTGGCGCAGCCAGCTGCTAATAAAATATTCTCAATGTTGTACCTTCCCAATAAGTTTAATTTAAAATCTGCCTCATCTCCATCTTTTGTTAGCATCTTTAGCGATATACTGTTTTTATCTACTACAATATTTTCTGCCCAAATGTCCCCCGGACCCTCATTAAAGCACCAAACTATATTTTTTAAATTCTTATTATAATTTTTAATTTTTGATCTTTCGTTTCTAACCTTATCGCTATTGCCATTTAAAATTGCTATGCCATTCTCTGGCAAGCTTTCTACTAACTCAAATTTTGCTTTAATAATATTTTCCTGCGAGCCAAAAAGCGACAAATGTTGCTCGTTTACGCCAGTTAAAATACCGACTTGGGGACAAAGCATTTGACAGATTTCTTTTATATCTCCCCTTTCGTAAGCCCCAACTTCGGCCACAAAAATTTGGTGTTCTGGTTTTAAGTTGTTTAGGATTGTTCGAGCAAGCCCGATCTCTGCGTTTATATGTTTTTCGGTTTTTAAAACTCGAAACTTTGTGGAAAGAATAGTAGCCAGAAACTCTTTAACTGATGTTTTCCCGTAGCTACCAGTAATAGCCACAACAGTTAAATCTTTAAACCCCATTCTTTTTTTACCTGCTTTTTTGATAATAGTTTTCCTTAAAATAATGGTTGGAATTTGGAAAATAAATATCAGTAAAGCAATGGCTAGGGGCGCTAAAATAATTGAAAGCAAAACCCAAATATAAAAAGCGTTGCTTTTAAAATAAAAACTTTGATAAATTACCATTATCTCTGCTAAAAGCCCGGACAAGCAAAGCAAAGCTGTTTTTTTGGTTATCTTTGGGTATTTAGTTCGCCAGAAACTAGACAATATTTTTTTGAACGCTTGAGTTGTGAAATGGTCTTTAAACCTTTTCCAGCGATATTCTTTTACTTGCCAAAGCCAAAGCCAAAATAATAAAAGCTTGGCTAGAATTAGAAACCATAAAATTATAATAATCACTTTAAACATTTTTAAGCAGGATTACTGACAAAACTTTTTATTTTTTGCGCCAATATTTCTGGACATTCAAGATGGGGCGTGTGGCCAATGTTATCAATAATTTCAAGTTGAGAATTTTTTATTTTTTCTTTCATTAAATAAGCGTCTTTTAGTAATGTCATCCTGTCTTTTTTGCCCCAAATGATTAAAGTGGTCGTGGCTATGTCATTTAAAAGTGGTTTTAAGTCTTCCTCAAGCGCGCTTTTCATTATCTCTTTTTGCATAGGATTGGCTTTAAAATAATCGGTTTGGCGCAAAACATAGCGATAAAAAATCTTTCTAATTATTTGCCATAATCCCCTTGTTTGAGATGCCCCTTCTTGAACGCCTAACTTTTTAGCAAGTTTTATAATTTTGAGTAAGGCTTTATCGCGAAAAGTTTTTTCTTTTTTTATACCAGCCGCTGAAACCAAAATTAAACCTTTTAATTTTTCTGGGTATTTAACAGCAAATTTAATAGCTACCCTTCCTCCAAAAGAATGGCCTAATAAAAAAACTTGACCAGAAAAGTCGTCAGTATTTTTTAGAATGCTATTTAGCCATTCAACGTAATTGTCTAAATTCCAAGGCTTGCTTAGCTGATTTTCTGGCTTAAACCCGGGCAAATCAGGCACCACAACTTTTAAACTTTGGGTTTCCAGCAACTCTTTAACTCTTTGCCATTTTTCCTTAGAACTTTGCCACCCATGTAAAATAATTAAACTGTCCATAGCTTTTACAGCGCTTTGGGCGCTGTAATCTTAAAACCACTCCGATGTTTGCCTTACTAATAAATCTTTGGCGGTTTCGGGGTGGGCCATTATTTGTTTTGCGATTTTTTCCATTCTAACACCTTGAGAGCCTTTTATCAAAATTGTATCGCCTGGCTTTATTAAATTTTTTAAATAATCGCTGGCTTTTTGATGGTCTATAAATTGTTTTTCTTTGCCAAAGGTTATAATAATATCAATACTTAAATTTTTTGCTAAATCTTCTACTTCTCGATGAAGCCTTGCGCTGTCAGGGCCAAGCTCTAGCATGTCGCCTAAAACAGCGATCTTTCTTCCGCCTCTTGGCAGTTCTTTTAAAGCTTCTAAAGCGTATTTAGCAGCTTCGGGAGAGGAATTATATGTGTCATCAATCAATAAAGAGTTGTTAATACCTTCAATTAAGCGCATTCTCCCTGGCATGGACAACTTTTCTTTTAAGCCCTCAAGCGCTTCCTTGATATCTATGCCTAAATTTAAAGCCACCCCCACCCCAGCTAAAATTGGGTAGCATTGATAAGAGGAAATCGCTTGTTTTAATAAAAAGTCGTAATTGCCTCTTGGCGTTTTAATTTTAAAACTCAAACCGCTCTCCCCTGCTTTAAAATCAAAAGCCATAATATCAGCTGGCTTTTCAAAGCCATAAGAAACAATTTTTGTGTTTTTTATATCACAATTATCAGTATTAATTAAAATAAATCCATCTTTGGCAACATAATTAAAGGGTACAGTTTTTTCTTGATAAATTGCTTCGATTGTTTTGAAAAACTCTAAGTGAACGCCAAATACCGCTGTTAAAACAGCGCATTTTAAAAGCCCTGCCGGGATCATTTCCATTAAATATTGCAAATCCCCTGGTTTATCCGAGCCAATTTCTAGCACTAGCCACTTGGGATAATTCTTGCTTTTAATAATTGAGTAATATAAAAGCCGAAAAAAGATTATTTTCCATCTTATTATATTTTTTCCCGGCGCCTTGCCACCCCATAACGCCACAGTAAAGGGCACGCCAAGTTCGTTGTTATAATTTTTTAAACTTCGCCTAACATTTCCCAAGCCCTTGATAGCATAATAAATACCCTCTTTAGTGGAAGTTTTGCCAACACTGCCCGTAACCGTGATTATATTCGGGCATTGTTTGGCTAAAACTTTATAGGTAAGTTTTTTTAATATTTTAGCGATTAAATTTTTCATTTTTTTAATATTTTTCTCGCTAACCTAAACATTTCATAATAAAATTTACTATAAACTATATCACATCCTTGCGGATAAATTATTTCTTTGCCCCCAAACGAATGTTTGAAATGGGTAACGCCAGGCCATTTTTTTTCATCAATGCCCCAAAAATCATAGGTTTCACAGTTCATTTTATTTTTAGCAAAAAGCATCTGGTTCCAGTGCATAAAATAAGGCGCCATTAAGCTTCTATACTCATGGTCAAACCCACCAAACAAGTGCACAGCTGTTTTGCCAAAAAACACAAAAATATTAGCGGCAATATATTTATCTTGGTGCTTGGCAAAAAATAATTTTATGGTTAGGTCTTGGCTGGACACAGAAAAAAGCTTATTAAAATAATCTTTATCGTAATTAGCAAAGCCATCTCTTTCCGCGCTTTTTTGAGCCAGGTTATAAAAAATATCTATTTCCTTATCCCCTATCACGTCGGGGCTTTCAAACTGCAAGCCAGCTTTTTGAGCAAACCTTATATTGTATCTGGTGGTTTTTGATTTTAAGCTTTTAAAAATTTGCTCTTCTGGGGGCAATAAATCAATAACTAAAGTTTGCTGGGGCTGTGTTCGTTTTTGCGGACGGGAGGGCAGACCTCCTTTAACTTGAGCCCAGTTTTTGGGAGGTCTGCCCTCCCCTGACTTTTCCCAAAATGGCTCCACATAACAATAAACAGACTTTTCATCTTTAGCTATTTTTTTAATTTCATTAAGCAGTTCTGGCATTGCTTGCCCTGAGCTTGCCGAATGGGCTTGCTCGTTGGCTAGGCAAGGCCCAAAGGGCACGTATAAATAGCTTTTACCAAGAGGCAAGAATTTTTTAACCACCAAAGCTTGGGCCATAATTTCCCCGTTATCCTCTGCGGACAAACGCCAGGTTTTTCTGCCCAATCTTTCCTGAAATTCACCCCACTCAAAAGATTGCAAGAAGCTCGCCTCGTTGGCAACCAGAAATTTGTTCCAGCTATTTTTTTGGGTACTAAAATTTATTTTCATAACGAAAAACTAAAAACTAAAAATGAAAAACCACAATCTAAAATTTAAAAGTTTCGCTCATTTTTAATTTTGCCTTGTGGTTTTTACTTTTTCATTTTTCATTTTTAATTTGTTTGAATCCTGTCCATTTTTGCAAAACCTCGGGTACTTCTACGGTGCCGTCTTTTTTTTGAAAGTTTTCTAAGATAGCAATAATTGGCCTCATTGAAAAAGCTGTGCCGTTGAGAGTGTGAATAAATTCTAACTTATTTGTTTTGCTATCCTTATATCTCGTATTAAGCCGCCGTGCTTGAAAATCTGTACAATTAGAAGTTGAGTGGGTTTCTCGGTATCTATCTTGACCAGGCATCCATACTTCAATATCATATTTCTTAGCCGCTGGCATACCTAAATCCCCTGTGCAAATATCAATTACTTGATAATGTAAACCCAATCCGTCCATTAGTTCTTTTTCTATGGCAAGCAATTGCTCGTGTTCTTTAGCTGAATTCTCTGGTTTGCAAAGAACAATCATTTCTAATTTATCAAACTGATGCACTCGTAAAATTCCATTAGTATCTTTGCCATAGCTCCCAGCTTCACGCCTAAAGCATGTAGAAAAGCCAACATATCGCAAAGGCAAATCTTTCTCCTCTAATATTTCACCAGCATGCATGGTAATTAGTGATTGTTCAGAGGTACCCACTAAAAACATATCGTCTTCTGGTAAATAGTAGGCTTCTTTTTCGTCTGTTTGCTCAAAGTATCCAGTGGCTTTAGCCATCTCTCTTTTTATCATAACTGGTGGAATGACAGGTATAAAACCTTTTGCTATTACTTTTTCAAGGCCAAAATTCATTAAAGCAAACTCCAGCATGGCAGCTCCTCCTTTTAAATAGCAAAATCTGCTACCAGCCACCTTAACCGCTCTTTTAGTATCAATAATATCCAAGGCCTCCCCTATTTCCCAATGTTCTTTGGGCTTAAAATCAAATTTTGGCTTTTCCTTTATTTTCCCAATTTCTTTTACCACATTTTCTGAATCATCTTTGCCCACTGGCACTTCATCAAAAGCAGGATTGGGAATTTGGCGCATTAGAGCATCAAACTCTTCTTCGATTGCTTTTAAAATTATTTCTTGTATTTGAAACTTTTCTTTTAAATCCTTAGCTTTTTCGATAACTTCTGGGCTTGGCGCGCCCTTGGTGGCGCTTATCCTGTTTTGTTCGGCTTTTAATTGTTCACTTTCTGCAATAGTTTCTCGCCTTTTTTTATCAAGCTCCAAAAGCTTGTCCACATCAACTTCAACACCTTTATTTTTTGCCCCCAATTTAACTTTTTCAGGATTTTCCCTGATGAATTTTATGTCTAGCATAGTTTTTCACTGGTAAGACCAGTGTATTTTTTAATAATTCAGTATAAAACAAAATCCGCTTTTATGAAATAGCGGACAACGGCTCGTCCATAAGTCCTTAAGCTTTTATCAACTCATCCCTGAACTGACCTTCAGCTGATGCGATATTTTCAAACTCTCTAGATAGCAATCCCCAATCTCTGTTAGTTGCATGAACATGAGCAGCACCAAAATTGACAGATTGTTGATACTTTAAATCAGCAAGTTTCTTATTATACGGAGAAAAGAATTTAAAATAATCAAGCGCTCTTTTTGCTCCGAGTGGAAGAGCAAAATATACAAAATGATCCCGTTCTTTATCGTCTAAACTTCTCCCAGCTATATACTTGGCGTAATTTCTGATAGCTTCACCACCAATCTCAAAATTCTTTTTATCTGTCTTTAATTCTCCTTCTTTATAAATATCTTTAAAAAAACTTATAGCTTTTGAGTAGATTTCGTTATTGGAAGGGTTCTCTATTCTTTTCGGAGCAAAGGTGTAACGGTAGTAACCCTTTTTATAGAAAATTCCATCAGCGGCCCACGCTTTCTTAAGTTGTTCAAAATTTAAGAAAACATGAGGAAATTCGTGAGGGTCGTGTATGTAAATAAAGTCCTTGTCAGCTTTGTAAACAAGTACAAAGTGGTCTGCCTCCATCAAATGTTTATGGTCTGGATTATAAGTCAGGTGCCCCATTACAAGTGGACCAATTACTGCTGGAGAAGTAACCAAATCCCTTTGTAACTCCTCTATGGCACGAGGGAATTCGCTTTCTTTATCAAAGATTTTTGTTTGGTATGTAAAACCTAAAATATCTAAGGCTTTTGTTATTCCTAAGTCAGGAAGAAGCGTCGGAGAATGGTCAAACGATAAGCTTTTCTTTTCTTTATCTAATTCAACAGCTATACCAATACTAGTTCCTGTAAGTACCTCAATTAAAGACGGTTCAATGTTTTCACCTATGCTTGCCAAAAGCATTGAGGCTGAATTTGCGTAGCAATAAGCTCCATTTCCAATGTAGTAGTAAGTATTGTTCATCGTTTTTTTATCTAATTATAAATATCGTGAAGGCCAACTTCTAAAAACAAAATTTCTGACTGGCTAATAAAAATAAACTTGATTCTATAAGAATAATTTATCCAAAATGCCCAGCAACCCTCGTCTTTTCCTGATAATTTATGTGTCTTTAAGGATGGTTCGAAAAAATTAGAACGAAAAACATCTTCTTTATATTTAGCTTGTTCTTTTATCTTTTTGGGCAACCGCTTGTATTGTTTTTCAAATTTTGGCGATACTCTAATAATCATATTTAATCTAAGTCAGCTAATGACTTTATTATCTTGCACTTGCCTGCTTTATATTCATTCATTCCATCTCGAACTAAACAATCCAATTTTTGTGCTTCTTTGCCCTTTAAATGATAAGTGATTATTGCCGCGTCTTCGCACAATCTTTTGTATTCTTGCAAAGGCAAAATGACCATCCCTTTTTGCTTAAGAATAGTTGCTTTAGATAAAATTATTTTATTGTTTATTTCTTGTGTAGCCATGTTTTTGTTTATTTATTTAATTTTACTCAAAAATTTTCTTTTGTCAAAAAGATTTCGCTTCTTTATTTATAAATTTTTACCAGTCACTACATGCATCGCAACAACAATATTTTTTAATTAGTTCCCATTTCCCCGTGTTTATATTTTTTGCAAAAAGCGTTGACCACGAAAGCCCAGCAACTTCGTCTCCTCTAAAGGGAAAGGGAGTGTCAAAATTAATGCTTGCATAGAATATGTCAGAGTAACCGGGTTGTTTATTTCTTTCACGCGTTAGGGTTATTTGATAAACACTAATTTTTTCAAAAGGCACAAATTTATTTAAGAAACTTTCTTCTAGCAGCGCCCTCATCTCTTCAATCTCTACCCCGCTCAATCCAACTGCTGGGGCTATGCTTTCCACTCTTGGTGCATTATTAGATAAAATATTGAAGTAGAGCAAAACCAAACAAAATAAAATTAGCAGTACAAATATTAGGGGTACGAATATCTTTTTATTTTTCAAAGTTATTTTATTATTTGTTTCTTGCGCAGCCATTTTTTTATTTAATCTTACTCAAAAATTTCTATTTGTCAAAAAATTATCCGCCTAAATAAATTTTTTTTATTTTTTCGCTTTGGAGGATTTCTGGCCCGCCAGTTAGGGCAACCTTGCCATCCTCTAACACATAAGCGCGATGAGCAATGGCCAAGGCTTGTTTGGCGTTTTGCTCCACGATAACTATGGAGATGCCTTCTTTATTTATTTCCTGAATTTTCGCAAAAACTTCTTTCATTGTTTTGGGGTCAAGGCCTAGAGAGGGCTCGTCAAAAAGCAAAAGCTCTGGGTCTTGTATTAAAGCTCTCCCAATAGCCAGCATTTGCTGCTGGCCACCCGATAAATTGCTAGCCATCTCGTTCTGTTTTTCTTTTAACGCAGGAAAAAATTTATAAATTTTTTCTTCTAACTCGTCTTTAATTTTTAATTTTTCATTTTTAATTTTTAATTTTGTGTAGGCGCCCATTTCTAAATTTTCTAAAATTGTTAAAGCGCCAAAAACCTGCCGACCTTGCGGCACATAACTTATGCCCAAAGAAATAAGCTGATAGGTTGGCAGCTTAGTAATATCTTTATCTTTAAAAAATATTTTACCCGAATAAATATCAGCTAAACTAAAAACACTTTTTAACAAAGTGCTCTTACCCGCGCCATTGGGCCCGATAATAGCTACTATCTCTCCTGCCTCAATATTAAAATCAACTCCCTTGAGGATTTCCATACCACCATACCCAGCTTTGAGATTTTTTATTTCTAACATTCCCCTATTTTAGCAAAAATTAACCAAAACAAAAACCCTGTTCGCCTTAGCGGGCAACAGGGTTTTTGAATTACACCGGTCAGACCGGTGTAAGATTACTGCTCATAGGGAATAAATTGGCCGTTTTTGACGGTGTAGATTGTGTAACTTTTGCCAATAACATCGCCGTTAGCATCGAAATTAATAGTGCCAGTGGCGCCATGCCAATCTTTCACCGCATAAAGCCAGGCTTTGGCTTTTTCAACATCACCCTTGCCTTCAATTAAAGCTGTTAGAAGCAACTTTGTATTGTCATAAAATTCAGCTGCATAAGCCCCTGGCTCTGTGGCGTATTTTTCTTTATACAATAAATTAAACTTTTCACCCTCTGGTGTTTTTGGGTCGACAAAAGCCGTGAAAATAACACCTTCCGCCAGCTCTTTTGCGCTATCCAAAATTGTCTGGTCTTTAAACCCATCGCCAGCTAAAACTGGTAAATTAATACCAAGTTCTTTCATCTGCTTTAAGATAAGCACATATTGATTTTGCGAGGCAATAATTAAAATTGCGTTTGGTTTTTCTTTGGCAATTTTTGTAAGATGAGTTTTGTAATCACTTGCTCCTTGAGCTTGAAAATTCTCGCTAGCAACCATTTTCCCACCATTGGCTTCTAGTCTTTGCTTTAATACATCAACAATACCTTTGCCGTATTCATCATTTAAAAACAAGACTGCCATGTTTGCATAACCTTTTTTTATGGCCAAGTCTGCCAAGTCATTACCCTGGTATAAGTCAGATGGATATGTTCTAAAAACATAATCCCCTGCCTTGCTAATTTCCGCGCTTGTGCCGCCAGTTAAAACAATTACTTTATTTTGCTCGGTCATTGGCGTAATGGCTAGTGTCTCGCGAGATATACCGTCCATAATTGCCTTAACTTTATCACTGTTTATCAGCTTGCTGGCAGCAGTGGCCGCGTCCGTTGGCTTCATTTGCGAGTCCTCATAAATTATTTCAATTTTTTGGCCATATTTTGCTTCTATCTCTCCCCTACCAAGTTCAATTGACTTTTTCCACACATCGCCAT
>JAZDKU010000006.1:0-48531 GCA_043802745.1 bacterium | reverse complement strand
ACTTGATTTTCTACAATACTTTAAGGGTTCATCACGCTTTCCAAAACAAACTTTCTCCGATACAATTCATTATGAATTGGCAACAGTCGCAAACAATATTTAAAATGTCCGAAGAGTCCAAAATTGGGTTGCATTATACACAGATTTGTTTAAAACTACCCCAAATGCTAAAATTGAATTGCCAAAAATATCTGGCGCTGACCAGCAAATGCAAAGCCAAATAAATGCTTTAATGCAAAGCCAGCTAGGTAATTTAATGTCGGCTGAATCAATGAATAAAATTTTAAATTTAACTGCCTGGTCAATCTTTATGGCTATATTAATTTTGGCCTGCGGAAAAATTAGTTCAATCGGCGTTCAATTAATTAAAACAGAAAAACAAAATGTTTGATGTAATTACATTTGGCTCAGCCACTCAAGATATATTTTTAGAACTGCCCGAAGGTAAAAGTCTTTGCCAATCATCGGGAGCTAAAATTTTAATTGATGAAGTGCAATATTTTACCGGAGGCGGAGCCACAAATGTTGCTTGCGGCCTGGCAAATTTAGGCTTTAAAACAGCTTATTGCGGGAAAGTGGGCAATGATTTATCTGGAGAGTTTGCTTTAGCTGATTTAAAAAGGTTCAAAGTAAACACAAGTCTTTGTTTAAAAGATAAAGCCATGCCTACAGCTGTTTCTTATGTTCTTTCATCTGGAAAAGACCGAACAATTTTAATTTATAAAGGCGCATGCCACTTTTTATTAGAATCAGAATTAAACTTAAAAAAGATTCAAAAAGCCAAGTGGTTTTATTTAGCGCCATTTTATGAAAAAACAGCCGAGCTTTTTTTTGGGTTTATTGATTTTGCTAAAAAAAATGACATAAAAATTGCGGTTAATCCAAGTATTGAGCAAATAGAAAAAAGCGAACAATCTTTTCAAGAAGCTCTAAGTAAGGTTGATATTTTGTTTTTAAATAAAGAAGAAGCCGGCATTTTAGCGAAAAAGCCAGAAAGCTCAATAGAAGAAATAGCCAAAACAATCCGCAATTTTTGCTCGGGTACTATTGTTATTACTCAAGGCGAAAAGGGCTGTTTGGTTTTTGATGGCGAATATTTTTATAAAGCTGGGATTTATAAGGTGGTTGAAGTAGACAAAACTGGAGCAGGGGACAGCTTTGCTAGTGGGTTTATGGGTGGACTTTTAAAAGAAAATAATATAGAATATGCTATTCAATTGGCTATGCTTAATTCAGCTAAGAACATCAGCCAAAAGGGGGCAAAAATTGGATTGCTGGGTAGTTCAGAGCTGAAGATTTTGCCAAAAATTGACATCACTAAAGAAAGAGCGTATTGAGTATGAAAATATTATTAGACAAATCAAAATGTATTGGTTGTGGAACTTGCTGGGCTTTGTGCGGTAGATTTTTTGGGGTTGGAGATGAAAACAAGACAACCTTAGTAGGATCTCCTGATGGCCAGGAATTAGAAATTAAAGAAATTGGTTGCGCTCAATTGGCAGCAGACACTTGCCCAACGCAATGCATAACAATTAACAATTAACACAAATCCGACCCCACTCCTCTGCCCGCAAGCAGAGGGGCGGGGTCGGACTAACTTTATGACTTCACTAACCGCTACAATTAGAGGTAAAAAAGAGAAAAATGAGGTGCTTCGCAAAGCCGGAGTTTTGCCTGGAGTTTTGTATGGGGAAGGCATAAAAAATGCTTTAGTAAAAGTTAGCCAAAAAGAGTTAGAAAAAACTTTAAAAGACGCAGGCGAAACTTCAATTATTGCTTTGGACATTGATGGCAAAAAAACAGATGTTTTGCTCCATCAAATTTCCAAAGATATGGTTAGTGGCAAAATTATCCATATTGATTTTTTCCACCCTTCAAGCAAGAAAAAGATTGAGGCTGAAATTGAGCTGGTTTTTGAGGGCGAATCAGAGGCTGTTAAGACGGGTGGTGGTATTTTAATAAAAGAATTAAAAGAAATTAAAGTTAAGGGCCTAGCCAAGGATTTGCCAAAAGAAATAATTATTGATATTTCTGTTCTAAAAACTTTAGAAGATAGAGTTTTGGTTAAAGATTTAACTTTGCCAAGCGCTATAGAGGTTGTTGGCCATCATCCAGATGATATTGTGGCTCACGTGGCCTTGCCAAGAGAGGAAAAAGAGATGAAAGCACCAGAAGTAGAAGGGGGTGAGGACGGAACGAGCGTGGAAAATTTGGAGGAAAAGAAAGACGAAGAAAAAGAAGAAAAGTAATTTTATGTTTTTATTTAATAAAAAAGTATTTTTTATTATCGCTATTTTGGCGAGTTTTTTTATTTTAGGGTTAGGTGTGTCAGCCCAAGATGATGGCGAATGCGCTTGGGAAAAGATTGAGCAGGGCGAAAAATCGTTGCCAAAAGAGCAATTCCAGGCCTTGTTGGAAAAATGCAAAGTATATTACGAAGAAAAAAGCACTCAATTAGAAGGAGATATTAAAAAAACAGCTGGCGATAAAAAAACTTTATCCAATGAAATAGCCACTTTAAAAAGCAAGATTAAAAGTCTTGATTATAAAATTTCCCAGTCAAATATAATGGTTAAGGATTTGAGCTTTCAAATAAAAAGCACAGAAAAATCTATTAATCAAACCCAAGGCCAGATTTTAACTAATCAAGAAAGGTTAGCTTTAACTTTGCAATTAAGATATGAAGAAGACCACAAATCAGTGGTGGAGGTTTTGCTTGGCGAAAAATCGCTCTCGGCTTTTTTTGATAATTTAGTAGCTTTGGAAAATTTAAATATGAGTATTCAAGATTTATTAGGGGAAATAAAAGGCTTAAAAACAAATCTTGAAACCCAAAAATCAGCCATGGACGGAGAGAAAAAAGCCCTAGAAAGCACGATTGCTTTACAGAATTTACAAAAAAGCGATTCTGCCAAGCAAAAAACAAAGCAGGAAGACTTTTTGAAGATGACCGAAAAAGAATACCAAAAATATCTCGCCGAGCAAAAAGATGCTAAAGATAAGGCCAGCAAAATCGGCAGTATGCTTTTTCAATTATTAGAAGTACCTGACGGAGGCATTAAATTTGAGGATGCAGTAGCTTTAGCTAAAACCATAGCCAGCCAAACTGGTATAAGGGCCGCGTTTTCTCTGGGTATTTTGTGGCAAGAAACAAGAATTGGCAAGGTGCAGGGAGGGTGCTTTTTAAAAGATACAGCCACGGGCGAGGGAATTTATATAAAATCAGGCAACAAAGCTTTAAAAACAATGAGCCCAAGCAGAGATGTGCCAAAGTTTTTAGACTTAGTGACTAGTCTAAGCAAAGCAGGCAAATTAAAAACAGACGCTTTTTCTACGCCAGTTTCTTGCTGCATGATTTCAGGGGGAGAGTATATTGGCTGGGGAGGAGCTATGGGCCCAGCTCAATTTATACCTTCGACTTGGGCGAAGTATGCTGATAAAATAGCCCAAGCTTCAGGAAGCGCTCCAGCTAATCCTTGGAATGTTAGAGATGCTTTTTTAGCTAACGCTCTTTTGCTTAAGGATAATGGAGCTGGAGCTAAAACATATGAAAAAGAAATTATTGCAGCCCAGAGATATTTCAGTGGCACTACTTCTTCTTTTGCTAGAAAAAATTATGGTGTGCCAGTGATGAAGGCAGCCGAATGCATGCAGGGCTACATCGACAACGGCTCTATGAGCGACTCCTGCCAAGACTTAATATTCTAATTTAATATTTTTATCTTCTAAACAAAAAACCTCTTTTTTACAAGAGATTTTTTGTTTGTCGAAAAGAATTTATTGAACAAGGTAAAACACTTCTTCGGCTTTTATGATATTTTCTTTTTCCATAATACCAATAACTGTAAATCCTCCAAGACCCGTAATCCAATTATTTGGCGAAAGAAATTTGTCTAAATTAGAGTAAAAATCATTAGCTGTAACAGAGGGTAGAGTTTCCATGCCAGACATGCCACCAGTTATGCTATAAAATTTTGTAGATTCGGTATACCTAACAACTATGTTATTTTTATTATCAATATATCTTGCATTGAAAAATTTATTAGCAAGATCAAATGTTTTAGCGTCAATTGCTACTTTAATAGTAACCGTTTTGCAATCCGCGGGGCAGTTGCATTGGTTTTCTCCTGTGCCACAAACGCCATTGCCACAAGCAGTGCAAATAATAGCTTGCGCTTCATTTAAAGCACGTTTTTTACAGGATTCATCAATAGAGTCATCGTTCCAGGCAACATCAACCGGAATAAATTTTAGCCCAGAACAACAACCAAGGGGTGGCGTTGAGTCCACTCCCATCTCGCCCTCTTTAAGACAATTAATTTTTGGTTGATTAGTTTCGGGTTGGTTGGCAACGGGCTGATTTGCGACGGGTTGGTTGACGACTATCGGAGTTGTTTCTGTTGGAGTTAGTTTTTGATAAACTATAACTCCAGCTAAAGCTATTACGGCTACGAGCAGAACTATAATTAAAGTTTTTTGCATTATTTTTTGTTTATTTTTAACTTTACTCGACTTTTAAGTTTTCTTGCAAATAGTCGGTGATTTTTTCGAGGTGGCCGTTCATTATTTTTTCAATATTGTGCCAAGACTTTTCAGCTCTATGGTCGGTTATTCTGTCTTGTGGGAAATTATAGGTGCGAATTTTTTCTGAGCGGTCTCCTGTGCCAATTTGCGCTCGCCTTTCTTGAGTAAGAGCGCTGTCGGCTTTTAATCTTTGTTGTTCAAAAAGCTTGGCTTGCAAAATCAACATGGCGGCTCTTCTGTTTTCCTCAAGCCCTCGTTCAACTTGTGAGGCCACTATTAGGCCAGTTGGCACATGGGTTATTCTAATAGCGGTTTGGCGTTTATTAACATTTTGGCCCCCGGCTCCTGAAGCCTTAAAGAAATCAAATTTTAAGTCCGATGGGTTAATGCTAACATCTGATTCAGCTGGCTTTTCTAGCACCGCCACCGAGGCGGTGGAGGTGTGAATGCGATTGCTTTTTTCCGTCTTGGGTACTCGTTGAACTCTATGCACCCCGCCTTCATTTTTTAATTTAGCCAAAACGCCCTCGCCCTTAATTTCAAAAATTATTTGCTTAATGCCCCCGATTTCCGTGGGGCTTGAATCCAAAACCATTTGCTTCCAGTTTTGAGAATTTGCATATTTTGCGTACATATTATAAAGGTCCTGGGCAAAAATAGCGGCCTCTTCGCCCCCAGCTCCAGCTCTTATTTCTATAATTATTGATTCTGTCATAGCGCTTGTATTTTTTTTTTATTTATGTTATTTTATAATATAACACGAAAATATGAAAGCAGACATACCCCATAGCAGTCCCTCGTAAACTCGGGACGCTACGGGGCAGGCATCCAAAATAATTTGTTTTATGAAAAAAGATATACACCCTAAGTATTATTCGAGCTCTAAGGTTAACTGCTCTTGCGGGCAGAATTTTGAAATTGGCTCAACCAAGGAAATGATCGAAACCGAAGTTTGTTTTAAATGCCATCCTTTTTATACTGGCAAAGAAAAGGTTATTGACACGGCTGGGCGAGTAGATAAATTTAAAAAGAGATTGGCAAAAAAAGTAGAAACCAAGCCTAAAAAGGTTAAGAAAGCAACTAAGGATAAATAATTTCCATGGCAAAACATAAAGATGAAACAATTGATGAAATAGAAGAATTAGAGGAGCCCACAGTGTCTACTCACGGTTTTGACACTGACGAAATGATGGCCACAGGCATGCACATGGGCCATCGCACCTCAAAGCTTCACCCAAGAATGAAAGATTATGTTATGGGTGTGAGAAATACGGTGCATGTGGTTGATTTAGAGCAAACCGCCCGGCATTTGAGAGTTGCTTTGGATTATCTTGAGAGTTTGCTAAAAAATAAGGGTACGATATTGATTTGCGGCACAAAAATTCCTTTAGCTAATTTAGTCAAAGAAATAGCTGATGAGGCTGATGTTGCTTATGTGAACAACCGATGGCTTGGGGGAACTTTTACTAATTTTTCTGTTATTGTTAAAAGAGTAAATTATTATAAAGATTTATTAAAGCAAAAAAATGAAGGCCTTTGGGAAAAGTACACCAAAAAAGAGCAGGTTGATAAAGAAAAAGAGCTCAATGATTTGCGAAGTAAATTTGAAGGATTGGTAAAAATGGAAAAACTGCCTGACGTTGTGTTTATTTGCGATTTAATAAAAGACAAGCTATGCTTAAAAGAGGCAAGGGTTAAAGGCATCAAAACAATCGCTATTGTCGATACAAATGCTGATCCATTGCTGGTTGATTATCCAATTCCAGCTAATGATGACGCAATTAATTCAGTGAAGTTTATTTTAGATAAAGTGAAAGAAATATGGAAAACTTAGTGTTTCCGACCCCACCCCTCGGCTTGCGGGCCGAGGAGTGGGGTCGGAACGAGTAAATTTTATGGAAAATATTGAAGAACTTAAAAAACTAAGAGAGGAAACAGGCATTTCTATGATGGAATGCAAAAAAGCGCTCGATGAATCCAAATGGGATATAAAAAGAGCCAAAGAAATTTTGCGGGAAAAGGGCCAAGAAATGATTAAAGGCAGGAGCGAGCGAACAATGTCAAAAGGTATTGTTGAGGCTTATATTCACATGAATGGTAAAATTGGGGTTATGCTTGAGTTGCTTTGCGAAAGCGATTTTGTGGCAAAATCCGATGAGTTTAAAAAGCTAGCTCATGAGATTGCCTTGCAAGGGGCAGCCACTAGGCCATTATTTGTTAGGCCAGAAGATATCCCACAAGAGCTTATAGACACTGAAATAAAAATTTGTTTAAAGCAATTTGAAGGCGCCAATAAACCTCAAAATATTATTGACCAAATCGTTGAGGGCAGGGTAAAGAAATATAAAACAGACGTTTCTTTATTAAATCAGCCTTGGGTAAAAGATACTTCAAAAACAATTCAGGACTTAATCACCGAAGTGCGGGCTAAAATAGGCGAAAACATAACAGTGGGCAAATTTGCCCGCTTTGAAATATAGCAATGGCAAACATAATTGCCTTAATAATTTTTATCGCAAGTTTTATTGGCTTAGGTTTTTTGGTTTTTAGAAAGATTTCTGTTTTGGCAAGCTTACCAGAGCAAGCCGAGCAGGTCTTAGAAACATCACAGCCGATAAAGCATAATTTACTGCAAAAAACCACTCAAATAGGCCAGGCGGTTTTGCATAGTAGGGGAGTAGGGGTTGTAGGAGTTGCAATGGTAAAAACAGGCGGGCGGTTTAAAACAATTTTTGCCAACAGGATTATTACTCATACCCAAGAAGAAATAGAAAAAGTAGAGAAAATTCATCAAGAAGGGGATTACTGGCAAAAAGTAGAAACCCATAAATTTCCGTTAATCAAAAAAATAAGAATCAGAAAGAAAAAAGCAGAGTAATTTGCTCTGCCGAGATAGCTCAATGGCAGAGCAACGCTTTTGTAAAGCGAAGGTTGGGGGTTCGACTCCTCTTCTCGGCTCCAATAATATATGATTATTTCTTTTAAATTTTTTAGTGTAATTACTTTTTTGTTAGTTTCTTTTTGTCTATGGTTTACTGTTTGGGGTATTCAGTACGACGACATATTTTTCATTTTGGTCTTTTGGCCATTTATAGTTTTTTCTATTCTATTTTTTCTTGCCTACATTATTACCTTTATAGTGCGGTTTAGAAAGTTAGATAAAAAGGACAAATTATTTTTTAGGCTAGTTTTTTTATTACCTTTACTTCAGATTGCTTTTGCCCTCGCATTTGTCTATTTAATATAAATGAGTCAACTTAACGTCCGCAAGGGCGTTTTTGTTTTATCTGCCGTAGCTTTATGTAAAGGCATGGTTTTGCTTGAAAATAAAGTAAGTGGTAGAATAAAAATATGGAAATAATGGATTTTCGGAAAATTTTATTTGTCATTGCCAAAGCTGCTCAAAAGAGGGAAACAGTTGAGATTTACTATCCCAAAACCGAGCATAAAAAAGCAGGCTGGCGAGAAGTTGAGCCGTATTCTTTAGCCACGGATGTGGGCCCAGAAGGGGAGCATTTGGTTTGGGGAGAGGATTTGCTAAGCCCAGGCCATATTTTTAATGCTTACACTGTTGGCTCACGAAATAAAACTTGCCACTCTTTTATTATTGGCAAAATAAAACAAGCCAGGCCTACGGGTAAAAAATTCACCCCCCGAAACAACTGGAAAATTGAGTTTTAAAGTTAAAACTATGAAAAATATAAAAAAGTTTGTTGGGTTTTTGCGCCAAGCCGGGAAAATGAAAACTGCTTTGCGGTTTAGCGAAACAGCTGGTATGCCCAAAGATTCTGCCGCAGAGCATTCGTGGCGCGCTGCTTTTATGAGTTTTTTAATAATTAACGAGTTTGGCTTAAGGTTAAATAAAGAGAGAGTTTTGAAAATGGCTTTGGTTCACGATATTGTTGAAAGTATTGTTGGCAACATTGACTATGTTTTAATTGCCCAAAAAAAAGTTTCAGAAAAATCCAAGCAAGAAAGAGAGCAAAGAGCCATTAAGAGAATACAAAAAGCGCTGCCCTTAAAAAGTGGAGCGGAAGTTTTTAAGTTATGGACAGAATACAACAAAGCAACCACCAAAGAAGCTAAATTTGTGAAAGCAATAAATAAACTAGAAACGCTAGCTTTTTTGAGTGAGGTTGGTTATAAATACTTTGACAAACCAGAATTGATTGTTGGCTATGCGGATGAATCAGTTAAAAATTTTCCAGCTCTAGGGGAGCTACTTTTGCAAATTAAACTTAATTTAAAAGCTGGATTTAAAAAAGGCGGAATTTTGTGGAAAAAAGAATACGAAGCTATATGATTGAAGTTGAAATAAGGGCAAAAATCAATAATAAAGCAGACACGCAAAACAAGCTAAAAGAAATTGGCGCTGTTTTAAAAAAGTCAGTTCACCAAGAAGATAGAATTTTTGGCCATGAAATGTTTTTAGATGAAAATAAAATGATTATTGAAGGAGGCTTGTCAGCCAGAATAAGGCAGATTGACCAAAACATTTGGCTTGAGTTTAAAGAAATATCAAGAAATAAAGGGGCTGGTATTGAGATAAAAGCAAACTTAGACAATATGGAAGAAGGCTTGAGATTTTTTGAAAAACTAGGATTTAAGCAAGCTTTTTTTGTTAATAAGCAAAGAGAAGTTTATTCTTTAAATGGTTTTGAAATTTGCTTGGATGATGTTGAGCAATTAGGCAGTTTTATTGAAATTGAAAAAGCAGTTATTAACCAGGACGAAACAGAGCCAGCCAAACAAGAATGCTTGAGCTTATTAGGAAAAATTGCCCCAGAAAGCGAAATAACCAATAAAAAATACGGAGACTTAATGCAAGAAATTTTAAATAAAAAATAATAATGAAAATTATTACTTGGAATATAAATGGGATAAGGGCAGTGCATAAAAAAGGGGCTTTGAAAAGTTTTGTGGAAAAAGAAAGCCCGGACATTTTGTGTTTGCAAGAAATAAAAGCTGGGACAGAGCATATTCCTAAAGACATGCCATATATGTCCCAGTATTTGTCCTATTATAATTCCGCGGACAAAGCTGGATATTCAGGCGTGGCTGTGTATTGCAAAGAAAAACCTCTTGATGTGGACAATAAAATTGGCTTGGCTGAGTTTGATAAAGAGGGGAGAGTGTTAAAATTAAAATTTAATCCGCCAGCTGGCGGATTTACTCTTTACAATTTTTATTTTGTGAACGGGGGCAGATCACAAGAGGCTTTTGGTTTAAAGTTAAAAGCCTATGACCATTTAACTGCTTATTTAAAAAAGGATTTGGATAGGGGAGAGAAAATTATTTTAGTAGGGGACTTTAATGTGGCCCATACCGAGCTGGATATTGCTAGGCCAAAAGCCAATGAGAAAAATGTGGGCTTTACTAAAGAGGAAAGGCAAAAAATTACTAATCTTTTGGAAGTAGGTTTTGTGGACACTTTTAGAATTTTTAATAAACAGGGCGGACACTACACTTGGTGGCGGCCGTTTGCCAATGCGAGAGCCAATAATGTTGGCTGGCGGATTGATTATGCTTTTATTTCCAAAAACCTAAACCCTAAATTAAAATCCGCGTTTATTCTACCCAGCATTCTCGGCTCCGACCACTGCCCCGCTGGTATTGAGCTATAAATAAAGTTAAGATAAATAAAATTAAAATTATGTTTAAAAAAATATGCGCTCTCGTGTTTTTCGTTTCTATTTTCGCGACCTTAGGTTTATTTAAAACTACGCCAGTTTCTGCTGATGTTTTAGCACCTGGCCAAAAGGGAGTTGGTGTGCTTGTGAAGTTTCAAGGTTGGGATATGGTTAAAGATTATATTATCGCTCAACCTTGGTATCCCGAATGTTCCATAAACAAGCCAATGGGAGGGACAAACTTTCATCTGATTAATGACGGATTTGATTTTGGTTTTGAGTCGCATGGTAATTATTATACCTACCCGTTTGCAATTAGCAGAGAATATACTTCTGATATTAGCCTGTCGTCGGAATTAAGTGATTATGGAAACTGGTATTCTATTAGCTGTACTTCAAGTGCTTTTTTGAATTCTTACCCAACTGATGCAATTCTTCCCCACGGAGACGAAGTAGTGATAGTGGATGAATCAAGCCTGGTTGTTCGCAAAGATTATATAGTTACATTTCAGGGCGTGGATAAGCAGAGTAAGAAACTACTGATGAGCGTTTCAGAGCCGATTCTTCGTTATGATTTGGACTCACCAGAAGCCAAAGCATTTAAGGCGAGTCTTACGAAAAACAACACGCTTTCTGATATTCCGCCACTTGAGGAAAAGCCGTTAGTAGTACAAGTAACATCGACAACATCCTTACCTAAAAACCCAAAACCATTGCCAATTCTAATACCGGAAGCGCCATTGAATAATTCATTGAACACAACTTGGAAGATTTTCTCTTATATCTCATTGATAATTTTTATCTTTGTTTTGGGTTTATTGATTGGCAAGCGAAAATCATTAGCAAAAGTAAATGACAATGTTAAGCTCCCTGATTCAAACTAACCCTTATCTTTTTTCACTAGTAGCAACTTTTATTATTGAGGGGTTAATAATCTCATTTTTAACAAGAAAGGCCAAGTTAGTTTTTGCAAGTATTGTTATTAATTTAATAACTCATCCTTGGGCTTATTATCTTTTTATTCATCATTTGCCGTTTGTTGCTATTGAACTACTTGTTGTGGTGGGGGAAATTATTGCCTGGTATTTTGTGGTAAAAAATACAAAAAAAGCCATTATTTTTTCCCTAGCTACGAACGTAGTATCAGCGCTACTTGGCGTGCTATTGACATAGGAAATTAAATAAGTAAAATTGAAAATGCGACCAATGAGAGAGTTGGTTTGTTCTTATTTTTTTAATAATGATTTTTGCAACTGATTGCAAAAAAACAAAAGCCAAACAAAAGTAAAATAAGACGAGTCTATTTCAATTTTTTTTGAGAGTTTGATCCTAGCTCAGGATGAACGCTGGCGACGTGGATAAGGCATGCAAGTCAAACGGCCACCGCAAGGTGGCAGTGGCGAACGAGTTAGTAATACGCAGATAACCAACCCCAAAATTGGGCATAATTCATCGAAAGGTGAACTAATTCCCAATAGTCCCAAGGCAGTAATGTTTTGGGTAAAGGAGCAATCCGTTTTGGGATGGGTCTGCGGCCTATCAGCTTGTTGGTGAGGTAATGGCTCACCAAGGCGATGACGGGTAGGGGGCGTGAGAGCGTGTTCCCCAACGATGGCACTGAGACACGGGCCATACTCCTACGGGAGGCTGCAGTCGAGAATCTTCCACAATGGGCGAAAGCCTGATGGAGCGACGTCGCGTGCGGGAAGAAGACCTTAGGGTTGTAAACCGCTTTTATAGGGGATGAAGTTATTGACAGTACCCTATGAATAAGAAGGGGCTAATCACGTGCCAGCAGCAGCGGTAATACGTGACCTTCAAGCGTTATCCGGATTCACTGGGCGTAAAGAGTCTTAAGGCGGTTCGGAAAGTCTTTGATAAAATCTTAGAGCTCAACTTTAAGTTCATTGGAGATACTTCCAAACTTGAGGGTGCTAGAAGTAAGCGGAACATACGGTGTAGGGGTGAAATCCGTTGATATCGTATGGAACACCAAAAGCGAAGGCAGCTTACTAGGGCAACTCTGTCGCTGATTGACGAAAGCGTGGGCATGGAAAAGGATTAGATACCCTTGTACTCCACGCTGTAAACGATGGATACTGATTGGTGGAAGTATCGACCCTTCCACTGGTGAAGCTAACGCGTTAAGTATCCCGCCTGGGAAGTACACTGGCAACAGTGAAACTCAAAGGAATAGACGGGGGTCTACACAAGCGGTGGATCACGTGGCTTAATTCGACGATAAGCGAAAACCTTACCAAGGCTTGACATGCTAATGGAAAGCTCGGAGAAACTCGAGCCCTCGCAAGACCGTTAGTACAGGTGCTGCCTGGTTGTCGTCAGCAGGTGCCGTGAGGTGCTCCATTAAATTGGGAAACCTGCGCAACCCTTACCCTATGTTTTATTTGTCATGGGGGACTGCCGCAGTTAATGTGGAGGAAGATGAGGATGACGCCAAATCAGCATGGCCTTTATGCCTTGGGCCGCACACGTGATACAATGGCCGGTACAATGGGCTGCGAAACCGCAAGGTGAAGCCAATCCCATCAAAACCGGTCTCAGTTCGGATTGAGGTCTGCAACTCGACCTCATGAAGTTGGAATCGCTAGTAATCGCCGATCAGCTATGCGGCGATGAATATGTCACTGGACCTTGTACTCGGGTGGCTGGCAGCTACTCAAATTAGTTGGTTAAAATCCAACTTGGGAAATTAAGGATTTCCAAAAGCGAAATCGCAGTTTTGTCTCGTGAGGGGCAAGATGAAGGGCGAAAGTAGCATTCTTTAGCTTGAATGTTTGTTGTGGTTTAACAAGATGGCGATCCTGCGAGTACATGGAGAAGCTATCCTTAAATTATATCTTGTTAAATGTAGAAGCATCGAGATAGAGAAGAAAGTTTGTTTAGTGACCCAGCGAGATCTTGCATTTGTTACTGGAAAGTTTAAAATTAAACTGTGGCTAGCCCACACCAGTAAAAGAGTTTAAAGCAATTTAAATTTTATGCAATTGCAAGAAGTCAGCAGAGTTCATAGTACTCGCCCTAGGGCGAGGAAGGAACGAATTCAACCGATCAAAAAACTCCATCCTCAATATGTGGCTGGTTTCGTTGACGGCGAAGGAAGTTTTTGGGTTAGTATTTATAAAGACGACTGCATGAAAAACAAAGTTTTGGTTCGTCCGGAATTTTCCATTGAACTCAGAGATGACGACAAGGAAATTCTACACAGGATAAAAGAAACTATTGGTTGCGGTAAAATTTATGAATGCAAATATGAGCGATACGGTTGGTATCCTCATGTTAAATTCAAAGTAAGCAGGTTTGATGAAATTTCAGAAATTCTTATTCCGTTTTTTGAAAAGAATCCATTACAGGCCAAACAGGCAAAACGGTTCCGTCTTTTTAAGAAAATTGTGGAAAAAAGAAAAAAGAGACAACATCTTACCATAAAAGGCGTTAATGAAATCAAGAAGCTACAAGAGGCAATGAGAGTTTTAGGCAAGAAACATCGGTTGGAAACCGCTAGGGTACGGGAAAACCGTTTGCCCAGTGGTGTGGGACAATAAAATGTTTTTGATCCCAATACCGCCCGTCACATCAGGAAAGTTGGGAACGCCCAAAGCGCCATTTTTATGGTTCTACGGCGGGTTCAATGATCAGGATGAAGTCGTGAACTCGAAAAGAGTTTGTTGCGACCTAAAAGGGAAACCTTTTAAGAAAAACTTGGCTATATGCTGGAATCCCTGAGTATCCAGAGCTACTTGTGATATAATTATATTATGAGTAAAAATGCTTCTGGTGCAGATCATCAGCAGGGAAGTTGTCCCGATAAAATCGGGATTAACCCCTCAGAGACTACACGCCGAGCCCCTGATTTTCGGAAAGTTATAATGGCTTACTTTCTCGGTGCTATACACGATGGAACTTTTAGTTCTAATGGAAGATTTAGAATTTCTCAAAAAGGCGATGATTGGCTAAAGATTTTGAGAGAATTTTTAAAACAAATCGGTTTTTCCTCTTGGATTTATAAAGAGGGAAAAACAAGAGATGTTTATGTTTTGGAAACCTTAGCAAAATTTTTAGATTTTCAATTTAATCCTGAAAATTTAAAAACGCAAGAAGAAAAAACAGCTTACATTAGAGGATTTTTTGACGCTGAAGGAGGAATTCCTCATAACAAAAAAGATAGGTTTTACATTCAATTAACGCAAAAAGATAAAGCGAAAATTGAGAAGATAAAATTTATTTTAGATGATTTAGGAATTCAAACAGGCAAAATTCATAATCCAAGTTATAAGATTGATCCAAATTATTGGAGAATTTATATTTTGGCAAAGTCCCAAAAATTATTTATTGATAAAATTGGTTCGTGGCATCCAAGAAAAATAAGTATTCTGAAAAACAGGGTGATGATATAGTCCATGCCCTATAGCGATATAGAGAAAACACATGAACAAGGCATCGGTAGCGGAAGCTGTCGATGGATCATTTCTATTCTAATTTTGTCGATGAAGGTTGAAAATTGAGAATTCTATTTTTAACTTTACGGGTATTGGCCGAACAGCCCAAAATATCGGCCTAGGCTCGTCTTATTTTGCTTTTGTTCACCCCCACACCAATGTTTTTGGTGTGGGGGTTTGAGTTATTTTTAATTGTTTGGTATTATGAGAACAAAGTAGTCCGCCTACGCCAAGGCTTCGGCGGGACATAAGAATAACTAAATTCGTTTCACTCATTAAGTTATTCTAATGGGCGTGTAGCTCAGTTGGTTGGAGCGTCGCTCTGATAAAGCGAAGGTCCGTGGTTCGAATCCACGCACGCCCACAAGAAAGCCCACACGGGCCCGTGGCTCAGTTGGTAGAGCGCCTCATTTGCAATGAGGAGGTCAGCGGTCCGAATCCGCTCGGGTCCACTATGAACAAAAACACTACTTTAATTATTATTGGTGTAATTTTATGTTTGATTATTTCTGGGCTTTTTATTTTTCGCAGCCACTCTAATAGTAATCTTTTTGTTATTGACTGTGCTTCTAGGGAGTCAAACGATAGCTGGAAAACTTTTGACCATCCAACTCATAATTTTCAAATAAAGTATCCTCAGAATTGGGTACTTGATTATCAAGAAGATGGGGGAGATGTAAAGATGCTCATTCCTACAACTAGAAATTTCTATGCTTTTGTTATAATGACTCTTCATCCAAGCAATAGGTATATCGCTCCAGGAAGCGGAGAGAGCATTGATGAAGTTATAAGTAGCGGGCAAGTAAGCCGTTTTTTTGAAGAAAAACTTAAGGCAAAAGAGTATGATATGTGTGGGCAAAAAGTTTATGTTGCCCAAAAAGTTTTACCTTTTTCAGGGAAAAAGTTTTTCTACCAGAATGTTTATTTTGTAGATTATCAAAGAAGATCAGTTTTTGAAATATGGTTGGGGTTAGATCAACAGTTAGATAAAAAAGAGCTACTGGATCTTTTTCACCAGATGTTATTATCTCTTAAGTTTAAATAAAAAAATAAATAAATCATATGAAAATAGCGCAAAGTGAAACAAGGGATAAATTTCCCTTAAGCACAAAAAAGGTCTTAAAGAAAACAGTTATGGGCACCTTAGTTTGGGCGATCTTACTGCTCATTATTTGGGGAGTTTTTACTTTTGTTTCAAGCACCAATAGTAAAATTGGCGGTTGGTTTATTATTGCCACTCTTGGAATTTTTATTTTATTATTTCTCATAATTTTAGCGGTTTATCTTTATCAGCGATGGTATTATGCTGTTTATTTTTATGATTTAACCCCAGATTTTATCCAAATTAAAAAAGGTCCAATTACGCCAAAAGAAATTACTATCCCATACGAGCGTATTCAAGATATTTATGTTGACCAAGATTTATTAGATAGAATTTTTGGCCTTTATGATGTTCATTTATCTAGCGCCACAATTTCTTCAGGCATGGAGGCCCATATAGATGGCGTTGAGAAGTCAGTAGCCGATGGCTTAAGAAAAATGTTGCTTGAAACAGTGCAACAAAAAATTAGTAAAAATAAGAATCAAAATCAATAAAATATATGGAAAATATTATTACAGAAAAAGATTATCCCATAACAATTCTTTGGATTTTTAAGTGGCCAATCATTATACTTTTGATAAATATAATAGCCATAATTTTTGGATACTACTTCCCATATCTTGTTTTAGCTTTTATCATAATGTTAATTGCCAATCCTTTGATTCGAGCAAATTTTCACTATTCCCTAGATGACAAATATTTTCACATCAAGCAAGGTGTTATATCAAAAAATCAAAGAAATTTACCCTATGGTGTAATACAGAATATTTTTGTGAAGCAAGATGTTTTTGATAGAATTTTTGGACTTGCCTCTTTGAAAATTGAGAACGCCGCGCAAGCAGGCGGTGGCAGCAAAACCCGCTGGTGGAAAAAAAGCTATGGCTCAAAGTCGGCTCCTTACGGGCAAAATGATAATTTGGGATATTCGGGAAATAAAGTAAATCTCCAGGGATTGAAAAAAGCTAGCGCCCAAGCCCTTAAAGCTATTTTATTGCAAAAAATAAAAGAAAACCCAATTGAAGACAGCCAATCTGGGTTATAAAAAATTAAATTAAAGCAAGGTTATGCCCAGCATGTGATTTACCAAAATCATGCTTGGTACCTTGCTAAATCAAATAAAACATATGGTCAATATAATTTTGTGGGTCGCGGGGGTTATAGTTTTTATAATCCTCATTTCTATCAAGCAAATTAACCAATACCAAAAAGGTATTAAGTTTTTGCTTGGCAAGTACACAGGCACAATGGAGCCAGGCTGGAGATTGGTTTTCCCAATATTCCAGTCATACAGAAAAGTTGATTTAAGAGTAAAAGCGGTTGATGTGCCAAACCAAGAAGCTATTACCAAAGATAATATTTCGGTGGCTGTTAACGCGGTTATTTATTATAAAGTTAAAGAGGCCGAAAAAGCGATTTTAGAGGTTGAAGATTTTTTCTACGCTGTTTCACAATTAGCGCAAACAACTATGAGAAATGCGGTTGGCCAAGTTGATTTAGACGACTTGCTTTCCCAAAGAGACAGGGTTTCAGAGAGCATAAGAAATATTATTGACCTTGCTTCTGACCCTTGGGGTATCAAAGTTTTAAGTGTGGAGTTAAAAGATATTGTTTTGCCCGAAGAAATGAAAAGGGTTATTGGCAAGCAGGCCGAGGCAGAAAGAGAAAAGCGATCTATAATTATTAGGGCCGAAGCCGAATTAGTGGCTGCTGAAAACTTAGCTAAAGCCGCTCAAATACTCACATCCTCTGATGGCGCTTTGCACTTGCGAACCTTGCAAAGCATAAATGATATTTCATCGGATCAGTCAAATACTATAGTTTTTGCAATGCCTTTAGAAGTTTTGCGAGCCTTTGAAAGATATGGCAAAAAATTCCCCGAAGTAAAATAATAAAACTTTAATTTTACCGCCCCGAACCAGTTAGCTCGGGGCTTGTTTTTTTGGCCTGGCCATGCTAATTTTAGGGCGTGTTCTATAAAAATGCTTCAAGAGAAGCAATTATAACAGCTTGTTCCGAGAGGAATAAGAATTTTTTTCTGTTGAGAGGCAGAAAAAATGGAGGATTGAGAATGTTTGAAGGATTCGAAAGTAGGTTTAGTAAAAGAGTCGCTGTATTCTTAGAGGAATTGTTTAAGGGTAATTTTCATAGTAGTAACCTTTCAGGAAAGCTCGATTCAACTTTGGCAGGAGATATCTGTGCTGAGCTAATACGATTACCAAAAAGTGCAAAAACAAATTCATTTTTGGTGGCTAAAGCTCTTAGTAGGGCAGGTCAACAGAATCCGTTTGTGGATTTAGAGGATCTGGTTTTCGTTATTGGCAAGATAGCGGAAGAGAAGAGCTCTGACATTGGTGGTTATATTAATTTACTTTTTGATATTGCAAAAACTTGCAATCAGGCTCCACAAAAGGATCCTTTAATTGGATGGAACGAAACAAGGAAAGTAATGGATAAAAGAGCCGGAGATAATCAGGTTTATACTATTGAAAAGTTTTGGTATTTATTGGATAACTGGTTAGTTTTGCCTTCTCAAATTGTATCTATACTTGAATTTCAAGTGAGTATGTGTTTTAGTCCCCATAAGCAAGCAGTAGATAGGGCGCAGGAATTTCTCAAAAAGACGATTAAATTTTGCTATGAATATAGGGTCGGGTCAGACGAAGCAGTATTTCCAGTTCAAATGCTTTACAGTTTTTTTATCGCATTAAAAAAAAGGGAGCTTGAGGTAAACTCAACAAAAGAAAAAGAAGGTTTATGTTTGGCTATAAATGCTATGGCATATGGTATTGTCAATGCCAGAGGTGTAGTCGAAGTCGCTTCAGCCGAGCTTATTAAATGGTTAAACGAGGGCAAGAGTATTTCTGAAGGGTAGAGGATGACCTGTTTTTTTAAATTCCCCCAACCAGTCATTGTGTACTGGTTGGGCGGTTTTATTTTATGAAATAAAATATTATTATAAGTAAATATGATAAAAAGGTTATTTATTATAATTCTAGTAGCTTGTTTGTTGGCAAGTGGATTTTTTTTATATTTTTCAAAAAATAAAGAAAGGCTTGAGGAGCTATCAAGCGCGAATTTTGCCATAACAAACCCTTCGGCTCGCTCCACTCGCTCAGGGCAAGCCACTTCGACAAGCTCTCGCCTTCGTCAAGACTTCGGCGGGCAAGCAGGGCAAGCCACTTCGACGGATTCGACAAGCACTTCGGCAGGCTCAGTGCAAGCAACAACTTCAGCGCCCTTAGTTAATAATATTAAAAGTAACTTAGCTGATTTACCAGGGCAACTAGTGCATCACTTATTTAATATAAATTCGGTGCCAGCTCCCAAGGGCGCCTCTTTTAGCCCAAACGGCCAAGAAATTTGGGCTACTTTGCTTTTAAATAAATCGCGAGGTGTGGCTGTGTTTGACGCTGGCACAGGCAAAAATATTGCTAATATTAACTTGGCAAACGGCGGGGGAGTGGAAATGATTTTTGCTAAAGACGGCTCAAAAGCCTATGTGAGCCAAATGGAAACAGCCCAAGTTTTTGAAATAGACACAGCCACAAAAAAAGTTTTGCAGGTTTTTGACACCAAAGGCAACTGGACAAAAGAACTTGATTTTTCAAGCGATGGGCAAAGTTTGTTTGCTTCTAATTGGGTGGGCAACACTGTCACAGAAATTGATATTGAAACAGGTAAAACAATCCGCCAAATACCAACCGTAAAAACTCCGCGAGGAATGTATGCCACCAAAGACGGAAACTTTTTATATGTGGCTGGTTTTGATAAGGGCGAAATCCAAAAAGTAGATTTAAAAACAGGCCAAGGAAAAGTTATTTACAAAAGCAATGGAGCTATGCGCCATATTGTGGGAGATGAAAATAGGGGAGTGCTCTATGTTTCTGATATGGGAAAAATGTCTATTATGCAAGTTGATTTAGCCACGGACCAAGTTAAGAAATTCGCCACCACAGACACAAACCCAAATACCATAGCCCTAAGTCCAGATAAAAAAGTTTTGTTTGTTTCGTGTCGCGGAGTCAATGCCACTGCGGAAAATTATTATATTCCGGGTCCGGAATGGGGGAGTGTTTTATTGTTTGACACGCAAACTGGCAATATGCTGGACGCCATTGTTGGAGGCAACCAGCCAACAGCTTTGGCTGTTTCACCCAATGGCCAGCAAATGGTTTTTTCTGATTTTTTAGACAATCGCTTGCAAGTTTTCAAAGTGCCAGAGTATAGCGTTTTATTGGCTGGCTATGGCGGGCGCTCTAGCGTTTACAAATCTCAATTAAAAAAGTAGAATTAAGAATACCCCAGTTAAACAGCTCCTTGAGGTCGCGTTTAACGGGGTGTAAGAACTCGTAAATTCGTTTCACTCATTAACGATTTCTAACATATGAAAAAAATACTTATTGTAATTTTGTTAGTTGCTGTGGTTGGGGCTTTGGCATGGTTTTTGTTTTCGCAAAAGCAAGATAAAGAAGAAGTTGTTGTGCCAAATCCAAATACTACCACAACTTTAGCCAATCAATATAGCGATTTAATTAAAGTGGACAGCCCAAACCCAAATCAAGTTATCCAAAGCCCGTTTACTATAACAGGCCAAGCGAGAGGCGGTTGGTATTTTGAAGCTACATTTCCCGTGGCTTTACTAGACTTATCTGGCAATACGATTACTTCAACTTTTGCTCAGGCGCAGGGGGATTGGATGGTGGAAAATTTTGTGCCCTTTAAATCAATTTTAAATTTTAAAATTGCCACCACCACCCAGCCAGCTATTTTGGTCTTAATGAACGATAACCCCTCGGGTTTGCCCGAAAACGAAAAAGAAATCCGCATACCTGTTGTTTTGCAAAATCCTTCAGCAAGCTTAGAGCAGAGAGACATAAAGCTTTATTATTATAATCCTAATTTAGACAATATTGCTTGTTCAGAAAAGGGATTGGTGGGGGTGGAAAGGCAAATTCCCCTCACACAAACGCCTATCCAAGACGCTATTAAGTTGTTATTAAAAGGCGAGCTAACTAGTCAAGAAAAGGCCCAGGGTATTACCACCGAGTATCCTTTACCTGGTTTTGTTTTACAAGGAGCATCTTTAAATAACAAAGTTTTAACTTTAGATTTTAACGATCCTAATAATAAAACAGGCGGGGGGTCTTGTCGTGTGAGTATACTGTGGAATCAAATCGAAGCCACAGCCAAGCAATTTCCCGAAGTTAGCGAAGTTAAGTTTATCCCCGAAGAACTCTTCCAACCATAGTTATCCACAACTAAATAGCTTTACCTCTGCCAAAGTAGTAGGGGATTGGCTATAATAAATAAATTGAAAAGGTCGTAAATTTAAAATAAAATTTAAAAATTTATGATACAAGATTGGTCAACTGTAACTTTGGGCGCTTTACAAAGTTTTTGGGGAGGTATTGCGAGTTTTGTGCCAAAGCTAATTGGCGCAGCCATTATCTTTATAATTGGCTGGCTTATTGCTGTTTGGGTTGGAAAGCTTTTAACAATGGTTTTAAAGAAAGCAAAATTTGACTCCATCTTTGTCAAAGCTAAATGGCAAGAAGCTATGGAAAAAGCAGACTTTAAAATGGAAATGTCTGAATTTGTCGGCGCTTTAATTAAATGGATTTTAATAATTGTTTTCTTATCAGTGGCGGTGGAAATTTTAGGTATGAATCAGTTTGCTGGGTTTTTAGGCGGAATTGTTGATTGGTTGCCAAATGTGGTCATCTCGGTGGCTATATTTATTGTGGCTGTTATTGCCTCTGAATTTTTGGGGAAAATGATGAAAGCTTTTGTTGGCAAAATGAATGTTAAGTATGTGGGAATGGTTGGCGCTATTGTTAAATGGGCTATTTGGATTTTTGCTTTGCTGGCAATTTTAGGGCAATTAGGCATTGCTCCAGAAATAATCCAGATACTGGTCACGGGCGTGGTAGCCTTAATAGTCATTGCCGGGGGGTTGGCCTTTGGCATAGGGGGTAAAGATATGGCCAAAGAAACCCTAGAAAACCTTAAAGAAAAATTAAAATAAAAACAATGAATCCTTTAAAAATTATTGGTTTTGGTATTTTAATCTGGGTAGTAGCCTTTGTGGTTGTTTCACCCTTTATTGCTTTTAAAATACCATTAACTGACGCAGTAGTTAAAATTAGCACAGTATTGGCGGTTTTTATCATCACTCTTTTGCTAGCTAAAAACTTTAAGCCAAGCTCGCAAATAATGGCTATTTCTGTTGGCCTTATCTGGGCCGCTATTGTTTTAGCCTTGGATTATCTTATTACAGTTAAATTCACCACCACCAGTATATTTGGTGATTGGAATGTGATGGTTGGCTATTTATTAATAATTCTCACCCCTCTTTTAACAGTTAAGAAGGGTAAGTAAGTGTAGTAAGTAGGGCAAACAAGCACCCCCTGCCTCCGCCAACTGGCGGATGGTGGGGGGTTTGCTTTTTCTTTAACTTTTAGCAAATAAAGTATAAGATATATAAATAATAAAATAATATTAAATTTATATGAATCAGGCTAAAATTTTTATTGTAGCAGTAGGAGTTCTCATAGCATTGTCTGTGGTAAGCGGAGGGTTGCTTTATAGCAAAGTATGGAATCCAGCGTGGAATCCCTTTCAATCTAATGCCAAGGAGTTGGTTCAAAAAGCTTTAATCAAAACATGGGGGCTAAAAGCGCTTAAAATTAATTCAAATTTTGAATTTACTCAGAAAGATTTTAATCTAAAAGCAACCATTACTCATGATAACAATAAAACTGATCCGCAAAAAATAAAGTTTAATTCTGCTTTTGATATAAATACATCAGTAAAAGGCAAAGAATATCCAATAGCTGGAGAGGTTAAAAAAATAGGGGAAGAGGGTTATTTAAAAATAACTAGGATACCTAGCTTTATTGAAGAAGAAAAAGTTCTTTCTTATGTCGGCATTAACATTGATAAAGTAAAAAATAAATGGGTTGGGCTGTCCAAAGACTCTTTTTCAAGCGCCTTTGGCGGTATGTTGGGAGAGGATATGGATGCAACAGACACATCAGAGTTTAATGCAGAGCTTGATAATAATATTGCAAAATCAAAAGAAAGCTATGAAAAAGTAGCCCAATTTATCAAAAGTGGAAGTTTTTTCACTATTAAAAATAAGTTAGCAGATGAAAATATTAATGGCCAAAAAACATATCATTATATTTTAGCTCTTAATGCGCCCGAGGTTAAAAAGTTTATTTTAGATTTTAATATCGAACATTCTACTTCTTCAATAAGTAGCATTTTATCCCCATTGGCGCTATTATCAAGCTTTCCTTCGGCTACGGGTCGAGCCAAAGAAAGCAGGATTATTTCCGCTATGTCTCAAATGCGCACTGTAGCTGTTTATATCGACTCCGATACTGGTAGCTACAAGGATTTTTCTTGCTCCACACAAGATGCCGTTGTTCTTTGTAAAGAAATTGAAAAGCATGCTGGGGTTATGCCCATTATTTTTACTAATCGAGAAAGCTATTGCTCTTTCAGCCCTTTGACTGTTGAGGGCTACTATTATTGTACTGATAGCACGGGTAAGGCAAACATAAGTAAAAATCCTCAAATAGCTGGCTATTGTGATGGCAAAACCTTTATTTGCCCACCTACAGCTGAAATTAGCCAGCAAGACCGAGAAGAAGCTGGCAAGAAAGAATTTAGCAAAAGTTTAGACGACTTTTTCGGGCAAGTTGGCGAAATTACGGCTGATGTATGGATTGGCCAAAAAGACGAGTTTGTTTACCGTTTTAAATTTAACAAAGAACTAAATTTTAAAAATTATAGCGAAGCAAGCACGACTATGAACGTAATGGCGGATATAAACCTTTCAGATTTTGATAGGCCCCTAGATATTCAAGCGCCAACAGAATTCCAAACCATAGCTGACATCCTCGCTCCAATGCCCCCCAAAATTATCTACCCAGCCAATAATTCAAAAATCCATACTATTGCTCCGGCCATACTTTTAGATAACTCATCTTCTTCAATGTTTTTTACTGGCATTGCTTTTATGGGAATTTGGGAAGGAGAGAAGAAGATTATTGGCAAGGATGAAAAGGATTTTCTTACTTGGGGCACAGTCAGCCCCTATGAGAAAACAATGATGGGCGGGCCAGTGGGTAAAATGCAATGGAATAATTACTATACTTTTGCTGTTAAGTCCTGTCGCGACAAGGCTTTGAGAATTTGTAGTGATTGGAGCGAACCTGTTTACGCCAAGCTTAGCTCTGGAACAGGCTTGTTTACCGAATCAGATTCAGGAAAAAATTATTTTATAAAGGGTACGGTTGTATACACCAAAGAATCTTCTGGTATTATGGTAAATGGTAAAACGGTTAAAGATATGCCAGGTATGGAGGATAAGTGTTTGTATGATTTTACTGGCAAAGAAGAGGACAGGGGCATATTAATGGAATATTATAAAACAGGCAATCTTAAAAATCCTGTTGGCATGGAGCAATACAAATGTCCACAAGCTTGCGAGAACGGAGTCTGTATCAAACCTTACATAAATGCTATTTCTCCCACAGAAGGACAAAAATTCAATATTGGCAATTCAACAACAATTTTATGGGTAGCAAAGGCCATAGAAAAGGTAAATATCTTTTTAATTGGATACAACCAGGCTTCTTTGCCAATGTCTTTCGAGGGTTCTTCTGATGGCTATTCTATTGCCACCAATATTGACTCAAAGTCAAGATATAATGGCCCGTCTACTTATGGAGTATCCTGGAATGACCCTGACGAGCATTTTTTTGAATGGAATATTCCTGATAACATTGATTATCTTACAAAATATCCGTGCTATAAAATTAAAATTGAAACCCCAGATAAAAAAGTGAGTGCTTCTAACCAAGCTTGTCTTAATATAATAAAGGCTTTAAAGATTGAAACATTGAAACAGGGCTCGGGCATAACAGCCAGCCGTGGAGACAAGCTTTCAGTTTATTACACAGGAAAGCTTGCATCAAATGGCACAGTATTTGATTTAAACGAACAAGGCAAACCACCCTTCGAGTTTACTTTGGGGGGTAGCCAAGTAATTAGTGGCTGGAATCAAGGGATTTATGGAATGAAAGCAGGAGAAAGAAGAAAATTAACAATACCCCCAGAACTTGCCTATGGAGTTCAGGGATCTGGCCCCGGAGGTCTCATACCACCAAACGCAACCTTAATTTTTGAGATTGAGTTGTTAAAAATTAATTAATTTCTGCAAATTAAATAAATATGGATGAATTAGAACAGATAAAAAACGAGATTGAGCAAATTAAACAGCGCAATGCTCGGGTTGAGGCGGATAAAGCGTGGGAAACCAGCTTGTTTCGCAAAATCTTAATCGCTGTTTTAACATACATTGTTATTGTTTTGTTTTTCTTCGTGGCCAAATTCCCCAAGCCTTTTATTAGCGCTATTGTCCCAACCGTTGGCTTTATTCTGTCCACTCTATCCATTCCATTTTTTAAAAACCTATGGTTTCGCCAGCAAAATAATAAAAAATAAATGCGGATTATTGGTGATGAAAAGAACTGTAAGCAAGTCTATAAAATCGCTACTAAAAAATAGTTTATATTGGTCCTAATAATATAAACTAAATCGCGTAATATGTTTATATCTATATGGCCAGAAGTATATTTACGCTGACTACTACGAAATTTTCGACGATGTTTTTAGAGATGCGAGGGCGAAAAGTAAAAGATAGAAAAATATGGACAACAATATTGAAAATTTAACCAAAAGAATAATTGACTTGCGCGATAAACTATAAAAATTTATGGACCAAAAAATTTCTATTTTGATAGACGAATCGGGAACTTTACCTGATCCAAAAGATAAAGTGATTATTATGGCTGCTGTGGGAGTTAATGCCCAAGAAGTTCTTTTGTCTGTGTTGAAAAAAGCAAGAAAGAGCATGGCATGTGATAAAAAAGAAAAGGCTGTTTCCGAAGTTAAATTTTATAAAGCGGGCGAACGCACAAAAGCTGTTTATCTAAAAGAGCTATCTTTGGCTGATGTAAATATTTTCGCTTTAATTATTGAAAAGAACAACCAAAGCATAAAGGACACGCCCGATAATTTTGCTTTGCTTGCCTATATTTTACTAAAAGAGTGTTTGGTTTTTTATCAAGATGTTAAAATTAAAGAAGTGATTTTTGATAAGCATTTTCAACAAAAAGACGATTTGATAAAATTTAACGAGACATTGCTTGAATTACTAGGCGAGCCGTTTATTTTGAAGCATTTGAGTAGCGTGGATAATCCCGAGATAAATTCAGCGGATATGGTAGCGGGGAGTTTACTTTGGAAGTATACGGGAAAAAATGAAAAATTTTATAATCTTATCAAGGGTAAAATTATCAGCGAACAGTTGCTAAATTGGAAAGAGGCAAAGGCAATGATTTTTACCAATAAAAACAAAAAACCTCATGAACCGGTGCAAGCACCCATCCGATGAGGATTTGTATTTATATAATAGCAAACTTAAAACCTGTTTGTCAAGGGCAAAAAAATAGAAAATTATGGACAACAACATTGAAAATTTAACCAAAAGAATAATTGACTTGCGAGACGCGCGGGATTGGAAACAGTTTCACAATCCAAAAGACCTGTCGCTTTCGCTTGTTTTAGAAGCAGGGGAGGTGATGGAGCATTTCCAGTGGAAAAACACCGAAGAAATGGCCAAATATGTGCAAACAAACAGAGCCGAAATAGGCGAAGAATTGGCGGATGTTTTGTTTTGGGTTTTGCTAATGAGCCACGATTTAGAAATTGATATTTTAGATGCCCTAGACAAAAAAATCATAAAGAACGAGCAAAAATACCCCGTTGAAAAATCCAAAGGCAATGCCAAAAAATACACAGAATTAGAGAAATTTTGATTATTTGCATATATTAGTGTATTATATGTGTATGAAGTAATAAGCATTGATTACTTTTAATATATGAATTACACAATTTTATCAACAAAACAAAGTGAGCTTTTAGAGCAGCTAATAGTAAAACATGGTCAGATTATAACTTCCCAAGATATTTTTAGCCAAGCTAAAGAAAGCTGGGATTATCAACAAACCAAAAATCTTATTACCAAACTGGTTAAAAACGGCTGGCTTATGCGCATCAAGAATGGGCTTTACGCTATTTCGGATTTAAGCAATCGGGGGTTTTTATCGTTGTCGTTTTACACGGTAGCTGGGCTTTTGGTTAAAGATTCCTATGTTTCTTTTGAATCAGCTTTGCAATACTATGGTATGTTTGACCAGTTAGCTGGCAAAACAATATCTGTTTCGCTTAAGAAATTTAAAACTGTTTTACTTAATAACACGGAATATAGTTTTATCCAAACTAAAGAAAAGCTTTTCTTTGGCTTTCAGGAAGAAATAATAGACAACAAAGCTACTCGCATTGCCACAGCTGAAAAGGCCTTGATTGATATAATTAATTTTCGCAAAAGTAAATATGCCGTTGATTTGGTTATTGAAAAGCTTGCAGAACATAAGCATAGTTTAGATTTAGCGCGATTAGCTGAATATCTGAAAGAATTTTCCCAAGCAACCATTAAAACATTTGGCTTTATTTTTGATTTATTAAAGATTGACTCTGTGGATATTTATCGTTTGGCGGAAAATTCTATAAAAATTAAACACAGCACCCATCGGATGTTACTTGGCGATAAAAAATTTAATGCCAAATGGCGTTTGTATTATGATGAACATTTTGACAAATATGATAAGTAGGCAGCAATTAGAAATTATAAACAGAAAGACCTTAAAATATCCTTTGCATATCGCGGAAAAGGATTATTTTTTGGCTATAGTTTTAAAGATAATCACTGAATCAGCTTTAAAAAATGATTTGGTATTTAAGGGTGGCACTGCTTTATACCACTGCTATTTAGAACAGCTTCGTTTTTCCGAAGATTTAGATTTTTCATCCAAGCGAAAATCTGTTAGTTTGGATGAGACAAGGCAAATTTTTGTTGGCGAGGATTATTTAAGTATTAAAAAAGATTATTTTTCCCCTGCCACCATAAAAATTGAAAAGTTGCAGTACAACGGGCCACTTGCCTTGCCAAATTTTTTGAAAGTGGAAATAGATTATTTGCAAAATGTTTTACTGCCAGCAAAAGAGCTAAAATACGATAATGTTTGGGGTGTTGATTTTTCTGTTAAGGTTATGGATATTAAAGAAATCGCTGCCGAAAAAATTCGCGCTATGAGCGATAGAGCGCGCTACCGTGATTTTTATGATTTGTTTTTAATTTTAGAAAAGTATCAGCTCAATCTTGATGAAATTGTTGGCTATGTTAAACAAAAAGAGATTCGCCAGAGCATTGCCAAAGCAAGCATTAAAAATAATTGGGCAATCATTGGCACACAAAAAGAGGCGGAAATGAACCAAATACATTATTCTCGCTTTATAGACGATAAAGAAATTGAAAAAATGATAAACAGCCTGCCCTTTGATGAAATTAAAAAATCCAAAGGCAATGCAAAAAAATGGACAGAATTAGAGAAGATATGACAAAGGAAACCGCTCAAAGTCGTAAAATTATCGGTTTGCAAAGAAAAAAAGTTGAGTTACTTCCCTATAATCCCGCATGGCAGAAGTTATATCAAAAAGAGGCAAAACTTCTTTACTCGGCAATTGGCAAATATATTTTAGACATACAGCATGTTGGAAGCACTTCTATTCCAGGGGCTAAAGCCAAGCCCATAATTGATATAGCTATTGGTGTTATAAATTTAAAAAATGCTGAAAAATGCATTGACGCCCTTACACAATTGGGCTATGAGTATAAATATAACGTGGGGATAAAAGGCCAGCGTTTTTTCGCCAAAGGTAGCGAAAGTAGTAGGACTCACTATATCCACATAACCAAACTAAACAGCCGAATGTGGAAGGATTGCGTACTTTTTAGGGATTATTTGCGAAAGCATAAGGAAGCCATTAAAGAGTACAACGAATTAAAAGAAAAGCTGGCCAAAAAATATAAAAATGACCGCTACACATACACCGCCCAGAAGGACTCATTCATCAAAGCCACAATAAAAAAATCCCAAGGCAACGCCACTAAATACACAGAATTGGAGAAACTTTAATTTGAAAAGTTGCAGTAAATAAGCTAATATAACAGCAATAACAATAAAAATATGGATAAACAACAACTTATACAAAAAATTGAAAAATTAAGAAATTCGCGGGTTATTACTTATTTAACCAGCGACAGGCAAGGCGCCCCAGGTACTCCCTCAGCTAGAATTGCTATGGATATTGTGCCAATAATTAGTAAACATTTGCGGGCCATTGGCAAAACTGAAAACATTGATTTGTTTTTACATTCATCGGGCGGAGACACAATGGTGCCATGGCGTTTGGTTTCAATGATTAGGGAATACTGCGATAAATTTTCAGTTTTAATTCCGTATAAAGCCCATTCAGCTGCCACCATGATTTCTTTGGGGGCGGATGAAATTATAATGAGCGACTTGTCAGAACTTTCCCCAATTGACCCATCAACTGCTAATGTTTTTAACCCATCGGACCCACAAAGTCCGCAAAACAAAATTCCCATCTCCGTAGAAGATGTTATGGCTTATTTTGATTTAGCTAAAAATAAATTTGGTATAAAAGATGACGCTGAACTTGCTAAAATTTTTGGCAAATTCGTTGAGGCCAATCCGCAAATTCACCCCTTAGCTTTGGGCAATGTTAACCGTACTCATAATTTAATTAGAATTTTAGCCAAGAGATTGCTAAAAAGCCACAAATCGCCAATGAAAGAAGACGAAATCGAAAAAGCTGTGGACTATTTTACAGAAAAGCTTTACTCTCACCAGTATTTTATTGGCCGCAAAGAAGCCAAAGATGATTTGGGTCTAAAAGCAGTAACCTCGGCAGGGGATGAGCTTTCCATGTCAATGACGGAATTATACGAGGAATACGCTAAAGAGATGGAGCTTGGCGTTTTGTGGAATCCAGAAAATGAGCTTGGCCAAAATGCCATGCAAAATAAAAAGGGCTATAAGATTGCTTTTATTGAAAGCGCGAAATTCTCAAATTACTTTGAACTTATGCTTGAGTTTAAAAAGCAACAAGTAAATGTAACCCAGCAAACGCCTCAAGGCCCAATGCAAATACCCCAAGAACAAGTGGCCTTCCGCCCCATCGGCCAAGGCTGGAAATAAAAATATTTAATTTTTTAAAAATTATGCCAAATAAAAATATAAAATTAAATTTTTTACATATTTGTGAAGATGCTTTTGCCACCCAAGAAGGCGGAAAGTTATGTATTATAAAAATTTTTAATAGATTAACAGCGAAAAAGTTCCCAGCACTTACCCCCCATATTATTGTAGTAGCGAATATAACTTTTGAAAAAATGGGAAATTATAAAGGGGTTGTGAGTATAGAGAAAAGTACTGGCGAAAAAATAGCTGACTATACAAGTTCTTTTGACGTTCCAAGAGATGAAGCCGAGATAAATTTTATATCTCGTTTTTTCAATATTCCATTTGAGCAACCTGACGACTATAGAGTCAAAATTTTTGTCAACGAGCAAAAATTGGGAGAAATTAAGTTGATAGTAAAATCTTTATGACAATTAAGAAGAAAAAGATTCAATCTGAAACAACACAGACGGAAGGGAACACTACTACGGAAGGGGACACTATTTTACCATCTAATTCTCAAGGTGATATTATTCCAGATAAACTTAGGACAGAGATGCTTGATGAGTTAAAAAGATATATGGAAGAAAAGATGGAAAGCAAGCAACTTAAACTCCTTGAGGTGCTGGGTATCTATATATCGCTTTTTACTTTTATCTCAGCAAGCATACAAGTTTTTGCAAGAATTTCCGATCTTTTTTCTGCGATTCTTGTTTTGTTGATAATATTGATCTGTCTCATTATATTTTTGGTTTTAATTCATATAGTATTATTTCGCAGTAGACAAACAGGGAATAGCGAGAAAAAAAAGTGGTGGGAAAGAATTTCTTTTGACGAAATTTTATTAGCCATTTGTTTTTTATTTTTGTTAGCTATTTTTACGGTGGGTTTTGGTTTAAATAAAAAATTCAATCCATTGCCAAGTAATATCGAGTTTGCTGAAGAATTTGAAAAATGGACCGACGAAAAGGTGAACGAAAAATTTAGTAATTACACTACAACAACTAATAATTTAATTAATAACCTCGGTGGTAGGATAAACTCGATTGAAGGAACACTGAAATAAAACAGACAATAATTTATGCCCACATTAAATTGGATAGGAAAAGAGAAAATTGTTAATCATGATAAGGATGTAGCTTTTCGGTTGCTTAAGAAAAACAAAACTTATTCGCTTGGAGAGAGCGAAAATTTAATTTTGGAGGGCGACAATTTAGAGGCGTTAAAGGCCTTGATGCCTTTTTATTACAACAAAATAAAGTGTATTTATATTGACCCACCCTATAATACTGGCAATGAAAAATGGGTTTATAACGACAGGGTAAATTCGCCGAAAATCGCCGAATGGTTTAGAAAAACTGTCGGTCCCGAAGGTGAGGATTTATGTCGTCACGATAAGTGGCTTTGTATGATGTATCCGCGGTTAAAATTATTGCGGGAATTATTAAGTGACGACGGCGTTATTTTTATAAGTATTAATGATAACGAGGTTCATCATTTACGATTATTAATGGGTGATATTTTTGGTGAAGATAATTTTGTTGCGAAAATTGTTTGGGAGAATAAAGAGGGTGGTGGAAGTTCAGATAGTAAATACTTTAAAATAAAGCATGAATATATTTTAACCTATGCAAGAAACAAGGAATTGTTGCTGATTAAGGGCATTGAGGTTGAGGATGAAGACAGGTATTCTTTAAAAGATAAATGGGTTAGTGTGAGAGGAAAATATCAGTTAGTGAAATTAAATAGTGCAAGTATACAATATGGAAAATCGTTGGATTATCCTATAAAGTCGCCAGAGAATACTTTTATTTATCCAAGTTATGGTGAAAAGAGAGCCTGTTGGAGATGGTCAAAAAAGAAACTCGTTTGGGGATTAAAGAATGATTTTGTGGTAATAAAAAAAGATAAAAATGGTAAATGGGCAGTTTATACAAAACAATATTTTAATGTTGATAATGATGGAAATATTACAGAAAGAACCAATCGCCCATTTGGTGTAATTAATAAGTTTTCTAGCACAATGGCTGCAAAAGATTTAGAAAATATTTTTGGCAAAAAAATTTTTAATTATTCTAAACCGTATTTATTGGTTCGATATTTAATTGAATTAACTTGTCGAAAGGATTCTATTATTCTAGATTCTTTTGCGGGGTCGGGGACGACGGGGCATGCGGTTTTAGATTTAAATAGAGAAGACGGGGGCAACAGAAAGTTTATTTTGGTAGAGCTAGAAAAAAATATTGCCAAAAATATCACAGCCGAAAGAATAAAAAGAGTGGTCAAGGGCTATTCGTATAAAAAAAGCAGTGGGGAAACGGTAAAGGTGGCAGGGCTTGGCGGCGGGTTTGAGTTCGTAGAGCTTGGCGAGCCATTGTTTGATAAAGACGGCGCAATAAATAAAACAGTTAGCTTTGACGATATGGCAAGATATGTTTATTTCACCGAAACTCGCACCAATTTGGAAAAGAAAAACATTAAAGGCAATTACTTGGGTGAATTTGGCAGTAGCCATTATTTTTTGCTTTTTAACGGCATTGGCAAAAATATTTTAGACAGAAAATTTTTACAAGAAATTAAAAAAACCGTAGGCAAAAAGGTTGTCTATGCCGACAAGTGCTTATTAGACGATGAAGTTTTAGAAAAACACCAAATAGTTTTCAAGCAAATACCGTATCAAGTTAAAGTTTATTAGTCCAAAATAATTGGGTAAAAGTAGTTGTTAAATTCTAAGGCGTTTGCAACAGCAGAAATTGTATCATCCACCGTTAATGTAAGGACAGATAATGAGATAGCGTACATCTTATTGGGTTCATTGGACAATAATGATGTTTCAAAGAAAAGATCCGTTTTTATTAAAAACGCGTCTTGTGCTTCCGAATATGAATGGAAAGAGCTTTCTTCGGAATTTAACCAGTCGATGGGTTTAGCGGTCCAAATTTCTTCTACTTCGTCAAATGCCTTAATAGCATATGAAGAAATGTTCACTACCAGTCCACGAGCGTCATAAGGCAATGAATAGTGATTGATGGTTGTATTTTTTGTAAGATAAAGATTTTCTTTCATGGGTAAAATATTAATTAAATTTGAGTAATTATAATTCATTTTTCTATCAAAATCAAGCTAGTATGCAATTAAAAAAATATCAACAAAAAGTTTTAGATGAGTTGACTACATATTTAGCAGAAATGAAAAAGTATGACACTGAAAAAGCGGCGGGGGTGGCTTTTATGATACGAACTGACAAAAATTATAACTGGGTGCCAGAGATTGGCCGAAGCCCTTTTGTGTGCATAAAAGTGCCAACAGGTGGGGGTAAAACCTTGATTGCCAGCCATTCTGTGGGCATTATTTTTAAAGATTACTTGGCTGAAAGAAGCGACAAAGGTTTGGCAATGTGGTTTGTGCCGTCCGATGCTATCAAAACGCAGACATTAAACAATTTGCGCGACCGCAAGCACCCTTATCGGGAAGTTTTGGACGAACGATTTAATAATGCGGTAAAAGTTTTTGATTTGGCCGAAGCCAAAAAGATTAAGAAAGATGATTTAACGGATAATCTTTGCATTGTTATTTCAACCCTAGGCGCTTTTAGGCGAACGGATAAAGAATGGCTTAAAGCGTATCAAGATAATGGGGATTTAATGTTACATTTTGAAGGACTTGATAGTGCCGATTTTGATTTTTTAGACAAGGATAAAGAAGGCGAAATTATCTATTCTTTAGTCAATGTTATTAAATTGCATAATCCGTTAGTGATTGTGGACGAGGGGCATAATGTTCAAACCGAGCTTTCTTTTGATATGTTGAAGGGGTTGAATCCGTCGTTTGTTCTAGAATTTACCGCTACGCCTAAAGGGCAAAGTAATGTGTTAGTTAATGTTTCAGCCAAAGAATTGAAAGCGGCAAAAATGATAAAAATGCCGATTTATTTAGCTAACAAAACGCCGTGGCAAGAAACGATTTATGAAGGCATTGAAAAATTAAACGATTTAGATAAAAGAGCCAAGAAAATCAAGGGCGAGTATATTAGGCCCATCATGCTTTTGCAAGCAGAGCAAGACATAGAAAATGCCAATAGGGTTTATGTGGAAAGAATAAAGAATTTTTTAATGCAAGAAGCTAACATACCTGAAGAGCAAATTGCTATTCAAACAGCAAAAAAGAGAGGACTGCCAAATATGAAAACACTTTTGGCTAAAACTTGCCCAATTCGTTATATTATTACGGTCAATGCTTTAAGGGAGGGCTGGGATTGTCCGTTTGCCTATGTGTTGGTGTCTGTTTCTAATTTAGGCGCGCGACTATCGGTGGAGCAGACCATTGGTCGAATTATGCGTTTACCAAACGCCGAAGAAAAAGAAGACCCTGCTTTAAATTCCGCTTATATTTTCGCTTCTACTCAAAATTTCAATCAAACATCGGAGATGGTTATTAAGGGGTTGCAAGAAAATGGCTATGAGGATATTGTGCCAATGGCAAATGGAGTATCAATTATTGCTAACGAATATAAAAGAAAAATTGACGATAAAGAAATTGTTGTTCCTTTTATAAATATTAAAGATGGAGAAAATTTGCGGAAGTTAGATTATGTGGCAGATTTGATTGGGGATGTTGCTATTTTAAAAAACCAAGACGCAACAGTTGATTTTCAATTAGTTGAAGATAACAGAATTTTAAAAATTGACATTGGCAACAAAGGCGAGTTAATAAGAGACGCAGCCGGAAAGTTGGGGCTTATCTATCATTGCAAGGACTTTACTAAAGATGACTTACTATCTTGGTTTAGAATAAAAATTCAACGGGGGTTTATTGCTATTGATGAAGTGAGTGTTTTTTTGAAAAGAATCTTAGACAAATTATTGACGCAGTATACTTTTAGCGAGGTAGCCAGGCATCAATATCAAATTAAAGAAGTTATTGAAAATAAAATTAATGAAATTGTTGACAAACTAACAGAGAAGAAGTTTAAAGAGTTGATTAAGGGTCAGACAGTTGTTTCTAATGGTGAAAATTTTAATTTAGGCGATAACATAAGTTTACTGCAGGTTTCTCCAGATAACTTTGATAAACACCTGTACGAAAAAGCAGGCAAAATGAATAAAGAAGAGTTAGATTTAGCGAGTAAATTAAACGCTCTTGAAAACATTTATTGGTGGTTTCGTAATCCAGAAATAGGCGGTTTTTTTATTCAGGGATGTAAAAAGCAAAAATTTTATCCGGATTTTATTGCGAAAACAAAGGATGAGAATTATATCATTTTAGAATATAAGGGTGAGCATTTGGTGGGGTCAGAAGATTCGGATTATAAAAAGGCAACTGGCGAAATGTGGCAAAAATTGAGCAATAAAGGATATTATTTTATGTGGGTAGAGAAAAATAATATTGATAATATTATTAACGAAGTTTCGAAATTATAATTAAAAGTAATGGCGGTTGTTGATATAAATTTTTGGCAGTTGATATGGGAGGTTATTAAAGCGGCGGTTGTTGGGGCGTATTTTCTATTGGTGCTTGTGGTTAAGACTACTTGGTCGCTAAGCAAACCCTTACTCATATTTATTGCATTTTTGCTTGCTATAATTATTATTGTTATTCTTTTTGAAAAACCTTGGAGGAAATAAAACTAAGAAAATGCCAACACAAGAAGAAATTTTACAAAAAATATCAGAGATTCAGGAATACATAGATAGTGCTTTTGCTACGATGAAAGAAATCGTCAAGGACCACGACAAGTTTCTTATCAGAATATTAGAATTGAGTTATAGGGTTGTTACTGTAGTGGGGATAGTAGCTGGGTTTGGCTTTACCGGTATATCAAGCGTAATAAACAGGAATTTATTTTTTATTGGCGAGATATTCTTGTTTGGTGTTATTTTTTTAGGTATTTTTTGGTTGAAAAAGATTTATACTGATACAAAAAATATTTATAATGGGTATGTTAACAAGATTGAAAAATATATTAAAGATTGGGAGAAAATTGGTCTAGAGGTTGCAAGGGGCAATTTTGAACATTATACAAAAGACAAAATTAAAGAGATGGAACAAGCTGCCGAAGACATTTTCGAAGAAAGACTAAAAAATACAGACAAAGTTTTTTCTTTGATGTTACTTTTATTTGCTGTCGGTTCTATTATTCTTCTATCATCTTTTTTAGATTATAATTTTTCACAAATTTTGTGCCGAATTATTCGGTAACTAAAACATTTTATTTATGAAAAAACAATTTACACAAGAGGAGGCGAAAGTAATAGGGGATATGATAGGGGTGGATTTTGGCGTGTATGATTTGGAGGAGTTTAGGGTGGGCTTGGGGGTGGAGTTGGAGCATGGGCTTTGCGACACACAAACCAATGTTACCAATGACGATGAAGCAATGACTGGCAAAATTGCCTGGGCCCATCTCAAAGAGATTCCAGATTACTACACTCGCTTAGATAAAATGGAAAAAGAAGCGGAAGGGGAGTAGTTTTTGACACTCGGTGTCAACAGGACTCGCAAAAGAGTGTATATAAAAAGCGAAAATCCCGCCAGAGGCGGGACCGCGTGATTAGTAGGATTGCTCCTACGCTTTAAATATAACATAAGATAGCATGTCAATCAAGAGATCTGTGGAGAACTCAATATAAGGAGAGAAATAGAAATGGGGTTAGCCACGGTTTATGAGGAAAAACTTTGGAGGAAATAAAAAATAAATTTATGGCAATAAAGGATTGTAATTTTTGTTTGGAAAATAAGATATTAAGAGGCGGGGTTTTGGCTCAAGACGATTTTTGCTATATTGTGGAATCAATAGACCCTGTTTTACAAAATGCTGTTTTAATAATAACTAAAAGGCATATAGAAACGCCTTTTGAAATAAACGAGCAAGAGTGGGCGTCTATGAGAAAGTATTTATTAGAAGCAAAAAAGATTTTAAGCAAAGCAAATCCCGACGGGTTTATTATTGGTTGGAACGTTGGCGAGGTGGCTGGCCAGAGAGTTTCTCATGCTCATTTACATGTAGTGGCTAGGTTTAGCGACGAGCCGTTAGTGGGCAAGGGCATTTGTTATTTTTTTAAACAAGAAGAGAATAAAAGACGGGGAAAATGAAGAAAAGTAATAAAAAATCGCAGGTTGTGATTTATCAAGCAAAGTCAGGAGCCATTGAGCTTCGGGGGGATTTTTCGCGTGAAACAATATGGGCCACACAAGCGCAAATCGTTAATCTTTTTGGCGTTGACCAATCGGTTATTTCGCGACATATTAATAATATTTTTAAGGATGGTGAAATTGATAAAAAAAGCAATATGCAAAAAATGCATATTGCAAATTCTGACAAGCCCATTATCCTCTATTCGCTGGATGTTATTTTAGGAGTTGGTTATAGGACAAACTCAAAAGTAGCAATAGAATTTAGAAAATGGGCAACAAAAACGTTGCGAAGTTATATTGTTGACGGATATGCGGTCAATAAAAATCGTATTTCGGAAAATTACGCGCAGTTCTTGAGCGTGGTGGAAGATATTAAAAAACTTTTGCCAGCTGGCTCTGTTGTGGATGCAGAAGACGCAGTTGAACTTGTATCGCTTTTTGCTGATACTTGGCTATCACTTGATGCGTATGACAAAGGCGTTTTACCAAAAGGAAAGCTTACAAAGAAAAAGGTTTTATTAACAACAGAAAAAATTTCTAAAAGCTTAGCTGGGTTAAAAGAAGAGCTTATGCGTAGGTCGGAAGTAACTGATATTTTTGGCAAAGAAAGAAGCGAGGGTTTTGTGGCAGGAATTATTGGCAATGTGATGCAATCTTTTGGCGGTAAGGAACTATACGAAAGCGCAGAGGAAAAAGCAGCTCACCTTCTATATTTTATGATTAAAGATCACCCTTTTGTTGATGGCAACAAAAGAAGTGGAGCATTTGCTTTTGTGTGGTTTTTAAAGCAAGCCAATATTTTAGATGTATCCAAGCTTACTCCTTCTGCGCTTACTGCATTAACAATTCTTGTTGCTTGTAGCGACACGAAAGAAAAAGATAAAGTTATTGGCTTAATTTTAAATCTTATTGCGAAAAAATAATAAAAATATGGAATTAAAAGAAATACAAAAACAAGTTGCCCAAGTGTTTTTAGAGCATTTGGAAAAAGATAAAATCGCTTTAAATGACGACTACTTAATTTTAAAGATAGGAGAAGAGGTTGGCGAGTTGATGCAGGCCTATTTGGTTTATAAAAAAAGATGCCGGCCAGAAAAGTATTTATCAGATGAAGAAGCTAAAAAGGGCTTTGCTAAAGAATTGGCGGATGTGATTGGTTTGGTTTTTGCTATTGCCACGGTTATGGATATTGATTTAGACCAAGCCATTATCAAAAAGTGGATTAGCAAAGAATGGATTAAAAGAAAATAGGGGGTAGCTTTATTTCTTTAGGGGGGTTAGGTAAAATAAAAAATAAAAAGTAAAAAATAAAACTTATGAGTAACAAAAAATTTACGCAGGAGGAGGCGAATAGGGAGACCTGCCTTCGCTAAAGCTACGGCGAGGCAAGGGGGGAGTAAAAATAATACAAAAATGATGAAAAAGATAACCTTTGAAGACAAGGAGCAAAAAGGAGAATTCTTTCTGGTGGTCTCAGCCCTCGTTATTATCTGGGTGTTGTTGGTGATTTCTTTTATGCCAGAATCAAGTTTCTGCCCTCTTTTTGGTTTGTATAGAGTAATCAATGTTATTTTGTTTATCTTTTTTGGTTTTTACTCTAGTATTATGGTGATTAGAAATAGTTATAAAAAAGTTGGGTATGTAATGTTAGTTATTTTTTTTCTTTGCCTCACATTTACTTTATTGCAATACTATAAATGCCATCTAAAAGAAAAGGCACTTCAAGACCAACGAAAGAATCAGTATCAATGGTTAGACAATCCAAATCCAGCTTCGGAACAGTATATGAAAAACTTACTTCAATCTAATTAATGCTAGCTATCATATCTGTCTGGATAAAAGGTCGTTGTGAATTTATAATTTAATTAACTAAAATATGTTTGAAAATGGATGGCCAGCAACTGATCCGATAGCTTTTTTTGGCTCTTGGATTTTAGCTCTTATTTTATATTTTATCTCCCAAAAGCAAGAATCAAAAAAGGTAAAAATAAGCTTGAGAATTATTGCTATTTTTCTTTTTGGGTGGCCGCTTTTAATAGCGCTTTGGAACAAACTTATCGCCCCTCGCTTAGGCATTTAAATAAGAAAAAGAAAAAACTATGAATAAAAAATTTACGCAAGAGGAGGCAAAATTAATAGGGGAGGGGATTGGGGTGGATTTTACCAAGTACGATTTGGAGGAGTTTAGGATGGGGTTGGGGGTGGAGTTGGAGCATGGAGCTCATGACCCACAAACCAATGTGACCAATGACGATGAAGCCAAGACTGGCAAGATTGCTTGGGCGCATCTCAAAGAAATTTCAGACTACTATACTCGCTTAGATAAAATGGAAAAAGAAGCGGAGAGTGGAATAAAAATTATGAAAATACAGTTTAAGAAAATTTTAATTTGGGTGGTTATTATTTATTTTTTAATTGGGCTTGCTTTTGCTGGAAGGTATTTAATAGAGGAGTACAAAACTTTTGAATGTCCTATGGCCAATGGCGACACTTTGACTATGAGCGGAATTTCTCAAGATAAGCCAGACAGATGTGTTAGGAGAATATCTTCAGTTAGAACCTTGGCTTCAGCTGGAGGGGTAGCTATTTTTTGGCCTTTGAAGTTTTTAAAATAAATAAAAATATGAAAATAATTAAAAAGAAAACTTGGCCCGAGTATTTTGAGCTGGTATTGACTGGCAAAAAAAGGTTTGATTTAAGAGTGGCTGATTTTGATGTTGAAGCGGGGGATACTTTAATTTTAGAGGAGTGGGATCCCCAAACAAAAGAATACACCGGCAGAAAGATTGAGAAAAAGGTTGATTATATTTTGAAATTTAAACTTGATGACTTCGGGCAAAAGGAGGAAATTGAAAAAAATGGATTGCTTGTAATTCAGCTTGCTGATTAGTAGAATAAATTTATGAAAAAGATTTTTGCGGAAAAATTAAATAAGGGGGATGGCGTGCGAGTGGTTGCACCCTCAAGAACATTGGCCATTATTTCAAAAGAATCTAGAGAAATAGCCAATCAAAGATTTGCTGACTTGGGCTTGGAGCTTAGCTTTAGCAAGCATGCTGAAGAAGCAGATAGCTTTAGGTCCTCTAGCATTGAATCGCGTGTTGAAGATTTGCATGAAGCTTTTGCTGACAAAAGCATTAAAGCCATTATTACAGTTATCGGAGGATTTAATTGCAACCAATTATTAAGGTATTTGGATTGGGAGTTAATAAAAAATAATCCAAAAATATTTTGCGGCTATTCGGATATTACTGCTTTAAATAACGCTATTTTTACTAAGACTGGTTTGGTTAATTATTCTGGACCGCATTATTCAAGTTTTGGCGAGAAGCTATATTTTGATTATACTTTAGATTATTTTAAAAAATGTTTAATGGCTGAAGATTCTTTTGATATTTTACCAGCCAAACAATGGAGTGACGATGCTTGGTATATGAATCAAGAGGATAGGACATTGATTGATGGCGAGGGTTTTTGGTTGATTAATAAGGGGGAGGCCTTTGGCACAATTTTGGGAGCCAATCTTTGCACGCTTAATCTCTTGCAGGGTACGGAATATTTTCCAAATCTACAAGAATCAATTTTATTCTTGGAAGATGATGACGAATCTTTGCCACATACTTTTGATAGAGATTTACAGTCGCTTATTCACCAGCCTGGGTTTGAGGGGGTGAGAGGCATTGTGATGGGCAGATTTCAAAGAGTCAGTAAAATGACTGAAGATTTACTAAGGCAAATAATAAAGACAAAAAAGGAGTTAGGCAACATGCCCATTGTGGCTAATGTTGATTTTGGTCACACTTGCCCTAGAATTACTTTTCCTATCGGGGGCGAATTAAAATTATCAGCAGGGGAGAGCGCAATTTCTTTGAAAGTTGTTAAGCACTAATATCTGTTTAAAAAATATGAAAAAAATAATTATTATAGGCGCGGTTGTTCTAATTTTAGTTGTGGCGGTTTTGCTTGGCTTGAAGTTTTCTAATCAGCCAGAGCCAGGGCAAGTTGCTTGCACAGAGGAAGCTATGCTTTGTCCAGATGGCTCAGCGGTTGGCCGAACTGGCCCTAACTGTGAGTTTGCTCCTTGCCCGGCAATAAACAGCTTGCTATCTGAGGCCGAAGCTCGCTTAATTGCTGAAAAGGACTGTATTAAGGGTGGTGAAGCGTTAGCGGTTGGCATTTATAACGCTGGCACTAAAACCTGGTGGTTTGATGCTAATCTAAACGCAACTAAAGAGGGGTGCAACCCAGCTTGCGTGGTGAGTGAAGAAACAAAAACCGCTGAGATAAATTGGCGTTGCACTGGTATTTTGCCTTTTGATTCTGGGGTTGAGGGTGTGGTTACACTTGGGCCCACTTGCCCAGTTATGAAAAATCCGCCCGACCCCCAATGCGCTGACAAGCCTTATGCCACTAAAATTCAAGTGATTGTGGTGGGAAGCCCAAACAGTTCGCCTTTTGCCACTATAGAAAGCGATAAGCAGGGAAAGTATAAAATAATGCTCCCGCCTGGGGAGTATGCGCTCCAAGGGGTTGGGGGAGCTGTTATGCCAAGATGCGAAACAAAAAACATAACCATAGAGCCAGGCAAAGTAATTGAGGCTAACCTGTCTTGTGACACAGGCATTAGGTAAAGATAATTTTTATGGGTAATTTAGAATTTAAAAATAATAAATATTTTGCTGGGAATTGGGTTGAGGCTGGCAAGGATCATAGGGGGTGGTTTTTGGGTTCTTTTTTTGAAGAGGGCAGTCCATTAAAAACAGAGAATGTAGAAGTTTTTTATTGCGAGCATAATGCGGGGGATATGTGTAACGCCCATTATCATCAAGAAAAAGTAGAAGTTATTATTTTGTTAGAGGGTATGGCTAAGTATAGCGTAAATGGCAATGAAAATACGCTTAAGTCGGGGGATTTTTTATTTGTTGATGTGAACAATGTTATTGAGGGGGAATATTTTGAGGCATCAAAAATTATTTCTATACACTCACCCAGCATACCAAGCGACAAAGTTGTTGTTTAGATTTTAAAAGCAGTTTTATCTATGAAAAAAGAATCAATGCAAGAAGTTGAGGATTTCTATATAAACTTAGGATATAGCGGGAGCAAGCTCCGCGAAGCTTTAAGCGTTGATAAAAACTATCAAAAGCTACTAGAAGAGAAAAAGAAAAAATTAAATAATCAGATAAAAGTTAGCCCAATGGAAAAGAAAAAATACGTGTTAGCAACTGATGTTGATTTTGAGATTTTGGATAAGTGCAAAAAATTAGAGAAGTTAAAATTATCACAAGAGGACAAAGTTTTAGTTGCCCTTGCCAAAGCTCAGTTGGAAGAAGATTGGCGCAAATCACTAGTTAAAAAATTGAACCAGCTTTTAGCGAGATATGAAAAAAGAGATTGAGTTGCAAAAAGGGAGGGTTAGTTATGTGTTTAGGGTAAGGCGGGTTTGGCGACGGGTATCTTTAAAAGGGAGCAAAAAAGATTATCTAAAATACAGGGAGCAGGCCTTGGCTTTGGCGCAAAATAGGATTGAGCATTTTAATAAAGTTTACGGGTTAAAGTATAATAAGATAAGTATTAAAAATCAGAAAACTCGGTGGGGGAGTTGTTCTAAAAAAGGAAATTTGAATTTTAATTATAAAATTGTTTTGATATCTGAAAGGCTGGCTGACTATATTATTGTGCATGAGTTATGCCACTTAAAAGAGTTTAACCACTCCCAAAAATTTTGGAATTTAGTGGGGCAGGAGATACCTGATTATTTAGAAATACGAAAAGAATTAAAGAAAGGAGTATCCCGATTAAACGCTTTTTTCCGCCAGCTGGCGGAAGAGCGTTTAACAGGATCTAAAAAATCGTAAATTCGCTTCGCTTATTAACGATTTCTAAGACATGAAAATTTTAAATTATTTAGCGATTTTTCTTAGTGTGGCGCAAATTGGTTTTGTGGTATATTTTTTAGCGGTTTATAGTACTGATAATATGCCACTTTTTATATTTTTATTTTTTGTTCCATTGGTAAATATTTTTGCTGTTATTTTTAATAAAAAATAGTGATAAAATAAATAAAATAAAAACATATGAATAAAATAATAAAGTTTTTAATGGCGATTGTTTTGTGTGAGGGGGCGGGGATAATAGGGTCAGTTTTTACCACCCCAGCTATTGGTTCTTGGTACGCCACATTGGCTAAGCCAAGCTTTAACCCACCCAATTGGATATTTGGGCCTGTTTGGACAGCGCTTTTCTTTTTAATGGGTGTGGCATTGTATTTAGTTTGGTCCTCAAATAATTCGTCAGCTGGTGGCAAAAAAACAGCTGTGTTAGTTTTTTTCCAGCAGTTAGCTTTAAACATTCTGTGGAGTGTTTTGTTTTTTGGCATGCAAAATCCCATGTTGGCTTTTGTGGAAATAATTGTTTTGTGGCTTGCTATTTTAATGACAATTTTTTATTTTGCTAAAATTTCAAAAACAGCTGCCTGGTTGCTGGTACCCTATATTTTATGGGTTTCATTTGCTGGTTTTTTGAATTTTTCTATCTGGCGCTTAATGGTTTAATATTTAATTTTATGAATGGGCAAAATAGGGGAGACATAAAAATTGGTTTGGAGGTAGAAATTGTGCTAAAACAAGACCAAAGAGCTGGAAAGCTTACCCGCGGAATAGTGGCGGATATTTTAACTAGCTCTAATTTTCATCCCCACGGCATTAAGGTGCGCCTAACCGACGGTCAAGTGGGCCGAGTGCAAAATATCGCATTGCCTACAAAATAATTTCAAAATATGGAAAATAAAAAAGAAATTGAGCTGGAGCTTGGTTGGTTAGTTAATTTTTTGCCTGAGGATTTGGGAGGGTGTGAGAGTATTAAAATTATTCAGGCTTATCTTGAAAATAATGACCCGCAAATAAAAGATGCCCGCATTAGAGAAAAAGGGGGAGTGTACACGTATACAATAAAACGTTTTGCTAAAAACTCTCAAGAAACCGGTTATTGCACAGAAGAAACTCGGGAAATATCAAAACAAGAATTTTCAAAGTTATTAGGAGAAAGCAAAAGAAAGGTTGTTAAAACAAGGTTTTTCTATCTATTAGCTGATGGCCTAACAGCTGAAGTAGATATTTACGAAGAAAATTTAAAAGGGTTAAACGTGGTTGAGGTAGAATTTCCCAGCATAGAAATCTGCAAAAAGTTTAACCCTCCAAACTGGTTTGGCAAAGAAGTTACGGATTCCAATGGCATTTACCCTCCCTTTATTGCTAATTTATCAATTGAAGAAGTAAATAAAATAAATCAAGAATACACTCAAAAGCCACATAATTTTGATTAAGCCTATGAAAAAACAAATTATTATTATCCATGGCGGACATATTTTTAACACCCGCAAAGATTATCTTTCTTTTCTCTTTGATTATAAAATAGATTTTAAGAAAATAATTGGCATGGGTTGGAAAGAATCGCTAGGAGAAAAGTTAGGGAAAGGTTATGAGGTGGTTTTGCCGAAAATGCCATGTCCGTCTAACGCTAAGTATGTTGAGTGGAAAATTTGGTTTGAAAAATTATTTCCATTCTTGGAGGGGGAGGTTGTGCTGGTGGGGCATTCTTTGGGAGGTATTTTTTTGGTTAAATATTTATCGGAAAATAAATTTCCAAAAAAGATTTTAGCCATCCTTATAGTGGCTGCCCCTTATGACGATAAAGACCCACACCATTCTTTAGTCGATTTTAAATTAAAAAAAGATTCAAGCGGTTTGCAAAATCAAGCAAAAGAGTTATTTTTTTATCACAGCCAAGACGACGATGTTGTTTCGTTTGCTGCTTTTAAAAAGTACAAAAAGGCCTTGCCAAGCGCCCATTTCAAGGAATTCAAAAACAAAGGGCACTTTGGCCAAAGCACTTTTCCTGAAATCATTAAAGATATCAAAAGAATTTTTAAAGTATGAAAAAAGTTTCAGCCCAAAAAGCATTTGATAAATTTAAGCCCGAAACCTGTGTATTTGTAATCTCCGCTGACAAAAAAGGAAAGCCAAGCGGGATGGTTGCAGGATGGAAAATGAGGTGCTCCTGGAAACCGCCATACTTATTTGCTGTTGCTTTGTCCAAGCACGGGTATACCCATAGTTTAATTGAGCAATCAAAAGAGTTTGTGGTGGCTGTTCCTAATAAAGAATTAGAGAAGCAAGTAGAATTTTTTGGCTCGGTAAGCGGTAGTAAAATTGATAAATTTAAAATAAGTAAAATAGAAACAATGCCAGCTAAATTTGTTAAGTTGCCATTAATTAAAAGAGCGACGATAAACCTTGAGTGTAAACTGAAAAAGAAAGTTGATAGTGGCGACCATATTATTTTTATTGGCGAGATAGTGGCTTGCTATATTGATGAAAAAAAGAAAGTTTTATTAAATATGGGAAAGTCAAAAGGAAAGAGAATTTTTAAAGAATTTTAATTTATGGAGTCAAAAATTGATTTAGTTGCATATTGCGGGCTTTATTGCCCCAAGTGTTATAGGATGAAAGTTTCAGGAGCAGCTGAAAAATTACTTTTTGAGTTAGAGTCAGCTCAAAACAGGGGAGCGAAGTATTTAGAGGAAGACCCGCGACTAAAAGAAAAGATGGACAAGCTAATTAGCTTGAAGTGCCATATTTTTTGTCGAGCCAGGCAAGGTGAGTCGCCTTGCGCTATTAAAAATTGTTGTTTGCTAAAAAATATTTTGGGTTGTTGGGAATGTGATAAAATAGAGAAATGCGAAAAAATAAACCCACAGTTTTTAGAAAATTGTCAAAAGATAAAAGAAATGGGCATTGATAAATTCATTGAGCAGTATAAATAGGTATGATTTACTTTATAACATCTAATAAGAATAAGCTGGCGGAAGCGCGGGATATTTTAGAAAGCTAAAAATTTGCTATAATTATAGCAATAAGATTTATAAGTATTATGAAAAAAATATATATCGCTGTAGTTGTTCTCTTGATACTTGGCATTGCGACTTGGATTTATATAATAGCCCAGCCAAAACCCGCAATTGCTCCAGTAGTTCCAGCCAACACCCCTATTAGTCAAGTTGATTATTTGTGTAGTGATGGGAAAACTATTAATGCAAAATATTATCAAGGTGAAAAAGCGCCTCAAGCGCAGCCAGGCGAGATGCCCACGCCAACTGGCAGTGTGAAAATAGTTTTAAGCGATGGCAGGCAATTAGCTTTGCCCCAAACTATTTCAGGGAGCGGTATTCGTTATGCCACAGCCAGTGAAGCTGTTATTTTTTGGAGCAAGGGCAACGGCTCTTTTATTATGGAAAATAATGTTCAAACATATTCGGGTTGTATAGCTTTGGCTAAGGATTCTGGCGGATTGTCTCAAGTTTATGCAAATGCAACTTCCGGGTTTTCAATCCGCTATCCCGCAGGCTACATAGCTAACTCGGCTTATCAATATCAAGATTTGGGTTTGGGCAAAGAAATTAGCGGAATAAAATTTACCATTCCAGCAGAAATAGCCACGGGTACAAATCTTTCTAGCTTTGACACTGGCGTTTCTGTGGAATTAATTTCCAACCAGCAAAACTGCGTAGCCAGGTTATTTTTATACCGGGTTAACGGCTTAGCAGAAGTTGTTGACAATGATGTCACTTATTCGGTGGCCACTTCATCGGGAGCAGGGGCTGGTAATTTTTATGAAGAAACTGTTTGGGCAATTCCTGGCACTAATCCTTGCGTAGCTTTAAGATACTTTATTCATTCAACTAATATTGACAATTACCCTAAAGGAGCTGTTAAGGAATTTAACCGCCAAGCTTTATTGGCCCAATTTGACGCGATTAGGAAAAGTTTAATTTTAAGTCCATAAAATTATGAAAAAATTTTTCAACAATTATTTTTCGCGAAAACTAAAAGATAGGGGAGAGACAGGCCAGGTTGAGAGTAAGGGCAGGTTTGATAAACTTCTTAGCATAAAAGCAAGAAGTTTTGGCCTAGCGAATCGCTTGGAGCATATAAAAAATAGGGGGAAGCAAAATAATAAGTAGTAGAAATGGATGAGCAAAGACTAGTTGAAAAGAAGGTTGCCTTATTAAAATTTAGTATGAAAATAAAAAATATCTTAATAAAAAAAGGGAAAATAAATTGGATTTTTCTTTTACTTGTTTTAGTTGCAGCTATTTTGGTTGGGTGGAAATCTGTAGTAAATAATAGAAAAATTACTTCAATTGAAAATGGGCAGGAGGTATATAATAGTTTTAGGCAATTTTCTCAAAGCTTACATAATAGTCAGGGACCAGTTATAACTTGCACTGATTCTGATAATGGAAAAAGTATTTATGAAAGAGGGGAAGTGGATATTTTACGAGATGGAAAAAAAATTGAAGAGCCATTTAAAGATATTTGTACTCACGGAGAGTTAGCAGAATATTATTGTTGTGGTAATAAATATTGCTCAGAAATTACTAAATGTGAAAAAGGTTGTCTTGATGGTGCTTGTATTGGCGCAAAAATTATTTTGCCTCAAGCAGGAGATCAATGGGTAAAGGGTTGGGGGATATTGTTTGATAAAGTAAATCCAGTGGAATGGACCTCAAATGGATTGGAGGGGGAAGTATCGGTGAAAGCAGTGGCTCAGAATATAGGAGAAACAAAGCCACAGTGCCAGGAGATATTTGGTGCGGAAAAAACAGAGGTGAGCGTCGGGCGTATAAATTTGGCGGTTCCGAAGGATGCTTGTTCTGGGAAATATAAAATTCAAATTTGTGAGTTCAACGAAGAAGTCTTTGAAAAGTCAATGTGTTTTGAGAGTGATTATACTTTTGATGTCGCAGATTACTTTTGCACTAGTTCGGAAGAATGTGACGCTTGCCAAGTATGCAAGAATGGATTTTGCCAAGCAGTGAATACAGAGTGGGGGGATGGTTTGTATAAATGTCCAAGCCAGACAGGCGGGGAGCAACAAAGATGCTTCGCTGGAAAATGTTTAGGATGCAGGGGCTTGTTGCTTAGCGATAGGGGTAATTTGGGGTGTTGGTATCTTGCCAGTCCTGGAATTAGCTGTGAGAATTTTTGTAAAACTAAAGGAGACTGCGCAGATAAATATTCAGAAGATTGGGAAGATGATGAAAGTTGCACTATTGGAAAAAAACTTACAAATTGCAAAAAATGTTTGAGTAATTACGAAAATGGATGGTTGGTGCCCTACTACAATTCGGCAAATAAAACCTGCTACCATTATCAGGGAGCAGGAATTGGTTATAGTTGTAGCGAAAAGCCTTTATTTGATAGCATACAAAGAATGTGCGCTTGTAATTACTAAAATTTATTTAAATTTGGCCTCAATTGCCCAGTCAATTGGGGCTTTTGTTTATGCTTGCATACAGGCTATGCATAATGCACGAAACATATTGGACTCCTTGAGACCAAATGTAAATGCAAATTAAACGACTTTTCTACGGTGTTCGTGGCTCTTTTCACCTCTATGAAGACGCGGTAAGGTGGGCATATATGCTTACCGAAAAAGCCAAA
>JAZDKU010000005.1:0-12519 GCA_043802745.1 bacterium | reverse complement strand
GGTCACAAGCACCACGGCCACGAGCCGTGGCTTTTGTTTATTTTTTCGCTATTTTGTGGTATTATCTAATAACTAAAAGTAAAAAACTATGAAAACAATTTTAATTGCAATTTTAGCGGTTCTGTCTGTGGTTTTGGTTGGTGTTTCAGCCTATCAAAGATCAAATCAGCCCCCAGAGCCAATGCCAATAGCTATTAACTATTCAGCAGTAAACCAGCTGGTTGCTAAACAACCTGTTGCGCAAAACCAAGGCGAAATCGCTGGGTGGAGGGTATATGGAAATGAGCAGGATAGATACGAAGTACAATATCCGAAAGAATGGACGATTAAGAAAGCAGAAACAGGGCTTGTTATGTTTTTGGCTCCTAAAGAACTCGATTATGGACAAGTTTGGATTAGCAGGGACTCAAGCAAGAAGTATAAAGATATTAATGAATTTTTAGGCCAATGGGGTTATAAAGATCCCAATCAAGCGTCTTTATGGAATGTGAGCGCTGGAGAATTTGTAAAAATTAATGGGATAAGTTTTTATAAATACACTTGGGCGCATCAATCACAAGGAGAAAATTACTTGACCATTATAGGTGGAGATTTGTTTTCTATTGAATTTCGAGATGATGCGGCAACAGGCTCCATTGAAAACCTTAGAAGCTATCCCCAATTTGTTAAAATGCTTTCTACTCTTAAATTTATAAAATAATTTTAAATTATGAAAACAATTTTAATTGCAATTTTAGCCGTTCTGTCCGTGGTTTTGGTTGGTGTTTCAGCCTATCAAAGATCAAACCAACCAGCAGAGCCAATGCCAATAGTTATCAATCAACCAGCCGTAAATCAGCCGATTGTTAAACAACCTGTTGTAAATCAACCTACGACAAGTCAACCATCAACGAGTTGTGGAAAAGAAGGTGCTATTTTTTATAATCCCGATGATGTAAGGAATATTTGTTGTGCAGGGCTTCAAGGAGTTTATAGTCAAGACGTTTATTATACTGATGACCAGGGAGACACGTGTGCTATAGGGGCCACGCCAAGAAATGTAGTTTGCGTTGCTTGTGGCAACGGGGTTTGCGGCGCAGGAGAAAGCAAGTGTAATTGTCCACAGGATTGTAAGTAAAATAATTTTTTCAGTTGATTTTTCTTTTTTTCAAATTAGAAATTATTTGAAAATTGAAAATTGAAAATTGAAAATTGACTAAATTGCCATTTATACAAGGGGGAGAATTTACCTACAAAGCTCAGGAGGCTATGATGAAAGCCCAAAGCTTTGCTCGAGAACGAAACCAACAGCAGGTTGACGCCTTGCATCTTTTGCTTGCCCTAATAACTCAAGAAGAAAGCGTGGTTGTTGGCTTATTACGAAGCTTGCAACTTGATATTGACGATTTAAAACACAAAGTTGAAGCTGCCTTAAACCAATTAAAGCCTGTGGCTCCGGGGGGGCCAACTGTGATGGGCCAGTTTTACTTAACCCAAGACCTGGCTATGGTGTTAGAAAAATCAAAAGACGAAGCCATGGCCATGGGAGATGAGTTTATCTCTATTGAGCATATGTTTTTGGCCATTCTTTCTAATAAGACAAGAGCTAGCGAGGTTTTGCAAACATCAAGATTTACCTCTCAATTATTATCTGCCCCGTTAGCGCGAGAAGAAGTTTTGAAAAAATTGGCAGAAATCAGAGGCGGGGAAAGAATAAGCGACCCAAACCCAGAAAGCAAATTCGAAGTTATTAAAAAGTATTCTCGCAATTTAACTGCCCTAGCCATAGAAGGCAAGCTTGACCCAGTGATTGGCCGAGAATCAGAAATAAGAAGAGTAATGCAGGTTTTATCCAGACGAACAAAAAATAATCCTGTTTTGGTTGGTGAGGCTGGGGTTGGCAAAACCGCAGTGGTGGAGGGCTTGGCGAAAAAAATTGTTTCTTTAGATGTGCCAGAAAGCCTAAAAGGCAAAGAGATTATTGCTTTAGATTTGGGTGCTTTGGTGGCTGGCACAAAATTTAGAGGCGAGTTTGAAGCGCGGCTTAAGGCATTTGTTAATGAAATTGAAAGAGCGCAAGACCACTATATTTTATTTATTGATGAACTCCACACTTTAATTGGCGCAGGGGCGGCCGAGGGCTCAATTGACGCTTCTAATTTATTAAAGCCAGCTTTGGCTCGGGGAGAATTGCGAGCCATTGGAGCCACTACTTTAAAAGAATATCAAAAATATATTGAAAAAGACCCGGCCTTGGAAAGAAGGTTTCAGCCAATTTTGGTGGTGGAGCCATCTATTGAGGACACCATTGCTATACTACGGGGCATTAAAGAAAAATACGAATTACACCACGGTGTTAAAATTAAAGATTCGGCCTTAAAAGCGGCCGCAGAACTAAGCTCTCGGTACATATCTGACAGATTTTTGCCCGACAAAGCTGTGGATTTAATGGACGAGGCAGCCGCGGCCTTGCGACTGGAAATAGAATCCGAGCCAACCGAGCTTGAGGATTTAAGAAATGAAATTACCAAATTAGAAATTGAAAAACGGGTTTTAAATAAAGAACAAGGCAATGCTATGCGCCTCAAGGCGGTTGAGCGAAGTTTGGCTGATTTAAACGAAAAAGTAAGCGCCATAAAAATGAAATGGGCCTCGGAAAAAGCCATTATCACGGAAATAAAAAATTTTAAAAAAGAAATGGAGCAGGTTTCGTTTCAAATAGAGGTGGCCCACCGAGAAACCGATTTGCAAAAAGTGGCTGAATTAAAATATGGCAAAATTCCTGAATTAAAAAAGCAAATGGGGGAGTCCGAGAAAAAATTGCAAAACATCCAGCAAAACAATTCTATTATCAAAGAAGAAGTCACCGAGGAAGACATTGCTATGGTTGTTTCTCGCTGGACAGGCATACCAGTAAACCGCTTAATCGAGGCCGAAGTTCGCAAATTAGAAAAAATGGAACAAGAGCTAAAGAACAGAGTAATTGGCCAGGACGAGGCTATTGTGGCTGTTTCAAACGCTATTAGGCGAGGTCGGTCAGGCATTGGCGATGAAAATAGGCCAATGGGCGTGTTTATGTTTTTGGGGCCAACCGGGGTTGGTAAAACAGAAACAGCCAGGGCCCTAGCTGACTTTTTATTTAGCACCGAGAAATCTTTGATAACGGTTGATATGAGTGAGTATATGGAAAAGTATAGTGTTTCTAAGATTTTGGGCTCGCCTCCCGGTTATGTTGGTTATGAAGAGGGCGGGCAGTTAACCGAAAAAGTAAGGCGAAGGCCATATAGCGTGATTTTGCTTGACGAAATAGAAAAAGCCCATCCTGAAGTGTTTAATATCTTATTGCAAATTTTTGAAGAAGGCCGTTTAACCGATGCTAAGGGCCGAGCAGTTTCCTTTAAAAATTGTATTATTATTATGACTTCTAATGTGGGCTCGGACTTTATCGCCCAAATGAAGCCAATGGGTTTTGAGTTGCAAAGAGACCAAACAATAGTGGTTAAAAAAGAAAATATTCAAAAGAAAATTCAAGAGGCTTTGCGCGAAGCTTTCAAGCCAGAGTTTTTAAACAGAATTGATGAAATAATTACTTTTAATTATCTGGGCACTAAAGAAATTAGGCAGATTGTGGATTTGGAGTTAAACAAAATTGAAAAACGGCTCTTGAAGGCTAAAAATGTTAAGCTAAAGTTTTCTAAAGCCTTGTCTGACGCTATGGCGCAAAAAGGTTTTGACGCGGACTTGGGCGCTCGGCCGTTAAAAAGAGTAATCCAGAAGTTAATTTTAGATCCTTTGGCTCTAAAAATAATTATCGGCGAGATAAAAGAAAAAGCCACTATAACAGCTGACTTTAAAAACAACGAAGTAGTTTTTGCCGTGTCTCACCTCACTCCCAAAAAACGCGACCCCGCCCCCATTGCTAAATAATTTTTAGCCTCCTTGCTTTTCGCCCCCTACCATCTGGTAGGGGGTTTTGTTTATAAAAAAATAAAGCCGAGAAATCCGCTTTTGTCTTGTGGCATAATGGTAAGATTTTTGCTGGCCACTAGAGACTCTGCGGATTTGCTCGGCTTTTTTTGTCTACTCATTTTTATGGTTTTCTTATACCACCTCACTCAATTTTTTGCAAGAGAAAAGACCAAGCAAGACAATATTTGAAAAGTGTAGCCCGTGGCGAACGGGAGGGGGTTGTTTTCTCCATGAGTGACTTTCAAACTTGTTTGCTTGGCCTATTTTTTTGTTTAGATTAAGGTTATCTTATTTATACTATTTTTTTAATTTTTTGCAAGAGAAAAACCCATTTTTTGTATTTTTTAAATATTTTTTATATATTGAAAGTAGTTTTATTTTGCAGTAAATCGGTAGGGGTGTATTTTAATTGGAACGTATGCCCCTATCTTTTTTGTTATAGAAATTTGGGGGTGGGGATAACTTGGGTTGATTTTCTATTTTTGTTCTATTAAAATAGAGATATGAATAGTTTAACTAAAAAACAAAAAAAGTTTCTTGACTATATCCAAGAGTGTTCTGCAAAAAATGGCTACAGCCCTTCGCATGACGAGATTAGAAAACATTTTAAGTTGGCATCTGTGTCCACTGTCAACCACTACATGCAAGTTTTGCAGGAAAAAGGTTATATCACTCGGGAAAAAAATATAGCCAGAGCTGTAAAAATTGGCAAGCAAGAATCAAGCGTTAGTATTCCATTTAAGGGCTATATCACCGCCGGTGAGCCAATTGAAGCCATTGAAGAATACGAAGCAATAACTGTGCCAAAAAATATGGCCGCCGCTTCGGGCGAGCATTTTGCTTTGGGCGTTAAGGGCAATAGTATGATTGACGAGGGTATTTTTGATGGCGATACTGTGATAATTAGAAAACAAAACACTGTGGAAAATGGCGAAACAGCTGTGGCTTTGATAAACGGCAATGAGGTTACTTTAAAAAAGATATTCAAAGAAAAAACCCGCATCCGCCTCCAACCCGCCAACCCCACCCTAAAACCCCTGTATGTAAAAACCGTCATCATCCAAGGCAAAGTCATCAGCGTTATTAGAACTATAGATGAACAAGAGGCACAAAATAAAATCGAAGTGGCTAACATCAGTGAAATAAAACCTCGAAAACCATACTTTGAAAAATCAGGATTTAAACTATATCATGGAGATTGTTTGGGTATCCTTGCTGAATTGCCCGATAATTCTATTGATATGATTTTTGCTGATCCGCCATATTTTCTTTCAAACGGCGGTTTTAGTTTACATGCTGGTAAAAGAGTAAGTGTAAATAAAGGGCAGTGGGATGTAAGTAATGGCCTAAAAAAAGATTTTGAATTTCACCTTGAATGGCTAAAGGCATGCCATAGAGTTTTAAAACCAGGCGGAACAATTTGGATTAGTGGAACTTATCATTCTATTTATCAATGTGGTTTTGCTTTACAGGTCAATAAATTTCATATTTTAAACGATATCGCATGGTTAAAACCTAATGCTTCACCGAATTTAAGTTGCCGTTGTTTTACGGCCAGTCACGAAACGCTTATTTGGGCGAGAAAAGAAAAAGATGCTAAGCATAAATTTAATTATAGCTTAATGAAGAACGGTACCTGGCCAAGCGATTTTATTAAAAAACCTGGCTTACAAATGCGTAGTGTATGGGCTATTTATCCACCCAAGAAAGAGGAAAAAGTTTTTGGCAAGCACCCAACACAAAAACCAATCGATTTATTAAATAGAATAGTTTTAGCAAGCACTGATAATGGCGATACTGTTTTAGATCCTTTTACTGGCTCCTCGACAACAGGGTTGGCTACTTTTATAAATAACAGAAATTTTATTGGCATTGATACAGAAAATAAATATTTAGATTTATCAATTAAAAGGTTTGAAGAATTAACTCAAAATAAAAAATAAATATATGAAGAAACAAGGATTCGGAGGGGGAAATACAATTACAGGTCTTAAATTTGAAAGGGGTATAGATATTTTATCTATTCTTGAGAGTACAAATGGGTACTCGGTAAAAGGCAATATCATTTACTATTTTAGTAAAGAAGTTGCACGAAGTTATCGAAAACACGGACTCTATAAGTATCTTGAATCGCAAAATGTTGATTATAAAAAGATAATTTCGAAAAAATTACTTCCTGACGAAGCATTATATGTTGTTGTCAACAACACCCTTTTTGTGGTTGAAATGAAGTATCAGGAAGTGACGGGGTCGGTTGATGAAAAATTACAAACTTGCGATTTTAAAAAGAAACAATATAAAAAATTAATGGCACTCCTTAATATAGAAGTAGAGTACATTTATATCCTTAGTGATTGGTTTCGTAAGCCACAGTACAAAGATGTTTTGGATTATGTTATTTCGATGGGTTGTCAGTATTATTTTCAATATTTGCCATTACAAAAGTTGGGTTTACCAGTGCCGAAGATTTAAAATAAGGAGTTAAATAATATGATTATTTTTACAAAAAATAAAAAATATTCTTTTGATGATATAGCGGATATTTGCGGAAAAAACGGTTTAACTACGGTTGATTGTTTGAAGGATGAAAATATGGTTAGCGTTGAGGAATACAATGATGGAGATCTTGGCGATTGTATTTGGGAATTCAAGCGAATTAAAGGAGATTTATTTAAACTTAGCTATATTGATAAAATTTATCTAAAATCTTTCTTAGATAAAAACAAAACGGGATATCTACAATAATTAAAAAGATTTATGACTATTAATGATGAGCTAAAAATTTATGAACCATTCTATACTTCGTTTAAAGATGAGGTACTTGATTTTTTGTCTGAAATTAGAAAACAACATAAGACGACTGTTGATATAGTTGAAGACGACCACGGTATGGGCGGTAGAATAAAAGCAGCTCCATCAATTGAACAAAAAATTAAGAACTCAAACGGCAAGTATTCTAAGTTAGTTGATTTGCAAGATATTGCTGGCGTTAGGATTATTTGTCATTGCCTAAGCGATGTAGATCGTTTTGACGCAATTCTCAGCGAAGAATTAAAGAAAAAATATTCTGATATTGAAAGACAACCTCGATTTGGCGAGAGCGGTTATCGAGGTATCCATTATATTATAAAAAAAGAATTTGAAATAAATACTAAAAAAGAAAATTTATTTTGCGAAATACAATTAAGAACGGTTCTGCAAGACGCCTGGGCAATTCAATCGCATTTGTACAATTATAAAAGAAAGGCGGAAGGAGATGCTGATATTTTAACACAAGTTGTTTCTGGTATTTTGAGTAATTGCGAGAACCTTTGGGAATTAGTAAAAAAGGGTGCAAAGAGCAAAGAAAATGTGGGCGACGATGAAATAGGTATGATTTACCAAGATACAACAGAAAAGGTAAGCGTTGTTGGCAAAATTTCTGCGACCAACAGTATTGAAAAACTTATTGCTGAAAATAAATCTGTAGAAGTTGTTGATGTTTTAGAGGCGGAATTTTTGAATATTAAAAATGTTTGGGAATATGAATACGCAAATACCAAAACACCCGATGGGGCTATTGAAATTTTAGCGAAAATGGAAATTGCACTAAATGTAATAGTCTCTATTGGAATTTTAGCAATTAAGCACGATAAGATTCCTATTCTCCGTAAAGTTTTGGATAAATTTGGTCTGATTATTTCTCTTGCTACTTATAAAGCAGGATACACTGTAACTTTATCTGTTCCATCTGCCTCCATACACAATGCTTTTTATTACCTTAGCATTTATGCGCTTTGGAAACTAAATAGTAACGCAATGCACTTACTATTAAATTATAAAATTGAGAGAGATTACAATGGACGACTTTATTATTTTCGAGTTTGGGAAAGTGGTTCAATTTTTGCACCAGAAGTTGTGCATGGTGCGGAAAAAACATTTAATCGACTAAAAGATGATTTTGCAAAGAATGATTTTATCAAGAAGTTTATTACCATAAACGATGACGATTTTCTTAATCTTGCTTGTCAATTTAATATGTTATTTTGTATTAAAGCCGTTGGAGAAAAAGAAGCTGGTAATGGCGAGCCGTGGGCATATCCAAATTTTGGAAGATTTTATGGAAATCGGGTTTCAAAATTTATAGAAAGAATTAAAAATAAAGACGAGTATAAGAAATTTATTGAGGAAGTAATGGAAGAAAAAATTGATGTGTTTGGAAACAAATTTAATGGAAGAATACAGGCACTTGCCTTACGACTTGGTTCAGGTTATTTTTGGGAATCAATAGGAAGTTGGGAAAATGAGATATGAATCTGCTAAAAAATGTTGTTAGAAGCGAGGTCGTGGTGGAAAATATGACAAAAACACAAATACAATTAGCGTGGAGAAAGGTAATTCGCGAAACTCACAAAAGGCCAAAACTTGGCGAGAAGTTGAAAGAGGAGAAAATATTATTGCTCGGCGATTTGCTTTTGGCCTCAAGTGTTCTTTTGGAAAAGATTGAGAGAGGAGAAAATATAGGGTTCAATGCTGTAATTTTTAAAAAAAACAATGAATTTTTATTGCGAGCAAATGAAAAAATATGAGCGCTAAAAAAATTGCAAAAATAGAAAATGGGTGTTGTCCCAAGTGCGGGGAGGGGGAGTTTATTAGTGAGCCGAACCAGTATGATGTTTTAACTTTTTCTGATGGCCAATTTCAAATTGAGCATACTGAGCTTATAAATGATTTTAAAATTTTCTGTCGGGAGTGCGGGGTTGAGGTTGAGCAATAAGCAGTAAAATTATGTTTAATCGAGAAGAAGAAATAAAAAAAGAAAATGTAGTTTATGTTTTTATTGACGCTTCAAATGTTTGGAGTGCTATAAAATCTATGCGAAAGCTTGTTGAGTATAAGAATTTTAAAGAATATTTTAAAAAATACTTTACTGCTAATAAGGTTGAAATTTTTTATTATGATGCCTTCCCTAAGGAGGGAACAAGGAGTTACGACTTGGGGGGAAAGCACAGGTTTTTTACTTATCTCAAAAAGGGGCTTGGCTTTACAGTGAGAAAGAAAGAATTGAAAAGAATATCCGCTATTAACGGAAATGGCGAATTTATAATAGAAAAAGGAAATATGGATGTTGAAATAACAATTGATGCAATACACAATGCACAAGAGTACGATATTGCTGTATTATTTAGCGGAGATGCCGATTTTTTGGCTTTGGTAAGTTATTTGAGGAATAGTGGCAAAAAAGTTTATATTTTTTCAACAGAGAATAATGTTTCAAGGGAGTTAAAAACTGGCGGAGATGGTTATACTGATTTTAAAAATATTTGTGAATTTTGGGGCGAAGATTTAAAGCATCGTACAGAATTTTAAAATAAAACCACCCTCAACTAAGAGGGTGGCCCTGCGATGTAAAACCCTAACGGTTACAGAATGAACCGAAAGACAAACATAATATAGCATAAAATTTTCTGTTAAGCAAGAATTATAGGGGTGGGGATAACTTTGTTTGACGGTTTAAAATGATTTTGGCATAATGAAAAAATAAACAAAAATAAAAAATATGAAGAAAGGTAAAGCAGTTGTTTTTTTAGTTTTAGCAGTGGTAATTCTGGCGGGCATAGCCGGGATTTTTTATTATAAAAGCAAAATTGGCGGGGAGGTGGTTAATAAGCCAACCCCGCCAAGATTGTTTAGTAAAGGAGATTATGTGGTGGAGGACCGAACCGATGGCAAATATATTGTGGTCAATAAAGTTGGCCTAACCGCCAAAGTCCCCCCCACCTGGCGTGTGGAGTTTGAAAGTAATGCTCCACCAAACGAAGAAGAGTATTTTGTAAAACTATACTCTCCTAATGCTACGGGAACAGATTATTTAAAAAATGGTTGTGAAATAGGTATCATAGTGGGGGATGAAGAGGAGAATAATCAAAATATTCGGAAAGAAATTCAACAAGTAAAGGATGGCGTAATAAATTGTGAAAACAATTTTCCTGGAACCGTATGTGAAGTGTCGAGTATGGGTGTAAGAGAAGTCTTGAAGTGGGCATCAAAAGATTTAGGGGCAATTGGACAGTTTTTGGGAGTGCGAGTTCCTATTGGAGAAAAAGATATAATTGGCATAAGCACAAGTTTCTCGGTAGCATCAAAAGATCAGTGTGCTTTAGATTGGCAGAATTTTTTGAAAAATATTATGATTATACCTAAAAGTAGTTAGACATGAATCAAAGATTTAAAAAATTATTTATTTTTTGCGGAGCATTCTTTATATTTGCTCCGCTTTTTGTTTTTGGACAAGAAAGCAGTTTTGTTTTAAAAGAAAAACAGTCGCTTGATATACTTAATATTATTAGGCAATATCCACTATCAGAAGCACAATTTGAGTTTTTTGACCAGTCATTTTATAATCCTGATTCGGATAGCCCAGCTAAAACTGGAGCAGTAGCACTAGTGAAACAAACAGCCTTACAAAGTAATTTGGATTATTGGTTTGTGAAAATGGGAGTTGAATTTTCTAAAAGATTTATCAAGGCGGTTTATAAGCTTTTGCCAGCTGTGGCATATGGAGATTTTTCTGGAGCCATTGACTTGATAGAGAAGTACACAGTTGAGCAAGCTAATAAATACATAGACGATTGGCTCAAGCAGGGTCAAATACAAATTGGCAGTGGTATTGGTGCTTATGATTTTGTTTCGTTTAAAGGCAACTATCAGGTTATAAATATCCCGTATATTATTGTTTATTCACCCATAGGCGTTAATAAGGCTAAAATTGTAGTAGAATTTTACTCTCAAAAAGCCATTGAACCACCAATTGGGACGGGAATTAATAATTTAGGCAGTAATCAGGATAATCCAAATACGAACTGCTGGCCGTGGGATAGATGGCTGGCTAGTAGTTATAACAAAAAAAGTAAAACGCCTAATAAAATCGAGCCGTTTATCGTGCGGGTCAAGGGGCAGGCGGTTAAGGATAAATCTGGTAATTTTACTTGGGATAAAACCGTGGAAGCGCCAACAGTGGAGGTGGAGTTTGGCAAGGCAGTGCCAGAAATAGATCAGAGCGATATTATTTTAAAAAACCTAGAAGCCAACCAAAGCCAAGGCTTTATAAAAGACAAAATAAATGAAATTAAGAAAAAAGCCCAAGGAATTGTGGAGCAAATAAAGAATTTTTTTGAGATTTTTAATTCGCCAAAACCAACAGCCCAAATATCTGACTTTGCCAAGCCAGCGGAGCCATCGGAGGACAGTTCCCTGCTAAATACAGAAGAAACGGTAAAGCCCAGCCCTTTACCGCTTGAAGATATTGCTAAGAAAAGCCAAGAAATTGTCGATCAAGTAGATTCAATAGTTAACGAAGGCAACGCTACTACTGTTGAGCAAGTGGTTGAAACAATGAAAAAACAAGTCGAGCAAAAAATTCAAGCCATAGCTACGACTAGCCAAGTAGTGGCCACAACCAGCCCGCCAATTATTCAGCCAGTGATTTGTAGTCAAGCTACAAACCAAGAGCCAGATTTTGACAAGGTTATTTTTAACGAAATTGCTTGGATGGGTACCACAAAATCAAGTAGCGATGAGTGGATAGAGTTAAAAAATATTTCTGTTAGACCGCTGGACTTAAATGGCTGGCAGATTTTTAATAAAAGCCATAATTTAAAAATATTTTTTACCACCACCACTATTATAGAAGCGGGCGGGTTTTTGCTTTTGGAGCGAACAAATGACAACACGGTGCCAAAAATAAAAGCTGATTATATTTATACTGGCGCCCTAGCCAACACAGGCGAGATGCTTTATTTGGTTGGGAGAGGATGCGCTTTGCAAGATAGAATAAAGGCTACGCCCTATTGGCCAGAGGGGGATAACATAACCAAAGAAACAATGGAAAGAAATCAGTTTTATGGCTGGCAAACAAGCTCAATTGTTGGGGGAACGCCAAGAGCTAAGAATAGCGTTGGAAAAAGCAAGCCATCAAGCGGAAGTGGCACTTCTGGTGGAAGTTCAAAAGCTGTTGAACCCGAGCTTCAACAGCCACTTAACTCAACAAGTTCGGCGGATTCGGCAAGTTCATCGCAGGCAACCTCCACCCAACAGGCAACTTCAACCCAGCAAGCCACTTCGACTCAACAGGCAACTTCAACCCAGCAAGCCACTAGCTCGCAACAAGCAACCTCGACACAGCAGGCAACCACAACTGTTCAAGCGAGTTTACTAGATGTGGTTATTAACGAGATTGCTTGGATGGGCACGCAGGCATCTGCTAATGATGAATGGATTGAGCTTTATAACAACACAGACCAAGAAATAAATTTAACTGGCTGGAAAATTTTTGGCATTGGCACCAGCCCTGTGTCATTAACTGGCAAAATTCCATCTCGCGGGTTTTATTTATTAGAGCGAACTTCTTCTACTACTATCTCTGATATTATCGAAGATCAAATTTACACTGGCGCTTTATCTAACAGTGGGGAAAAGCTAGAATTAAAAGATCCGCAAGGCAATATTATTGATAGTATTGATTGTTCGGCTGGCTGGTTTGCTGGTGATAATTCTGCCTCAACTAGCCGAAAAACAATGGAAAGGAAAAGC
>JAZDKU010000004.1:0-35897 GCA_043802745.1 bacterium | reverse complement strand
ATAAATAGAAATAATGGCCACGAGCATTAAGTAATTTCCCGCTCCCTGGCCCAAGGCCTGGCCCATTATTTGACCCAAGCCAACTGGACCAACTAACTGAACTTCGGGAGTAGGCACTTTGTTAATCTTCTTTTCAATAAGCAGATACCATTGCACAGGAATATCCTTAGTTTGCAAGGCCGTAATTTTAATACCAACCCAAGGCGCTTTATACCAAGCAACCTGCATATGAGCCACCCTAGCTAAAGCTATGCCCAAAGCCCCCTCCCCTTTTGGCGGGTCAATTCTTGGCGTTGAAGTAACATCTAAAACTTTATCCCCTCTTTGCAAAGAAAATAAAATTTCCTCTCCCTTATGCTCTGTAATAAATTGCTGAATTTCACCAACTTGATTAGTTTGTAGTTTGTAGTTTATAGTTTGTAGTTGCTTTATTTCGTCTCCTGTTTTAATGCCCGACAATTCAGCGGGTGAATTTTTAGCCACAGAAAAAATTTGCACTTTTGGCGCTTCCTTGCCTACTCCATTAAAACTATCTGGCACGGCTGTGGGTACCCCTGAAATCCCAGCTAAAATAGTAATAATTAAAAAAGCAATAATCCAAAAAACAGCTACCCCGCCAAACAAAACTAATGCCCTCTGCCATAAAGGCTTTGAAGCAAAACTGCCTGGAGTTATTTTTTGGTTTTCATCCTCCCCTAAAATTTTAACAAAAGCGCCAAGAGGTAGCCAATTGATAGAGTAAACAGTATTTTTTATTTTTTTACCCCAAATTCGCGGAGGATAGCCAATGCCAAACTCTGACACGGTTATGCCAAACTTTTTGGCAAGCAAAAAATGCCCCATCTCGTGCAAGGACATTAAAATAATTAAACTCAAAACAACAATAATAATAGTTAGTATCATACTTTAGCCGAGTATCTCTTTTTCTTTTTTACTGGCCATTTCATCCATTTTTTCTCTATTATCTCGCACCGCTTCATCAAGCTTATCTCTACCTTTAAATTTGTCGTCTTCTCTTATCTCGCCCTTTGTGAATCCATCTTGAATATCTTTCCAAGCTTTATCTCTTAATTTTCTTAATTCCTGAAAAGATTCCTCTTTCTTTTTGTTTAAAAGTTTTATCAAATCATTTCTTGATTCAGCAGTTAACGAGGGAGCTGTAAAATAAATACTTGCTCCATCAATTCTTGAGCTTAAAATTAAGCCTTCTCTTTCAATGGCTTTTAAAACTCCATCCACATAGCTCTTATCCCACAGCTGAACCATAATTTCTCTAGGAGACAATGCTGATATAGAACCTAATTGCTTGATAGGCATTTCCGAGCCAAAGCAATCCGCTCTAATATCTTCTAAGAGTTCGGGCGATAAGCTGCTTGCCCTTAACTTCATCATATCGGACTTAAACTCATCCACTGCTTTTTGCAGGTCTTTTTTTGATTGATCAATTATTGGCTGGAGCATAGGTTTAAAAATTTAAAATTAAGTTTTCTAACAGCAACCTTGGATTAACATTTGTTGTTTGCAGGAGCATTTTTGCCTCTTCTGTTAATTCTATCGCTTTTTTGGTTTTTAATAAAGCACTTGCTTTCACCACCCCGTCAACTCGCTGGAAAAGAGCTTTTCTTAAATGCCAAATCATACTGTCTAACAAAAAGAGTATTTCTTTCGCGCTGTTATTTTCCTCTTTATCTTGAGGAGAGAATTCTTTTTTAGGGAAAAACTCTTTTATAAACAACATCTTGGCTAGCAAATCTTTGGTTAAAAACTCTTTAGCTATTTTAAGCGAACTCTGAAATTCTAAAAAAACATCTTGATTTTTTAAAAAAGAAATCGCCATTCCTGGCTTTCCTGATGAATATTGCAAAACTTCTTGAGACATTGTTATTTCTTGTATTTCCTTTACGCCTAAAGGGTAAAACTTTAAACTCTCACACCGAGATTGGATAGTGCCAAGCAAAACATTTGGCAATGATGAGATTAAAATAAAAATTGTTTGACTTTTTGGCTCTTCCAATGTTTTTAAAAAACAATTCTGCGCCTGAATGTTTAAGCAATGAGCATCGTTAATTATAATAGCCCTTACTTTTGCTAAAACCGGTTTTAAATTAAGCTGGGTTTGCAGATCTCGTATTTGGTCAATTTGAATTTCTTTTTTTTGCGGGCTAATAAAAATAAAATCAGGATGGCTGGTTTTTTCAATCAAAAGACAGCTTTGGCAAGTCTGGCACGGCTTTTCTTCTGCCTCTGGCTGATCACAAAAAATTGTTTTAACAAACTCAAAAGCAACTTTTTTCTTCCCTAAATTTTCCTCGCCCTCGAATAAAAAGGCTTGAGGAATTTTCTCGCTTAATATAGAGTTTCGTAAAAATTCTATTTGTTTTTTGTGCCCAATTATCATTTACTTTTTACTCATTATGCTTCTCTTATAATCATCTAAATTTTCCAAAACAACGCCCGTGCCCTTAACCACGCAAAACAAAGCATCCTCTGATGTAAAGCAAGGCACGCCAGTGTGTTTGGCTACTAATTGGTCTAAATCCCTTAATAGAGAACCGCCACCCGATAAAATCATGCCTTTATTAATAATATCAGCGGAAAGTTCAGGAGGCGTGTTGCGCAAAACCTGCTTAATGCCTTCAATAATTTCCTCCAACACGGGCTGTAAGGCTTTGGCAATTTCATTAGAAGAAATCTTAATATTCCTTGGCAAGCCAGAAATTAAATCCCTGCCCCTAATATCGTAAATATCTTCTTTTTTTTGAGGAAAAGCTCGGCCAATTCTTATTTTTATTTCTTCAGCTGATTGACTCCCCACGGCCAAATTATGTTCTTTTTTGATATAATCAGCAATTCTTTCGTCCATCCTATCCCCAGCCATTCTAATTGATTGGGCTGTCACAATTCCCCCCAAAGCCACCACGGCAATTTCTGAAGTGCCCCCGCCAATATTAACAATCATATTGCCCTCGCAAGAATTTATGGGAATGCCAGCGCCAATAGCGGCCAAAATTGGCTCTTTGGCCACAAATGCCTCTTTTGCTCCTGCTGCTTTGGCTGCTTCAATAACGGCCCTGCGCTCAGTGGAACTTGCTCCCACAGGGATAGAAATTAAAATATCGGGCTTTAAAAAATTAAAACGGCTTTTGCTTTTGTTTATAAAATATCTAAGCATTGCTTCAGTTACTTTATAATCAGCAATAACTCCATCTTTCATTGGCCGATAAACAACTATGCTGTCTGGGGTGCGCCCCACCATTAACTTGGCTTCCATGCCCACGGCCATTATTTTATTATCTGGTTTTGAAACAGCCACCACGGATGGCTCGTTTAAAACAACCCCCTTTCCGGGAACAAAAACCAAAGAATTGCAAGTGCCCAAATCAATCGCCAATTTGTTAGTAAAAAATCCCATTTTGTTATTAGTTATTCGTTATTCGTTATTCGTTATTAGTCATTTGTTCTTTTGATGTCTGCGCCAAGCTTCGCCAACCTTTCCTCAATTTTTTCGTATCCCCGGTCAATCTGGCCTATATTGCTTATAATTGTTTCCCCTTTGGCTAAAAGCCCAGCCACGACCAAACAAGCTCCAGCTCTAATATCACTTGATTCTATTGAAACACCTGATAGCTCGGTTGGCCCAAAAACAAATGCCCGATGCGGATCCACAATTTCAATGTCAGCCCCCATTTTTCTTAACTGGTGAATATAACTCAAACGATTTTCATATAAAGGGTCGTGCAATAAACTTTTACCTTTGGCCTGAGTTAATAATGGCACAATCAAAGGCAATAAATCCGTGGGAAACCCGGGATAAGGCAGGGCCTGTACTTTTATAGGCTTTAAGTCATCTGATTTTTTAACTTTTATAAACCCGTTTTTTCGCTCCCAACTAACCCCAGCCTCTCTTAATTTTTCTAAAAATAAATCTAAGTAATCGCCAGAAATATCAGGCACTAATACCTCGCCTCCACACAAAGCTCCAATGATTAAAAAAGTTCCAACTTCTAAAGCATCTGGAATAATACTATACTCAACTCCATTTAAACTCTCAACCCCATTAATAATTAAAGTATGAGTACCTTGCCATTTTATATCCCCTCCCATTTTATTGAGCATTAAAACAAGCTCTTGAATATGCGGTTCCCCTGCGGCTATTTTAATGATTGTTTTTCCTTTGGCGGTACATCCAGCTAAAAGTAAAATTTCCGTGGCTGTTACTGAAAATTCAGGCAAAACAATTTCTGATCCCCTTAGTTCTTTTGTTTTAAAGAAGTAAAAATCCCCTTGCTCTTCACCTTCACAGCCTAACTTTTCTAATGCGTCTAAATGCGTTGTAATGGGGCGTAGGCCAATCTTATCCCCTCCGGGTCTGGATACCTTAAACTCCTTGAATCTTGAAACCAGAGAGCCCAACAACAAAACGGATGTCCTGGCTTTGGAAAATTTTTCAAAATCTATCTTTTTAACATCCAAGCTATCTCCAGCAGTAATCTTTACTTTTCTTTTTTCTAGCCATTCAACTTCCCCGCCCATTCCTTTAATAATTTCCAATAAATTTAAAATGTCTTCCATTAAGGGTAAATTATCAATAACGCAAGGTTTTTTTGTAAGCAAACAAGCAGCCAAAATAGCCCCAGCCGCATTTTTTGACCCTCTAATTTCCACCTCACCCTCTAATTTTCTCCCCCCTTGAATAATAAATTTCTCCATAAATTATGATAGATTATAGCCTATTTATGCCTCATGAGCAAGCTGAATATGAGTTTTAAAATCATGCCAGGGGATTTCTTGTTTGCCAGCCATGTCGCAGATTTGCCGGTATTGGCAATAAGAGCACTGCCAGTTGGTTGGATAATCAAACAAAGCCACGGGCAACGTATCTGTTTCTATTTTCTTTTTTAACTGCTCAAAACCAATTAAAAGCTGGCTTACTAAATTTGCGTCGTAAATAACAATAAACTCTTTTATCTCTTGCATATCTTTATCAATATAAAGCAAGATGCCTTTTTTAATTTTAAAATAATGCAAATAAAGCTGAATTTGGTAAAGGTTTTCTTCTTTGGGCGCCATTAGTTTGCGAAAAGCCATTGAGTTGATGCTTTTAATATCTAGCACATAATTTTCTCCCCCCATGCTTAAAATAGCGTCCGCTCTGCCAGAAATAAGCTCTTGCTCAGGTATTTTTACTTCGGTGGTTACGCCAATTTTTAAACGATACAAGATATTAAAAATATTGCGGTGCAATAGTTCACCATGCTCAAAAATCCGCAACAGTCTGGGGTCTGTTTTTTCCGCTGAAACATTTTTGAATTTAAAAAAAATCGCTCGCTGGCATTTGCCAGCATCAGTAATATAAAAATGCAACTGATTTTTTCTGCCCTCCTGCTCCAAATAAAATTTATCAATAAGTTCCTTAAGCATATGCCGATTATAACAAAAACCCCCGCTGAAAGCGAGGGCTGAAAAACAATAATAATTATCGTTTGCTCCATTGAGGTGCTCGCCTAGCTCTATTCAAACCGGGTTTTTTGCGCTCTCTCATACGCGAGTCGCGAGTTAAGTAGCCACTCTTTTTAAGCCGTTTTTTAAAATAAGGATTTAATAAAATAAGAACTCTAGAAATAGCATGGCGAATAGCGCCAGCTTGGCCAGATAAGCCACCGCCGTTAACCTTAATTTCAAAGCCAAATTTATCCAAACATTTTAGCTTTTCTAAAGGCGAAATTATAGTTTTTTGCAAAATCTCTGTTTTAAAGTAATCTTGATAAGGCTTGTCATTAATCGTGACACCTTTTTTATTTTGCGTATAAAGCCTCACTCTGGCAGTGGCGTTTTTTCTCCTGCCTACTGCCTCAAAATATTTCTTTTTTGTATCAAAAACAAACTCGTCAAGATTGATAGCTTCTTTTTCCATAAAAGATTTTTCTTCTACGGGTTTGTCCTCTACGACCACTGGCTTAGCCTGAGCAGTTCGGCTAAGCTCACTGCCGGCAACGCCGAAGGGCTTTTCTTTTTTAATTACTTTTTTTATAGTTTTAGTTTTTGGAGTTATCATATATATCTCTTGTCGACCCCACTCCTCCGCCCGAAAGCGGAGGGGTGGGGTCGATGGTGAAAATTTACTTTATAGTCAAACGTTTTAGCATTCCTGGTTTTAACTTATTTTTCGGTAACATTCCAGAAACTGCCCTTTTTAACACTTCACCAACGCCTTTCTTTTCAATTAATTTTTCCATGGTTACTTCTTTCATATTCCCAATAAATCCTGTGTAATGAAAATAAACTTTTTGGTTTTTCTTTTTTCCAGTTATTGTCATTTTATTAATATTTTCAACCACCACAAAATCGCCATCATCTCTATACGGAACAAAGCCAACTTTTGTTTTGCCTCTTAATAAATCAGCAATATTAGTGGCTAGTCTGCCCAACGACTTGCCGGTGGCATCTACAATATGAGTTTCTTTATCTATAATCATATAATTACTTTACAAGCTCTATAATAGCCATTTTAGAACCATCAGATTTTCGTGGATCTAGCTTTATCACCCTTGTGTAACCTCCATTTCTTAGCTTATATCTCACAGCAATATCCTCAACAACTTTTTTTGTCACAGCGGGTGATAAATATTTCAATAAATATCTGCGAGCTGATAAATCCCCTGCCTTAGCTTTAGTAATCGCTCTTTCAATAAATCGCCTAATTTCTTTGGCCTTGGCCTCGGTGGTTTTAATTTTTTCTCTAATAAAAAGCTCTCTCATTAAAGATTTAATTAATGCTCTTCTTTGATCTTTTTCTCGATGAAATTTTCGGCCCTGCTTTTGTTTATTCATGAATTTACTGCTTCAAACTTACTCCTTTCTTTTTTAAGGCCTTCTTTATATCAACTATAGCTTTATCTCCCAAACCACTAAAGCCTTTTAAATCCTCTTCTGTTTTCTTAATTAATCCAGCTACTGTTTTTACGTTATTTTCAGCTAAAGCATTCTTTATTCTATCAGCTAAATTTAAATCGCTAATTTTTAATTTTTTTATTTCATCCCCTGCGTCTTCTTCCTTTTCTGCTTTTTCAGCCGTCACTGGAACATCTTGATTGCTAAAAGCATCTGCTAACAAAGAAAAGTGGCTCACTAAAATGTCAGAGGATTTTTTAAAGGCTTCTTCTGGAGTAATAACACCATTTGTTTCAACTTCTAAAATTACTTTATCAAAATCTGTTCTTTTGCCAACCCGCATGTTTTCCACTGTGGAGTTTACCTTTCTTACTGGGGTAAAGATAGCATCCATTGGGAAAACCCCAACCTCAGATTTCCCCCCCTCTCTTTTCTCTAAAGGCACAAACCCAATGCCTTTTTCAACCACTGCGTCAATTTCCAATTCAGAACTTGCTTTTGTTAGGCTGGCAATATGCGCCTCTGGGTTTGCTAATTTTAACTGAGCCGTGAGCTTAAAATCTTTTGCTTTTACCTCTTTTTCGCCCTTAACTTTTAAGAATATTGCTTGAGCTTCGTCGCTATAATTTTTAAAATTTATCTTTTTAAGATTTAAAATAATCATTATCACATCCTCCAAAACCCCGCTCAGAGCCGAAAACTCATGAGGGGCTCCTTTTATTTTAACTTGCGTAATAGCCGCTCCCTCCAAAGAAGAAAGCAAAACTCTTCTCATGGCATTGCCAATAGTAACTCCATAACCAGGAGAAAGCCCTTCTATTTCAAAGAAAGCAGTGTTGCCTTCTTGTTTGCTTATTTTTGGTTTTGATGGTAATGGAATCATATAATTTGTGTTATTTGTGTTTAATTTGTGCGAATTAGCGAGAGTAGAATTCAAAAATAGATGAAATATCAATATTGTTAACATCCTCAGCTGTTGGCTCAGCTATTATCTTGCCTTGCATTTTTTCTTTATCCAGATCCAGCCATTTTGGCGCTTGATAAGCCTTTAGACCAGAAGAAAGGTTTTTGAAAATTACTTTTTCTTTTTTATTTTCCCTAAAAGAAATGTCTAGCCCCTTTTTAGTGGCAAAAGAAGATATATTAACTGGCTTTTTATTAACTAAAAAGTAGCCGTGAGAAACCATTTGCCTTGCTTCTCTTCTTGACTTAGCAAAGCCTAGCCTATAAACAACATTGTCAAGCCTCCTTTCTAATTCTTTTAATAAAAACAGAGTAGCGTCCCCGGCCTGGCCTCTTTTCCCTAAAACAAATTTAACATGGTTTTTAAATTGTCGCTCGCCCAAGCCATAGTAATTTCTTAACTTTTGCTTTTCTTTTAATTGTTTGGCAAATTCAGAAAAAGAGCCACCTCTTTTCTTTCTTTTAGGACCTGGAGGATATGGCCTTCTAATAAAAGGGCAGCTCGGAGAAAAACATTTTTCCCCTTTTAAAAAAGTTTTTTGCCCAAGCCTGCGGCAAACTTTACAATTTGTAATTGTATTTTTTGACATAAATTATACTCTTCTTGGTTTTCGGGGCCTACAGCCATTATGGGGAATTGGCGTAACATCTTTTATGGCTTCTATTTCCAAGCCTGCCCCAGCAATAGTTTTTAAAGCTGAATCTCTTCCACCCCCCACACCTTTAACAAAAACAGCCACCTCTTTAATTTTAAATTGCTCACAAGCCATAGCTACGGCTTGGGCAACCTTTGAAGCGGCAAAAGAAGTTCCCTTTTTTGTGCCTTTAAATCCAACATTTCCAGCAGATCTCCAAAACAAAACATTACCCTTTTCATCAGCCAAACTAACAATAGTGTTGTTATAAGTTGAGGAAATATAAATCCTACCTCTTCTAAAAGAGGTTCTAGCGGAAGCAGTATTAAGGTCTTTTCCTAATTTCTTTTCAACTTTGTCTGTTTCCTCAATGAGTTCTTTTTCTGTTTTTTGTATTACTCTTTTCTTTCCCATACGTTATTATTATTTTGGTCCTGGAGCTGTTTTTCTTCCCGAAGTTACTGTTCTTTTTACATTACCCCTAACAGTTCTTGAATTCTTTTTTGTTTTTTGCCCCCTAACAGTCAAACCCTTAATATGCCTTGACCCTCGGTGGCACTTAATTTCTTTCAATCGTTTAATATGGCTAACATGCTCTCTTCTTAAATCTCCTTCAATTTTGTAAGAAGCATCAATAACCTCTTTAATCTTCATGGCTTCTTCTTCGGTCAAATCTTTAGCTTTTTTCTGGGGCTCTATATTGCATTGCTTTAAAATTCTCAAAGCCAAAGGCCGACCAATGCCAAAAACATAGGTTAGGGAAATGGCGATTTGCTTATTATCTGGAATTGTAATGCTTGCAATACGTGGCATGTTGGTAGTTTCCGCCCCACTCCTCGGCCCGAAAGCCGAGGGGTGGGGCGGGGTTAATTTTAAGCTCCCTGTCTTTGTTTATGTTTTGGAGTTTTGCAAATAACATAAACCCTCCCCTTTCTTCTGGCGATCTTACAATCCTTGCATAATTTTTTTACCGATGGTTTAACTTTCATAATTATTACTTGAGGCGATACACAATTCTGCCCCTTTTATCATCAAGAGAGGCCATTTCAACCAAGACCCTGTCACCCAACAAAATCTTTATGCGGTTAATTCTAAGCTTTCCGGCCAAATGCGCTAAAACCTCATTTCCATTTTCTAACTTAATTTTGAATAAAAGACTAGGCAAGGCTTCCATAACCTGGCCCCTTTCTTTGATGGTATTAATTTGTTTCATTGAAGATAAGCTCTATCACAATTGTCTAAAATAGCAAATAAAAGTTAAAACGTCAAGCCTAACTTAATCTTATCTAAATTTTTTGGCACTTTTTTTATCCAAAATGGCCAAAACTGCGTATCCATTCTTTCAATTTGAGGGTAAGTGTTATTTAACAAAATCCTCATGCCTTCTTCCGATTTGCCGGCTATATCTTTAATTAAAGTTATTTGATCGATATCGTTATAAAGTTTAGCGTCTGTTTTTAGAGTAAAGGTTAAAATCCCATTTTCCGTTAAACTGCCTCGAGGAACTATGTTTGTAACTAAGCTCTGTTCGTATAATTTTTTCGCAATAGATAGCTTTTTATCAATAAAACTTTTGGCCATGTCTTGCAAGTCCGCAGTTTTAAAAACAAGAGCCTTAGCTTTTAATTTTGCGTAACAATTAAACTCAACGAGATTATCTCCAGCCTTTTGAGAACAAGAGCTCTCTGGTTCATTAAAATCAATGGCTTCTTTATTAAAAGAAGACCCGGAAGAAACTTGCTCTTGTAAGCCATTTATGGCTGTTTCTTTCAATGTTTTAATTAAGCTTTCTTGAGCATTGTCTATATCCTGTTGCGTTATTCTATCAACCTCCTTTTCTGATCCACCTTCAATTTTTTCTCTTGATTCACCCCAAATATTATAGTACAAGGCTGTTCCTGCTAAACCGGGAACAGAAAACTTGGCAGGCGCTATATTATATTCTTCTCCCTCCTGGTCAGCCACCACCTGGACCTCTGTAATACTTGGCGCTAATTTTCCGCTAACCAAAGTGGCTCCTGGCAAAGAAACTTTATTTTTTGCTTTATAAATCTTTCCGTCTTTGGAGGATATAAATCTTGTTCCTTCTTTTAGGGCTAAGGGCATTGGCGGATTAATATTATTATAAACAAATATACTGCCTTGAGCCCCTGATTGCTCAGTGGCTTTCCCAGTTGATTTAAATGTTTCCCACTTTTCCACTTCTTTTTCAATCACCTGACCTGGAATAATTTTTTTCTCAAAATCAACCCTAGCTTGACTAGAAGAAACCTGAATTTCTTCTTCAATCTTGATTGGTTCTAACAATGGCTTAACGTTTACTGTGGCTTTTGCTTGTATTGTTAAATATAAAAAAGCACCTCCCAACAATAGCAACACTATTCCAATAACTAAGGGGAGTTTTAAGGCAACCCTTGGTATAGTAAAGCAAATCCTAACCCCACCTTTTTTAATCTCCTCCTTCTTTGCTTTTTTCTTCGTAAGTGATTTTTTTACAGAATTAACCGAGGTTAAAATAATTGGAAGTTGCCCTTCTTCCTCTTCCTCCTCTGGGGTTGTTATATCAATAATTTGTTTCATAATGCTTTATTTTAGCACAGCTTTAATTCGCCGAACACCCTGTGAACAAGCTTCCTCTTTTATAATTTTAAACTCACCTAATGTTTTAGTGTTTTCAACATGTGGCCCAGCGCAAATTTCTTTAGAAAATGCTTGTCCTGAGCTTGCCGAAGGGACTGAATAAACCTTTACTTTTTCTGGATATCTATGACCAAAAACTCCTGTTGCCCCGCCCTCCAACGCCTCCTTTGCCCCGGCTTCAGAGCAAATAACAGGCAAAGCCATTTTTATTTGCTCATTTACCAAATCCTCTACTTTTTTAATTTCCTCTGGGGTTAATTTTCTCTCAAAGTTAAAATCAAATCTTGTTCTCTCGCTTGTAATATTACTGCCTTTTTGCTGGACATCATTCCCCAAAACCTGCCTTAGGGCCGCCAACAATAAATGAGTGGCTGTGTGGTATTTAGTAGTCATTTCCGAATTATCTGCCAGCCCAGATTTAAACTGCCCCGCTGAGGCAGTTCTTGATAGTTCTTGATGCTTTTTTAACTCTTCCTCAAACTCTAATTCATTGATAGTTTTTCCTTTTTCTTTGGCAATCTCTTTGGTAATTTCAAAGGGAAATCCAAAACTTTGATAAAGATTAAAAACATTTTTTCCCGAAATAACATTGTCACTTATTTTTTCAAACTCTTTCAATCCGCTATCTAAACATTTTAAAAATCTTTCTTCTTCTTTTTGCAATTCACTTAAAATAAATTCTTGGTTTTGCTTAACTTCATTGAAAATATCTTGATACATCTCAATAACAACTTTAGCAATCTCGCCTGTAAATTCTTTTTCAATACCCAAAAGTTTACCGTATCGCACGGCCCGCCTAATTAACCTGCGCAAAACATATCCCCTTTCTGTATTCGATGGACTGAGCCCATCAGCTAGCATAAACGCACTCGCTTTTATATGGTCAGCAATAATTCTAAATGGCTTTTCATTGCCAACATATGGCTTATTAGAAATTTCTACAATTTTATTTATTATTGACGTAAACAGCTCTGTTTCATAAACATTATTCTTGCCCTGCAAAACCATTGTAGTTCTTTCTAAGCCCATGCCTGTGTCTACATTTTTTTGGGACAGCTCTTCAAATTTTCCATCGGCTGTCTTATTATATTGCATAAAAACATTATTCCAAATCTCAACCCATTTCTTATCGCTTGAATCAAATTTTTCTGGCGTTGGATTTTCACCCACCCAATAAAACATTTCTGTGTCTGGCCCACATGGTCCTGTGGCCCCAGCTGGGCCCCACCAATTATCTTCTCGACCCAAATAAGCAATCCTTTCTGGCTTAACCCCCAAATTTTGCCAAAAATTAAAGGCCTCTTCGTCTTTTGGAATATTGTTTTCCGGCTCGCCCTGGAAAACCGTAAAAGCCAATCTTTCTAACGGAATTCTTAACTCCTTAGTTAAAAACTCAAAACTCCATTCAATAGCTTCTTTTTTAAAATAATCCCCAAGCGACCAGTTACCCAACATTTCAAAAAAAGTTCCGTGCGTATTATCTCCAACATCATCGATGTCGCCGGTTCTAATGCATTTTTGGCTGTTACAAATTCTTTTACCCAAAGGGTGTTTTTCCCCAAGCAAATAAGGCACCAAAGGATGCATACCTGCGGTGGTAAATAAAACTGTTGGATCATTTTCTGGAATTAGAGGAGCCGACGGTATTCTCTTATGTCCCTTATTCTCAAAAAACTTCAAATATTTTTCTCGTATTTCTTTGGCCTGCATAGTAGATTGCCGCCCCACTCCTCTGCCTGCGAGCAGAGGGGTGAGGCGGTCTGTTAGTTATATGCTTTTTACAATATCAATAAACTCTTTGATATTCAATGAAGCGCCACCAACCAATAAGCCATCGATTGCTTCATTTTCTAAATAGCTGTTTGCATTATCGGCTTGAACACTCCCACCATACAAAACTTTCACGTTATCCTTGGCTTCTTTGCCATAAATTTCACTCACTAACTTTTTTATATACAAAGCCATTGTTAAAGCATCGTCGGGCGTACATTTCAACCCTTGATTTGTGCTAATTGCCCACAATGGCTCATAAGCTATAACAATACCTTCGGCTTGTTGTTTTTTAATATTTTTTAAGCTTTCTTTTAACTCTTTTTCAATTATAGAAAATGTTTTGCCTTGTTTTCTCTCCTCTAATGTTTCGCCAATGCAAACAATAGGCACCAAGCTAGCCGCCAGCACGGCTTTTACTTTTTTGGCTGTCATTTCATTTGTTTCTCCCATTATCATTACTCTTTCTGAATGCCCTAAAATAACATATTTAACTCCCAAGTCCTTTAGCATTATTGGAGAAACTTCGCCTGTATAAGCTCCGTTGTTTTCCCAAAAACAATCTTGAGCCCCAATCTTGAATCTTGAATCTTGAATCTTGAATCTTTCTATATAAACAAACGGGGGGCAGATAACCACTTCGGCTTTAGTATTTTTTAGGCCTGCTTTTAACCCAGCTAATATTTTTTGTGCTTCTTTTAATGTTGCTGGGTTGCACTTCCAGTTAGCCACAATTATTTTTTTCATATTTTTATACTTCTTAAATAGCTCGCGGATTTTTCTGGGGGCATGGTTATTATTTCAATGCCACAGCCAAGCTCAAATCCAGCCCACACAGAAATGCGAGGCATTATCGTGAAATGCCAATGGAAAAATGGATATTCTTTATCATCGCATGGGCTAGTGTGTAAATAAAAATTATAATCTGGAGCGTTTAACCCGCTACTAATTTTTTTGAGAATAATTTGAAAAATTTGGGCTAAATCGCCTTTTTCTTCTTTGGTTATTTTTTCAAAATAAGGCAAATGATTTTTAGGAGAAATAACCACTTCAAAATTTACCTTGGAAGCAAATGGACAAACTGCTAAAAAATTACTGTTTTCCCAAATAATCCTTATTTTTCTTTGTTTTTCTGCTCTATTTGTAGCGCAAGAAAGACACTGGCTTTTTTCTTTAAAAAATTCTTTAGCTGAATTTAAAGAAACAGCTAAGTTTTTATCAAAAAACGGAATAGCTATTATTTGAGAATGCGGGTGAATTAAAGAAGCCCCAGCCATTTTACCGTGATTATGAAAAATAGAAATATAATTAACAGCTTTTTCTTTGGCTAAAGTAATATATCTTTGCTGATAAATGCTAAGCAACTCCTCCCACTCTATTTGGGAAAAATCAGTTAATTGTTTTGAGTGGTCGTTGAAAATCACTACTTCATGAAAGCCTATTGAGGGCATCTTTTGAAATAAAAAATTATCGCTTTTTATTTCTCTACTTTTTTGCGGAGAAAAAGCTGGGAATTTATTGGGTATAACAGCAAAATTTTTATCAAGAAATTCTGGCTTGATAAAATAATCGCAAAAAGCGCAAGGCATGTTGTCCGCCACCTGCTCTGTTGTTTTCTTTTTAAAATCTTCTGGTCGCCTTCCTCTGCCCTCTGCCACCACTACCCAATCTTTATTAACAACATCGAATCTCAACTCCGATTTTGGTTTTTGAGTTTTACTAAATAACATTAACTTATTATAGCAAAGTTAAATTTTTGTTAACACTTGCGGGCCGTTTTTGGTGATGGCGATGGTGTGTTCGAAGTGGCAAGCTAGAGAGCCGTCGGCTGTTTTATAGCCAAATCCATCATTGGCTTTTTTTAATTTCCAATCGCCCATAGTTACCATGGGCTCAAGGCAAAACACCATACCAACCTCAATTTTTTGGCCCGTGTTTCTTTTGCCATAGTTACAAATTTTTGGGTCCTCGTGCAATGTCTTGCCAATGCCATGGCCACACAAATCGCGCACCACATTAAACCCTTGATATTCAACAAACCTTTGCACAATATTACCAATATCCCCAAAAGTATTCCCTGGCTTGGCCTTGGCAATGGCTAATTTTAAAGCCTTTTGCGTAGTTTTAATAAGCCTTATAGCCTCACTATCCTTTGGTTGAGGAGCGCCCACTAAAGTAGCAAAAGCGCTATCTGAATAAAACCCTTTATACTTAATACCCAAATCAAAACAAAGCAAATCTCCTTGCTTTAGGGTTTGGCTATTGGGCACACCATGCACTACCATATCATTAACCGAGCAACAAGAAACTGTGGGAAAGCCTTCGTAATTTTTAAAAGCGCTCTCTGCGCCATATTGCAGAATAAGGGCCTCAGAAAATCTGTCAATCTCTAAAGTAGCCACGCCAGACTTAACCATTTCTTTGGCTTTTTCCATAATACTAGCCAAAATTTTTCCGGCTTCTCGCATTATGGCAATTTCTTTTTCTGTCTTAATTGTTATCATCTCTTTTTCTCACCTCACTTAAAATATCCTCAAAAACTTTTTCTATCATTTGCTCACCGTTTATTTTGATCAATCTTTTTTTCTTTTGAAAATATTTTATTACCTTACTCACATCTTTATCAAAATAATCAAGCCTATTTTCAATAGCCTCTGGGGTATCGTCGGCTCGTTCCTCTAAATCCCCCCCACATTTATCGCAAGCGTTTAAGTTTTTATACTCCCCCACCCAAGGAATAAGCTGCCCGCAATTTTGGCAAATCCTTCTTTTGGTTAGCCGATCAAAAGCCTCCTGCCTAGAGATATCGAGCAAAATAATCATAGTGCTATCTTTTCTTTCAAAGTATTGCAAAAAATCATCAAGCACTATTGCTTCTTCAATTCTACGGGGAGCCCCATCCAAACAAAAACCTTGGTCTTCTTTTAAGTTATAAGAAATTTCTGACACCCAGAGCATAGTAGCTAAATCATCAAACTGAAGCCCGCCATTATCTAAGACATCTTTAACTTTATGCCCAACTTGTGTGTCCTGCTCAGCGAGCTTTCTAAACAGATGGCCAGTAGAAATATAAAACAAATTGCCAAAATGCTCGCCTAAAAGCTTAGCTTGTGTACCCTTGCCACAACCCGACCGGCCAATTAAAACAAAATTTATAGGTTTATGCATAAGTATATAATAGCAAATTTATGGATTATTTAAAAATTTAAAAAAGGGCCAAAGCCCCTACCGCACATATTTAATATATCATAAAAAAACTGACTTTCAATGCTTGTGGATAATTTGAGTTGACAAACGATAAAATTTTCGTATAATGTAAGTAATCGTTTATCAAGCGCGAGCCGTGTCCAAAAAGGACCAAAAGCGACATCTTCAGTAATGGAGGTGTTGCTTTTGTTTTATTTGTAATATAATTAAATCGCGGAGGCATGGGAGGCTGAAGCCAGATGGCTCTGGCCAGCGCTTGATAAACGACTGGTCCTATTTATAGGATGCGGTTCGATCCCGCCGGCCTCCGCACCAAAACAAACCATAGCAATATGGCTTGTTTTGTTTTATTTTTGTTTTATTCACTTTTGCGACGACCGTCTCAGAATTGAATAATTTGAGATTTATGTTTTTTAGCTTGAAATAAAGAAAAACAGGCTGGTCAAACCTGCAAAGCTACGCCGGTAAGACCGGCTTAAGTCAAACTTTCTACAAGTTTTCGTAATCTCTCATTTCCATTTGGGCTTTTACCTGGCGCCAGATGTCCAAAACCACCGAAACCACAATCAATATAGCCGTGCCCCCAATTAAAAATTGAAAAGCCACAACCCCTGTAATGCCCTGAATGATTGACGGCAACACCGCAATTAAAGCCAAAGATAAAGCGCCAATGCAAAGCGTGCGGTAAAGAATCTTTTTCAAGAATCCAGCTGTTGACTCCCCTGGCCTAATGCCCGGCACAAATCCGCCCATTTTTTGCAAATTAGTGGCAATTGATTTTGGGTCAAAAGTAACAGCTGTATAGAAAAAAGTAAAAAGAAAAACTAAAACAAAAAACAAAGACCCGTTTACCCAAACATTTGATAAAAATACTGAAACCGTTTTTGCCATATTGGCAATAAAAGCGTTTCCCCCAACAGTTAGAAAATTAGCAATCATTGTAGGAAACATTAAAATACTTAAAGCAAAAATAATTGGAATAACCCCAGCTGGATTTAAATTAATAGGCAAATAAGTAGAAACACCTCCATACATTTTATTGCCCCGCACTCTTTTGGCATAGTTAACAGGAATATTTCTTTTGGCTTCGGTTATTAAAACAACTCCAGCAATAATTACCAAAGCAATAACAAAAAATGCAATATAAGAAAGCGCTTTTGAAGGATCCCAGCTTAAAGCAATTTGCCTAATTTGCGAAGGCGTATCAGCCACAATGCCAGCAAATATTAAAATGGAAACGCCATTGCCAATACCCTTTTCGGTGATAAGCTCACCAAGCCACATTAAAAATAATGCTCCCCCAGTGATAGTAATAATAGAGGTAACCATTTGCCAGGCTGGCAAAACAGCAATAGCTCCTTGTTTTTGAAACAGCATCAACATTGCATAACCCTGCAAAGCAGCTAAGGGCACTGTTAAAATTCTTCCATATTTATTAAATCTAGCTCTACCCGCTTCTCCTTCTTCTTTATACATTTTTTCCAAAGCCGGGAAAATCATTGTTAAAAGCTGAATAATAATGGTTGAGGTAATATAGGGGCCCAAGCCAAGCATGACAATTGATAAATTGGAAAAAGCCCCACCAACAAAAACATTTAAAAGCCCTAAAAGCTCATTTTGACTAAAGAATCTTTTTAAATTTTCCAAATCAATGCCTGGGATAGGAATATTGGCCGCTAGGCGCGAAACAGCCAGCAAAGCCAAAACAAACAGAATTTTATTTCTTAATTGCTTGTCTTTAAATATTAATAATAATTTATTGAACCATTCCATTTTTTTCTATTTTAACTTTTGCTGTGGCAGACACCAAACAATCTTCAATTATAAGTTGCTTAGTGATTTCTCCATTTCCTAAAATCTTTACCAATGGGGTTTTACCTGAAATTTTTCTAATCAATTTTTTATCAACTAAAATTTCTGGCGTAATTTTTTCGCCTGCTTTAAAATTTTTCTCTAAAACATTAAGATTCAATGAGGCAACTCCCTCGCCTCTCAACTCTTGCCTGTATCCTCTTATTTTTGGATATCTTTTAATAATTTCTCTCATAAAAGGTTGCATTTTTCTGCCAGCCCTTGACTTCTGGCCCTTACACCCCTTTCCACAATAAGTCCCCTTTTTGCCTCCCCGGCCAATCCGCTTGCTATCTTTTGTTTTATTATCTGGTTGTAATTCGTGAATTTGCATTTTAGTAATTCTTACTTGGTTTCGCTCACAACTTGTGTTTTGGGGGCGTCCTTTATTTTCAATCCCTTTAAAGCAGCAATGGTTGCTCGGGCAATATTTAATTTATTTCTTGACCTAGATAACAATTTTGAAGAAATGTTTCTAATTCCTGCTAAATTGCAAATAACCCTAACCTGCCCCCCGGCCACCAAACCTCTACCTTTTGCTTGGGGTCTTAACAAAACCCGAGCTGGACCATACTTTGCTGTAACTTCGTGAGGAATTGTTTCCTCAAACATTGGCACAGACAATAAGTTTTTTTTAGCTAGCCGAGTTGATTTTTCAACAGCAATAGCCACATCCGGCCCCTTAGCCACGCCAAGGCCAATCTTCCCTTTTTTATTACCAACCACCACCACCGCTCTAAAGCGCATTTGCTTTCCTCCTTTGGTAACTCGAGTAACTCTAGCTAAATCTAAAACCACTGAATCAAATTCATCTTTTGGTTTGGCAGGAAATTGCCCCCTTCTGTCTCTATTAAATTTTCCTTGTTGCTGTTGTTCCATAAATTATATTTTTCCGCCCCACTCCTCGGCCCGAAAGCCGAGGGGTGGGGCGAAAAAGCTTAAAACTGCAATCCTCCTTCTCTCGCTCCTTCAGCCACGGCCCTAATCCTTCCATGATATTTAAATCCTCCTCTATCAAAAACAACTTGCTTTATCTTTTTATCTATGGCTAATTTGGCTATTGCCTTGCCAACATCCAAAGCCGCTTCAAGTTTTGCTTTTTTCCCAGTATCTTTTGCTGAAATAATTGTTTTGCCTTTAGCGTCGTCAATTATCTGCGCGTAAATGTGCTGATTTGATTTAAACACGCAAAGCCGAGGCGCTTTTGGTGTGCCAACAACTTTTGCCCTAACTCTATTATGCCTTCTTATTCTTTTTTCTTGTTTGTTTGGTTTCATGTTAATTCCTCATTAAAGATTACTTGCCGGCTTTCTTGCCTTCTTTCTTACGCACAACTTCGCCAAAATATCTAACGCCCTTGCCTTTATATGGCTCTGGCTTTCTTATCGCCCTTATTTTTGCACCAAATTGGCCAACTTGTTGCTTGTCAAAACCAGAAATAATTATAAATTGTTTCTCTATTTTTACAGATAATCCTTTTGGAATTTCCATAAAAATAGGATGGGAAAAGCCTAAATCCAACCTTAATTTTGTGTCCCCTTCTATGGCTACCTTATACCCAACCCCCCTGATTTCTAATTTCTTCTCAAATCCTTCTGAAACGCCGTGAACATGGTTTAGTAATAAGGCCGTGGTTAATCCCCAAAGAGCAGCTATTGTTTTGCCTTCTTTCTCTGGCTTAACAACTAAAATATTACCCTGTTGCTCAACAGCAATACCCTCTGGAACTTCCTGTTTTATCTCTCCTTTAGGCCCCTTAAACAAAACACTGCCTTTTTCAAGAATAACTGTGACGGTTTGGGGTATTTGTATTGGTTTTTTTCCTATTCTGCTCATTTTAGTAATTCTTAATTTACCACACTTCTACCATTAATTCACCTCCGACTTTGTTTTTTCTAGCTTGTTTGTCTGTCAACAGGCCATTGGTAGTGGAAACAATCGATAAGCCATAGCCACTCCTAACTTTAGAAATTTCATCAGCTTTTTTATAAATTCTCTGGCCTGGTTTTGAAATTCTTTTAAATCCAGAAACAGCCGGTATCTTTTCGTTATATTTTAATTGTATTTTAATAATTTGGAATGGCTTTTTCCCTTTTTTCTTGCAATCCAAAATAAGCCCTTCTGCCTTTAAAATTTCAGCAATTGAGTATCTTAATTTTGAAAAAGGAACGTCAGTTGTTTTGTGAAAAACAACTTGAGCATTTCTTATTCTATTAAACATGTCTGTTATTGGATCTGTCATATATTTACCAGCTTGATTTTTTTATTCCGGGTATCTCTCCCCTACTTGCCATTTCCCTAAAACAAATTCGGCACAAACCAAAGTCTCTTATAAATCCTCGGTATCTTCCACATTTAAAGCATCTCCTGACTATTCTTGAGGAAAACTTTGGTTTTCGATTTGATTGGTTAATTAATGATTTTTTTGCCATGTTATTACTTTTTAAATGGGAAGCCCAATAATCTTAACAACTCTATACCTTCTTCTCTTGTTTGGGCTGTGGTAGAAATTGTAACTTCCAGCCCAAAAATACCTTTTTCTTTTTCAACTTTCAATTCAGGAAACGGAACATACTCTTTAAATCCAATAGTAATATCCCCTTGGCTAGTTACTGCTTTAATATCAATGCCCCTAAAATCACGAGACCTTGGCAAAACAATCCAAATCAATTTTTCTAAAAAATCAAACATTCTTTTCTTTCTTAAAGTGCAATGAGCGCCAACCGCCACGCCTTCTCTCAATTTAAAAGCGGCAATTGATTTTTTTGCTTTATTTAAAGATGGTTTTTGCCCAGTAATGGCAGCCATTGATTCTGAAATATACTGCTCTGCTTTTTCTCGCTCGCCCCCACTCTTGCCAATAACCATTTTGCCAAAACCACAATTTATAACAATCTTTTTTATTTTTGGCACAGCCATTATACTCTTATAACCAAACTTCTTAACCATCTCTGGAATAACTTCTTTATTATATTGTTCTTGCAATCTTTTCATAAAGTTAAATATCGGCTTTGCATTTTTTGCAAATTCTCACTTTATTATCTGCCTCTATCTTATAGCCTATCCTAGTGGGCTTGCTACATTTAGAGCACAAAATCTGGGCCTTGGAAATCTGCATAGGAAAAGAAACTTCAACAATTTGCCCTTTTTCTCCTTGCTTTTTTGGCCTTTTGTGAGTCTTTTTTATATTAACCCCTTCAACCAAAATTAATCCCTTGGATGGAAAGCTTTTTAAGACCTTAGCCTTTTTGCCTTTGTCCTTGCCAGCAATTATTAAAACATTGTCTCCTTTTTTAATACGCATAAATTTAAACTACGTCTTTTGCCATAGTTGTTATAGCCTCAAATCCTTTTTCTTTCAATTCTCTAGGAACAGGCCCTAAAATTCTATTTCCCTTGGGTTGTTTCTGGTCGTTTAAAATACAACAAGCATTATCATCAAATCGCAAATAAGAGCCGTCTTTTCTTCTAAATGGGCTTTTTTGCCTCACAATCACTGCCTTAACAACCTGATGCTCCTTAACATCACGCCTTGGCTCTGCTTTTTTAACAGCCGCAATAATAATATCACCGATCCTAGCATATTTCTTTCTTGTTCCTCCGGGCACATGAAAACACTGGACTATTTTAGCCCCGGTGTTATCTGCCACATTTAACATTGTTCTTAATTGAATCATACTTTAAGAAATGGTTTTTACTCTCCATCTTTTATCTTTGCTCAACGGCCTTGACTCTTCTATAAAAACTTTATCCCCAATATTAAAAATGCTTCCAGCTGTGTCAGCCTTATACTTTTTTGAAGATGTGTATCTCTTTCTGTATTTTGGATGCACTTTTACTGTTTCCACTTCCACCACCACGGTATTGGCCATTTTGTTGGAAACTATTTTTCCTTCTAATATCTTTTTCATGTTTTTATTAAAGTTTGTATTCTGGCAATATTTCTTTTTGTTGCCCTAATGGCCCTAATATCTTTTACTTTCCCGGCCGCCAAATCAAATCTAAAAACGCGAAGATTTTCTTGCTTTTCTTTCAGCGATTTTTGCAAATCATCTTTACTTAATTTTAAAAGCTCTTTTAGCTGTTCGTTGCGTTTCATGTTATTTCTTAACAAATTTGACTTTAATTGGCAATTTATCCGCTGCTTTGCTAAAAGCCAACACGGCAATTTTTTCATCAACTCCGTCAATTTCAAATATCACTCTGCCTGGCTTGATCGGAAAAACATAGTGGTCTACTGCTCCCTTACCCCCGCCCATACCAACTTCTCCGCCTTTTTGCGTAACTGGTTTTTGCGGGAATATCCTAATCCACATCTTTCCTTTTCTTTTCATGGCTTTGGTAATAGCTTTTCTGGCAGATTCCATTTGATTGGCCGTAATCCATTTTGTACCCAATGATTTCAAGCCAAAAGAGCCATAAGAAACTTCTGTTCCTCTTGTGTCATTTCCCTTGCTGGTGCCCTTATGCCACTTCCTATGTTTCATTTTTCTTGGTTGTGTCAACATAACTTTGAATTTTGCACTTTTAACTTTTAACTAAACTTCTCTCCTTTATACATCCAAACTTTAACGCCAATAACTCCATAAGTACAATGCGCCTCTGCTGCGCCATATTCAACTATGGCTCTTATTGTTTGCAGGGGAAGGCGACCATCTTTTAACCATTCTCTTCTGGAAATTTCAACTCCGTTTAACCTTCCCGACACCTCAACTTTTACGCCTTTTATTTCTTTTTGTTCAGCTGTTTTGCTAAGAGCCATTTTCAAAACCCTTCTAAACGGCACCTGCTTCTCAATTTGCCCAGACATCCATTGAGCTGTTAGGCTAGGGGAAAGCCATGGGTTTCTTATTTCAATAATTTCTATCTTAATGCTATTCTTGTCTGTTTTTATTTTTCCCCTTACTTTTGATATTGCTTTTTCAATCCCAGCCCTCAATTCTTCAACGCCCTTCCCACCCCTGCCAATAATTAAGGCAGGTCGGGACGTTTTAATAATAATTTTTAAAGCTACTGACGTTCTCTCTATTTCTACTTCTTGAATAATGCCTTGGGCTAACTTTTTTGTTATAAAACTTCTAATGATAAAATCCTCCTCTAAATAAACAGGAAAATTGTTTTTATAAAAGCCTCTGGAAAGCCAGTCTTTCATTTCTCTTATCTTAAAAGATTTTGGGTGGACTTTATGTGACATTTTTTTGATTCTTTCCCGCCCCACTCCTCTGCCCCAAAGCAGAGGGGTGGGGCGTATTAAGCTCTAATGTGATGTTTGATGTTTTTTTCTCTATACGACAAGCTCTCCCCCGAGCTCTAGCCCTCCATCTTTTAAGAGTTCTGCCTTCATCAACCTTAATTAAAGAAATAAATAAATCGTCTTCTTTCAGCTGAAAATTATTCTTAGCATTAGCTAAAGCTGAATCTAAAAGTTTTTTCAAAGGCAAGGCTCCTTTTTTAATGCAAAAATTCAAAGACGCCTGGGCCTTTTCTGCTTTTTTCCCCCTTACCATATCAGCCACTAATCTAACTTTTCTTGGCGATATTCTTAAATTGTTTAATTTTGCTGAAACTTTCATAATTATTTCTTTACCGGCCCCTTGGGTTGGGCGCTAGACTGAGCTGACTTTGATTCTTGCTCTCTTTGCATTTTCCCGCCATGCCTGCCAAACTTAGTGGTTGGAGAAAACTCTCCTAATTTATGGCCAACCATATCTTCAGAAACATACACAGGCACATGCTCTTTTCCATTATGAACGCCAAAAGTAGAGCCAACCATTTCTGGCGTAACCGAACACTCTCTCGACCATGTCTTGATAATCTTTTTCTCGCCTGCTTTCTGGCTGATAACTTTCTTTATTAATCTTTCGTCCACAAAAGGACCTTTTTTTAAACTTCTTGGCATTTTGGTAATTATTTATGTTTCTTTTGGATTCTTCTTTTTAAAATTAAATTGCTTGTCCAACTTCTCTTTCTTGTTCTAACTCCCAAGGCTGGCTTGCCCCAAGGAGTTCTTGGATGGCGGCCAATTGGTTGTTTGTTCTTTCCACCTCCATGCGGATGGTCGCAAGCATTCATAGCTGAACCCCGCACAGTTGGGCGATGACCCATTTTTCTGGCAATGCCTGCTTTACCAATCTGTTTAAATCTATGCTCTGGATTTGAAACCTGGCCAATTGAAGCAAAGCACTCCCCCAAAACCTTTCTTACCTCGGTTGATGGCATCTTTAATTGGCTATACTTTTCTTCGTGGCCCATAATTACAATGCCACTCCCGGCTGATCGAGCCATTTTGCCACCAGCCATGGGAAATAATTCAATATTGTGAACAATTGAGCCAACTGGAATATTTTTCAGCTTCATTCTATTACCCACGTTGGCTGTGGCTTTTTCTGAACACAAAACTTCATCTCCAACTTTCAAACCATCAGGGGCAATAATATATTTTAACTCGCCATCATTATACTTTAATAAGGCAATATAGCAAGTTCTATTTGGGTCATACTCAAGTGTCTGAACCACAGCTGGTTCGTTAATTCTTGATTGGCCAAAATCAACCATTCGATACATTCTTTTTACCCCGCCTCCTTTGTGATGCACAGTAATACGGCCGGTATTATTTTTACCGCCTGTTTTCTTTAAAACCGCCAATAGGCTTTTCTGGGGTTTATTTTTTGATAAAATTGTTTTTTTCTTTTTCGCTGACATATTATCTAGGTATAATTTCTATTTTCTGTCCTTTCTCTAAAGTAACAATCGCTTTTTTATATCCTTTTGTCCACCCGGTCGTCCTACCCAATCTTTTTTTCTTTCTATCAACATTGATAATTCTTACTTTCTCAACATTAACGCCATAAACTTCTTCCACGGCTTTTTTTACTTCTGGCTTGGTAGCATCTTTAAAAACTTGAAAAATATATTGATTTTTTTCCATTAAAAAAGTGGCTTTTTCAGTAATTTGGGGCCTATCTAAAATACCAGGAGCCATCTTAATATCTCTTTTCTTGCCTACCTTCGCCTTATCAGGCTTCGGCAAGACAAGGGCGGGCTTTTCCTCTGCAACTTTCTTTATGGATTTCTCCCTTTCTTTCTTAACCCTCTTTTCTTCTTTCAGTCCATCTTCTTTTTTAGTTCTATTAAATAATCCCATATATTTTTTTCATAACTTCAATGCTTTCTCTTGGCATAATCAAATATTTATTATTTAAAACATCCAAAGCGCTCAAATCTTTAACTTGCATAACTTTTACTTTTTCTATATTGCGACTAGCCAAAATAAAATTTTTATCCATTTCTGGCAAGGCAATTAAAGTAGTTTTGCTATTAGTTGGCATTTTCCCTAAAATACTAGTTGCTAATTTTGTTTTTGCCTCTTTTATTTTTAAATCTTCTATTAAAATAACAAGATTATTTTTAGCTTTTTCAGTTAAAGCCATAAATAGAGCAGCTCTTTTTATTTTCTTTGGCACAATTTTTTTATAAACTTTTTCATTTGTTGGCCCAAAAGTAACGCCCCCGCCTTTCCATAATGGAGATCTGGTTGAACCTGCTCTAGCTCGGCCTGTGCCTTTTTGCCTCCATGGTTTTTTGCCTCCTCCAGAAACATCTCCTCTGTCTTTGGTGTGAGCGTTGCCTTGCCTTCTATTTGCCATTTGCGAAACAGCCACTTGGTGCAACAAATCCTTAGATAACTTTACATCAAAAATCCCCTCAGGCACCTCCGCCTGGCCAGTAACTTTTCCTTCCTGATTGTAAACATCAATCTTCATATATATCTACTGCTTCTTTTTCTTTACTGGTGAGCTGGTGATTTCAATAAGTGTGCCACGGCTTCCGGGGATGGCGCCTTTTATGGCAATTATGTTATTTTCTGCATCAATTTTAACAATCTTTAAATTTCTCACAGAAATTCTTACAACGCCCATATGACCTGGCATTCTCTTACCAGGAAAAACTCTACCCGGGTCAGTGGCACCAACAGAACCAATAGTTCTTATTTCGTGCTTTGTGCCATGGGTTTGGTGATGACCTCTAAAATTATATCTTTTCACGCCTCCCTGAAACCCCTTTCCCTTTGAAATTCCAGAAATCTTTACTGAATCACCCTCTTGAAAAACCGAAGCGTTAATCTCTTGACCTAATTCATAATTCTTAACTCCTGATTCTTGAGCCCTGAATTCTCTAATATGTCTGTACTCCTTGCCTTTCTCGGTTTTTTTAATTTTTCTAGATTTTTTCTCAAAACCAATCTGAACAGAATCATATTTATCCTTAGTATCTTTAGTTTTTATTTGCAAAACAGCACAAGGCCCAGCTGTAATCAAAGTCACAGGCACTGCATCTCCCTTTTCATTAAATACTTGCGTCATCTCTAATTTTTTTCCAAGAATAAATGGCATATGTTTCTTTAGCGACCCCACTCCTCTGCCCGCAAGCAGAGGGGTGGGGTCGAGCGAACAAAAAACGGGGGGCAAGAGCTCCCCGTATTTTGTTAAAAAATTACAAAGGGTATGCTTTCTTCCCGCTTCAAAGTTTAAACTTAATTTAGTTTTACTTTGAACATTATATGGTTTTAATTTCAATTTCCACGCCCGCTGGCAATGTTAAATCTCGCAATGATTCAATAAATCTCTGATTTGGATTTGTTACTTCGATCAATCTTTTATGCACTCTCATTTCAAATTGCTCTCTGGCATCTTTGTGCACAAATGTTGACCTATTGACTGTGTATTTCTTTATTTCTGTTGGCAATGGCACGGGCCCAACCATTTCAACGCCAGACCGGCCAGATATTTCCGTAATTTGGTGGCACGAAGCATCAACTACCTTGCTGTCGTATGACTTCAGCTTAATTCTTAGCTGCACTGCCTGCTCTCCTGATTTTTCTTTTACTACTATCATTATTTTATAATCTTTGAAACCACTCCAGCTCCAACAGTCCTGCCCCCTTCTCTAATAGCAAATTTCTGCTTTTCTTCCAAGGCAATTGGGGTAATCAATTTTACTGTTACGCTAATTGTATCTCCTGGCATAACCATTTCAACACCGGATGGCAAAATCACATCTCCAGTAACATCGCAAGTCCTAATAAAAAATTGTGGTTTATAGCCAGAGAAAAACGGAGTGTGCCTTCCACCTTCATCTTTAGTTAAAGCGTAGATTTCTGCTTCATATTCACTGTGCGGAGTAACAGAGCCTGGCTTAGCAAGCACTTGGCCTCTTTCAATATCTTCTTTTTTAAAGCCTCTCAATAAAATACCCACATTATCTCCAGCCCTTCCTTCATCAAGAATTTTGTTGAACATTTCCACACTCGTGGCAATAGTTTTTTGGGTAGCTCGCAAGCCAACCACCTCCACTTCTTCCCCGCCCTTCACAATACCTCTCTCCACCCTGCCTGTTGCCACGGTGCCTCTTCCTTCAATGGAAAAAACATCTTCAACAGCCATTAAAAATGGTTTGTCAGTAGCTCTAACTGGCTCGGGAAAGAAAGAATCAATTTTCTCAAATAATTCAGCGATTGGTTTCATATCCTCGTGATCAACTGATTCAGCGGCCACTGCTTTTAAAGCTGAACCTCTAATAATTGGAGTTGTATCCCCGGGAAAATCGTATTTCTTTAACAATTCTCTCAACTCTGATTCCACTAATTCAATCATTTCTGGGTCATCAACCTGATCGCATTTATTTAAAAACACGAGCAAGTTTGGCAAGCCAACTTGGCTAGCAAGCAAAACATGCTCTCTGGTTTGGGGCATAGGACCTTCCGCAGCTGAAACCACTAAAATACCGCCATCCATTTGAGCCGCGCCAGTAATCATATTTTTAATATAATCAGCGTGGCCTGGGCAATCAATTAGAGCATAGTGCCTGTTGGCTGTTTCAAATTCGTTGTGGGAAATGTTAATCGTGACGCCTCTGGCTTTTTCTTCTGGAGCAGAATCAATTTCATCAATTGATTTGTTGGAAGATTTAAAACCTTTCAAGTGGGCATACTTCAACATCGCGGCGGTTAAAGTTGTTTTGCCGTGGTCAACGTGGCCAATTGTGCCGATATTTAAATGCGGCTTTGTTCTCTCAAATTTTACTTTTTCTGCCATAGATTTTAAAAAACCATAAACCCGAAAACCGAATAACGAAAAAATACCTAATGCTTAAATACCTAATCTTCAAATTTATTCATTGGGTATTTTTTCTGGTTTCGGAATTCTGGTTTCGGAATTTATTTTTATTATTATGTTCATTATATGGATTACAAAAATAAAGTCAACCCCCCCCTCAACGCCTTGCTAAGCTATTTCAAATTATCCCACATAAAATCAAACCATTTTTTACAATCCAAAGCCAAAGTTTTATCTTTTAAAATAAAAATAGTTATGTCGCCACTAAGCGCTTTTGGCCCAACACCCGAATAAACGGCCACATAATCGCCAAAAATATCCATTGACGAGCCAGTGGAATATTTTTGGGGCATTATTTTGTAGCTATCCATAACTTTTAAAACTTCAGGGTGACTTTTCAGTTCAAAATCAAAAATAACAGAGGTTTTAATATTTTTTTCTTTTAATTTTTTAGCTGTTTTAACCGCATAATCAATAGTTCGCGCTTCAAACCAAGTGCCCTTGCTAGCAATGCCGAAAATATCCTTGCCCTCTTTTAAAATCAAGTCCATGTAATTTCTTAATCCGCCAACGCCTTTGTAAACATAGACTGACTGAGAGGCATTAATTGTTTCAAATTTCTTAACCAAACCAGGCAATAAAGAATTAAGCTCATCATTCTTCTCTTCTAATAATTCTTTTAATTTATCTGGGTGTACTGGCCCAAATGTTAAAGTTTTCTTTGGTAAAACCTGGAAAGCCAACCCCTTAGCCAATAAACGTTTTATGGCATCGTAGGTGTTTCTGCGGTGAATATTGGCATGCTCTGAGATGTCGCCAATTGAGCCTTGCTTTAAATCAAGCAGGGTGCGATAAATTTTGGCTTCATTTTGGGTTAAGCCTAAACCCTCTAAAATTTCTAATGACATATGTTTATTTTTTTATTTTATTGCTTTCATTATACACCCAGCCCAAAACCTTGTCAATAGAAAATGGTGTTATTGACCACCACTTCTCTAACTTGCTATAATACAGCCAAGAAAGATAAAGGAGGTGTAGATAGGAATGAAAGAAAAATCGATTGAGCAACTCTTAATCTCCCAAAAAGAGATCCTGTCAGCAGCCTGGAGGATAGAGAGTATCTTAGGCGAAAAAGCCAGCCAGGAAAAACGAGAGGAATTATTCCAAAAGCTTATAGGGATATCTCTAGAACTAGATGCCCTTATGAGTTTTGGATAGGATATTGGGTGGCTTGCAAGCAAGACAAGCCACCACTCCCCCTTTATTTTCTTAAGTAAAAAATCATAAAAGGTCTTAACAAAAGTAAAAAATAAAAAATATGAATAAAACAAATAAAATCTTAGTAAGTTTAGTTGTTCTTATTGTTATTATGCTTGTGGGCTATAGCATCTGGAATGCTAACAATAAAGAAAAGATTCCAGAGACAGTTAAAATTGGTGTTTTGGCTCCGTTGTCGGGCAACAGCGCTTTTATGGGCCAAGACACGCAAAATGGCATTTTATTAGCTGCTAAAGAATTTCCTAATGCTCAAATTCAATTCGAAGACAGCAAAGACAATGCCGAAGATATGGTTTCAGCTTACCAAAAAATAATGGCTACTTTTAAGCCAGACGTGCTTATTGCAGAAAATATTGGCATCGAGGCCCTAATACCCCTAGCCCAAGCCGATAAAACTCCGCTTTTCTTAACTATTTCATCTGGCTCTGGAATCCCTAGTCAAGGCGAATATATATTTAGGTACTTCACCAATGCTGATGTTGACGCCCCTATTATGGCAGATTATGCTGTAAAAACCCTTGGCTTGAAAAAAATCGCCATACTTTACTTGCAAGATACTTTTGGCATTGACTATAGCAAGGTCTTTTCGCAAGAAGTAAAAAGAGTTGGAGCTGAAGTAGTGGCTCAAGAAATGTTCACATGGACTGATTATGATTATAAGACCCAGTTAACAAAATTAAAGCAAAAAGATTTTGATAGTATCTATCTTGTGGGTTTGGACTTCCAGCTGTTAACTGCCCTAAGGCAAATAAAAGAATTAGGAATTAATACAACCGTACTTTCTGTGGGCACAATCGCCACTATGGAAAATATCCAAAAAGCTGAAGGCACAATGGAGGGTGTTTATGTAACTGCATTCTGCCTTGATGAATCCCCTAAAGGTTATGTGACAAAGTTCCAACAAGAATATAGCTCTTATCCTGGGTTCTTCTCTGAATTAGGCTATGATATGGCTAATATGATTAAAGATGCAGTTCAAAGAAAGGGATATGGAAAGGAAAAAATAAGGGAAGGCTTGGCCACAATTAAAGATTTCAGTGGAAATGCTGGCATTGTAACAGCTGATACAACTGGAGAAATAATTATTCCAACTTGCATTAAAAAAATCCAAGAAGGAAAAATCTACAACACAAAAACTAGAAAATATTACCAGTAATAGATTAGATAAATTGCAGTTTAAAAAACTAAAACCACCCGCGCTAAGCGCGGGTGGTTTTAGTTTTAGCTTAAAATGGTAAATCGTCGAGGGTTAGCTCGGCTACTGGTTTTTCTACTTGAGGTTGAGGTTCCACTTGAGGTTGAACTTCTATTCTAGGTTCTATTCTGGATTCTGGAAGGGGTATTTTTGCTTCCAATAAAACCGAACTTAATCCTAAATTTTTATCTTTCATCTTCTCGTATTCATCAAACGACATAATCACCATAATATCGTCATTGTCGGCTATGACAACCTTTCCCTCCCTAGAAACAATTTGCTTTATTTTAAATAAGTCCATAATCTTAGAAACCAGGATTCCGAAACCAGAATTCCGAACTTTAATAATTGATAATTTTTCGGATTTCGAATTTCGTGCTTCGGGTTTTTATTGTTATATTCTTTTTCCTTCCACAATTTCTTGAGCAATGTTGGCTGGCACTCTTTCGTAGTGGTCAAACTCCATAGTAAAGGCCCCTCTTCCTTGGGTCAATGACCTTAACGAAGTTGCATAGCCAAACATATCAGACAAAGGCACCTTGCCCTTAATTATTTTTTGGCCAACCCTGTCATCTGTTTCTTCAATCAATCCCCTTCTTCTATTTAAATCACCAATAACATCTCCAAAAAATTCTTCTGGACAGGCAGCTTCAAGCTTCATAATTGGCTCCAAAACAATTGGTTGCGCTTTTTTACAAGCAGCCTGAAATGCCATAGATGAGGCAATTTTAAAAGCAATTTCTGAGGAATCAACATCATGGTAAGAGCCATCGTATAAAGTAATTTCAATGTCAACCACTGGATAACCAGCCACCACGCCTTTGTTTGTGGCTTCTTTAACTCCTTTCTGCACGCCTGGAATAAACTCTTGAGGAATAGCGCCTCCTTTAATGGCATTGATAAATTCATAGCCAAGCCCTCTTTCTTTTGGCTTCACCCTTAAATACACATGGCCGTATTGACCTCGACCGCCAGATTGTTTAATATATTTTCCCTCCGCCTCCGCTTCCCCCATAATAGTTTCTTTGTAAGCCACTTGGGGCTTACCAGTGTTAGCTTCCACGCCAAATTCTCTTTTCATTCTTTCAACCAAAATATCCAAATGCAATTCGCCCATACCCGACATAATTGTTTCCCCAGTTTCTAAATCCTCTTTAATTCTAAAGGTTGGGTCCTCATCAGATAATTTTTTCAAAGCCACAATAAGCTTTTCTTGGTCAGCCTTTGTTTTTGGCTCAATTCTAATAGAAATAACTGGCTCTGGGAAGACCGGTTTTTCTAAAATAATTTGGTTGCTTTCATCACAAAGTGTGTGGCCAGTACTAGTTCTTCGCAAGCCCACGGTGGCTGCAATATCCCCAGCTGAAACCTCGTCAATATCTTTCCGAGAGTTTGCGTGCATTTGCAAAATTCGGCCAATTCTTTCTTTTTCCCCAGTAATTGGATTCATTAAATAAGAGCCCTTGGTTAAAGTTCCAGAATAAACTCTAAAATAAGCCAAACTGCCCACAAATGGGTCAGTGGCAATTTTAAAAACCAAAGCAGAAAATGGCTCTGCGTCGTTTGCACTTCTGGTAATTTCTTTTTCTGTTTTTGGGTCTAACCCCTTGACTGGGGGTAAATCAATTGGGCTTGGTAAATAATAACAAACAGCGTCAAGCATTAATTGAACGCCTTTATTTTTTAAAGCTGAACCCGCCATCACTGGAATAAGCTTATAAGCTAAAACAGATTTTCGTAAAGAATCCCTTGTTTCATCCACCGAGATTTCTTTGCCTTCTACAAATCTGTCCAATAAATTCTCATCCTCTGCGGCAATCTTTTCCATCATATTGTGTCGCCATTCCTTAGCTTTTTCTTTTAAATTTTCCGGAATTTCATTTTCCATAACTTTTTCTCCTTTCTCTCCGTCAAAAGTATAATATTTTTGGGTAATTAAATCCACAATACCCTTAAACCTTTCTTCATGGTCGTCGGGAAATTGGATAACCACCGATGACTTGGTAAGCTTTTGTTCAATAGAAGCCAAGCATTTATCAAAACTAGCGCCCATTCTATCTAATTTATTAACAAAACATATTCTTGGCACTTTGTAGTTGTCGGCCTGCCGCCAAACAGTTTCAGATTGAGCTTCCACTCCAGCCACACCATCAAAAACCACTACGGCCCCGTCCAAAACCCGCAAAGACCTCTGCACTTCCGCAGTAAAATCAATGTGTCCGGGTGTGTCAATTAAATTAAATCTAAATAAATTAGCTTTTTCTTTTTCCATTCCAGTTGGCGTCCAATAACAAGTGGTGGCCGCAGATGTTATGGTAATGCCTCTTTCTCTTTCTTGTTCCATCCAATCCATCACAGCCTCACCTTCGTGCACTTCACCGATTTTATGAGAAATGCCAGTATAAAACAAAACCCGCTCCGAAACGGTTGTTTTACCTGCGTCAATATGGGCAATAATGCCAATATCCCTTGTTTTCTCAATTGGAAATTCCCGTGCCATAAATAAGTTTTATCTTGCTAGATAATCAAATGTCGCTTCGCTCCTTAGAAACCCTCGGTTTCTAACGCTCGCCCGAAGGCTCGCTGTTTTCCAACACGGGAGGAAATTCTTTCCTCCCGACCCCTCCTTTACATTTGCTTATCTTGCTAGATAAGCAAATGCTTTGTTGGCTTCGGCCATTTTATGAACATTAATTTTCTTTTTAACTGATTCTCCTTCGCCCTTGCTGGCTTGCACAAGTTCCTCGGCTAATCTGCTAGCCATATCCCTGCCTTTTTTCTTGCGAGCTGATGAAATAAGCCATCTCATTGCCAAACTCAAAGCTCTTTTATCTTTTACCTCCCTTGGCACCTGGTAAGTAGCTCCCCCAACTCTTTGCGGCCGAACTTCAACTTTCGGCGCTGCCTCTTCTAAGGCTTTTTCAAAAATGTCCATTGCGTCTTGCTTTGTTTGTTCTTTCACAATATCAAAAGCGCTATAAACAATTTTTCTGGCAATGCTTTTTTTGCCTTGATCCATTATGGTGTTAATAAATTTTGCCACAATAACGCTATCATAAGATGAATCAGGTAATATTTCTCTTGTTTTAAATTTAGCCATAAACTTTTAACTTTGCACTTTTAACTTTTAACTTTTTTCGCTCCGTATTTTGACCTACTATTCTTTCTCCCAGCCACCCCGGTTGTATCTAGGTGCCCTCGCACGATATGGTATCGAACACCGGGCAAGTCCTTAACTTTTCCTCCTCTTACCAAAACCATTGAGTGCTCTTGTAAATTGTGGCCTTCCCCGCCAATATAAGCAGAAACTTCTTTACCATTTGACAGCTTAACTCTAGCCACTTTTCGTAAGGCCGAGTTTGGTTTTTTTGGCGTAACAGTAAAAACCTTTGTGCAAATTCCTCTTTTAAAAGGCGAGGCATAATCTTGTGGTCTATTTTTTAAGACATTAAAACCATAAGTCAAAGCTCTCATTTTGATTGTCTTTTTCACTTGCTTTCTTGGCTTTTTAATTAATTGATGAATTGTTGGACACATAATAAATAAAAATAAATAAAAAATGAATCACTCTTTCACAAGTAAATATAATTTACCAAATAAAAAAAATAATGTCAACGGGTTGCTATAGTCGCCCCTTTATTATCCTGAGCAACTCGCCTTCGGTTTTATAAATTCCATGCCTTGAAAAAACTAAAATTTCACAAACATTATTTTCCAATAATTTAAATATCAATCTATAACCCTGCGACTTGCCCACATTTTCTTTCAACGGCACGACTCTTGCTTTATAAATTTTTAAAACTCCAAATCCGGGACACCGCTCTATTCCAGGAGTCTCGTTAATTCCTTTTAAACAAAAAAGCCGTTCCCACGCTTCCAAAGATTCCCTTGGAGCAGAAAAACGCTTTAATGTTTTCAGATCTTTTTCAATATAGCAATGCCTTGTGGTTTCCATACCAGTTAAATTCTTTCCATTTCACCACATTTATTGCGATAGTAAGATAAATTGTAATCAATAATGTCGTCTGGCTTTGTGGCTATCCAAGGCGCTTCGCCATGGCTGGCGTTTTTCATTTCTGTTCCAGAAAATTTTTCCCACTTTTCAGCTATTTCTTCCATCATTAACAACTCCTCTTTTGAAAACAACCTTAAGTCAAAACATTTTAGCGGTTCTATTCTTTGCTGGTCGTTGTATCCTTTAGCTATTTTTATATTAGATATTTTAATTTCCTTACCATGCATTTCTTTCAAAATCTTTTCAGCCATTCTTGGCACTGGCCCATTTTCAAATCTTAAGTATTCATCCCCAGTAATTGACTTATCATATTTTTCAAAAAAATCAAAATCCAAAAAATATAGCAACTTCATCATTTTTAACTTTCCCAAAGTTCCATTTTTAATTTTATTGGCAAAAAAAAGTATCACATTTTTATACTTTTCCTCGTTTATCTTAACCATATTTTTATTTTAGTATTATCTTAACTATTAATTCATAATACCACAAAATCCTTTGGTAATAAATCCCAAATCAAAATCCAGAATATTATTTACACTGTTGGGGTTTTGCGGAAGTGCAGGTTAATGTTCCATCAAGAGCAGTACACCAAGTAATTCCTGCTTTATCTATATCGCCAATTCCCAAGCAACCCGTCAACGCTCCACTTCCTATCATTACAGTCGTTGAGGCGGAGCTTGAAACCTCTAAATTATAAGCCGGCGTTGTTGTGCCAATCCCCACATTACCAGAAACAATAAGACTACTTAAAGTAGAAGTGGCTTGAACATTTAATGTCGAACCTAAGTAAGTTGCTCCTGTAGTGTATTGAGTTCCTGCCGTTGTTAGGAGAAATGAAGGTGTTGTTGTGCCAATGCCAACCTTATAAGTTGTTAAAATTCTCAAAACTTCTACTCCTTCAATCCTAAATTTTAACCCAGACGATGCACTAGGATTTTTTTGTGTTGCAATTTCCCAGTCATGACCACTGCTTCTAAGATGGAGTGACGCTTCATTCGTTTGTGTTGTCGTTTCAACCATAATAGTTGACGAAGCCGAATTTTGAATATGTAAAAACTCTGTAGGGCTCGCTGTGCCAATACCAACCCTATTGTTTGCTTGGTTAACATACAGAGTACTAGCCAAAGTGCTTGTGCCAGTGACGGTTAAATCACCGCCAACCGAAACATCATTGCCAACGGTTGTGACAGCTTTTGTTATTATAGTCACGGAAAACGCTACTATTAAAACACTTACTATCACAGCAAAAATTTGTTTTTTATTTTTCATAACTTTTTCCGCCAGAGGCGGATCCGCCTCTGGCGGAAACTTTTAATTAGTTTAATTCTACCCCCCCC
>JAZDKU010000003.1:0-27342 GCA_043802745.1 bacterium | reverse complement strand
AGACCATTAATGGCTATAGTATAACATACTGTTTTATAAATGTCAACATTGACGACCCATTTTTTAAAACATACAATAAAGTTACAAGCCCGTAGGCAAAATAATCGTATCAAATTGATACGATTATCTTCGTAAAATGATACGAAAATGAATAAATTAACCCAAAAACAGCAGCATATCCTGCAAATTTTCATAGCTAGCGGAAAAATGCAGTCGTCCCAAGCTCATAAAGAAATAATTAAAATTAGCGAAAGCACTTCTTTGGTTACCACCAAAAGGGCTTTGTCAGAAATGGCTCAAGAGGGAATATTGGAAATATCTGGCTCGGGGCGGTCAACTATTTATGATGTAAGCGCAAAGGGTCGCATTTTCGCAGATATTAATCCCAAACAATACATAGCAATTGAGCCGGATAAGCGCTATGGTTTGCGCCACTACAATTTTGATTTATCAAAGTCATTCCCAGATGACATTTTCACAAACGAAGAATTAGAAAATTTAGAGGCCTCAACTAATGAATATAATAAAAGAACTGCTAATTTATCTGCGACTATTCGAAAAAAGGAGTTAGAACGATTAGTTATTGAGCTCTCTTGGAAATCGTCAAAAATTGAAGGCAACACCTATACGCTCTTGGACACAGAAAAATTAATCCTAGAAAATAAAGAAGCGCCAGGGCATAGCAAAACTGAAACCCAAATGATTTTAAATCATAAAAACGCTTTTAATTATATTCGTAAATATCCACTTCAGTTTAAAACAATAACAAGAAAAAATTTAGAAGAGTTGCATTCTCTGATTGTTAGGGGTTTAAATGTTAATTTGGGTTTAAGAACAAAGCCCGTTGGGGTGACAGGGTCAATTTACCGCCCGCTTGACAATATTTACCAAATTACCGAAGCTGTGGAAGAACTTTCAAAAGTAGTGTCGCAAAGCAAAACAGCCTACGCTAAAGCGCTAGTAGCTCTTCTTGGCATAAGTTATATCCAGCCATTTGAAGACGGCAATAAAAGAACAGCCAGGCTTATGACCAACGGCCTTTTACTTTCCCACTCTCTTGCCCCGCTTTCATATCGTAGCATTGACGAAGAAGAATATCGCTCGGCTATGTTAGTTTTTTACGAGATAAACTCGCTAATTCCAATGAAAAAAATATTTATTGAGCAATACAAATTCGCCGCTGAAAACTACACGGTAAAATAGGTGCCAACAAAAAACGCCCCGGTTAAGGGGCGTCTTTAAGGTTAAATTATTACTTTAATTCTATCTTCGCGCCGGCAGCTTCAAACTTTTTCTTCATTTCTTCGGCCTCTTCTTTTTTTACGCCTTCTTTCACCATTTGCGGGGCTTTCTCGGCGGCGTCAACCATATCTTTGGCTTCTTTTAGGCCCAGTTGAGTTATATCTCTTACTGCTTTAATAACCTCAATTTTCTTATCGCCAATGCCAGTTAACATAACATTAAAAGATGTTTTTTCCTCAGCTGCCTCACCAGCGGCCACTGGGGCGGCCATAGCCACCGCAGCCGGGGCGGCTGAAACGCCGAATTTTTCTTCTAAAATTTTGACTAATTCGGCTAAATCAATAACCGACATTTTTTCGATTTCCTCAACTAATTTTTCGAACTTTTTTGGAATTTCTACGTTCTTTTTTTCTTCAGACATATTTTTTAATTTAAATCCGAAACCCTAAGCCCGAAATCCGAATTCGGTATTCTGGTTTATGGTTTCTGGTTTTACTTTTTTATTTTTGATAAAACAGTTACAAGACCTTTAATATTTCCATTTAACACATAAACAAAATTAGAAATTGGCGCTTGCATAGTAGCCAATAGCTTGGCGAGCAATTCTGGCTTGCTTGGCAATTTAGCTAGCTCCATCACCCTGTCTTGAGCCAAATATTCTTTGCCCAAAATTCCAGCTAATATCTTAATCTGATCATTTTTCTTTCCAGCTAAATAAGAAATTTTGGCTGGACTAACCTCATCAGTAAATCCAAATATCACAGCCATCTGCCCCTTCATTTCTTTAACCTTCTCTAAAATGTCGTCCTCTTTGGCTGCTTCTAAAACCTTTTCTAATAAGCTTTTCTTAACTACTTGCATTAAGCAACCCGCGTCTTTTAGCTCATCTCTAAATTGAAAAATCTTTTTGGCAGGCGATGCCCCAAAGTCCACAAACACGCTGGCTTTTTGCCTGGCAATTTTATCTTTTAAATCTTCTATGATTTCTTGTTTTTGTTCTTTTGTTTTTGGCATATTAGAAATTGTTAATTGAATGGCGAGCGATTAGCGAGCTGTGAAATTTACAAGTTCTTATACCCCGTTAAGTGCGAGCGATGAGCGAGCTACTTAACTGGGGTGGCTCCGAGCATAAACGCGACCTCAAGGAGCTACTTAACTGGGGTAAATAAAAAACGGCACAAAATGCCGCAGAAAGTAAAACAAATAATCTTGTCTCCTTAAAACAGGTCTTACTTTTTGCCTGCTGTCTGCGGACTTAATATAATATAAATATACACTATGTAAAAATTTTGTCAAATTTTAAACCGAGCAATTAGTATCATTTCATCTCCACGGAAAAAATCTTTGACTATAGCTTCTTTTTTAGCGCCTAAGGTTTTTTCATAAAGATGCGGGGCTTGGTGCAAACCAGTGGTAACTTCTACTAATTTTAAAGCGCTCCCCCGCTTTTTTAAATTCTTTTTTATTATGGTTAAAGAATCTGTAATTAATTGTGCGCCAACTCCCCGACCCTGGCAATCAGGAGCAACCGCTACTTGCTCGAGCTCCCAAACAGATTCTTTTCGAAAACCGCCTTTTTCTATCCATAAAATATAGCCGAATACTTTCCCTTCTTCTTTAGCCACAAAGTATTGAGATCTGGGGAAAGCGCTAAAGTTGCAAGTTATCCACTTTTTAGCGCCCGCCAAACTGCCATAACCCCTAAAGCATTGGTTAGCGATTTTTGCCACTTGCGAAATATCGCTTTTTTGCATTTTAACAATTTTTATCATAATTATTCTACGGTCACAGATTTCGCCAGGTTCCTAGGCCTGTCTACGTTGATACCCTTGGCAATGGCTATGTAATAAGCTAATAATTGCAAAGGCACCACATTAATAATCGGGGAAAGCAAATCAGAGGTAAACGGCACCTCAATAACTTCATCAGCCAGCCTTCTAGCTAAGTCGTCCCCTGGGTTAACAATAGCAAACACCCTGCCCTTTCTGGCTTTTACTTCTTGCATATTGCTTAAAATCTTTTCATATGTTTCATCTTTAGTGGCCAAAAATATCACAGGCATATTTTCATCAATTAAGGCAATCGGGCCATGCTTCATTTCCGCAGCCGGATAGCCCTCGGCATGGATATACGAACATTCTTTTAATTTTAAAGCTCCTTCCAAGGCCACAGGGTAGTTTGTGCCACGGCCCAAAAATAAAGCATTGGTGGAATTTTTTATAATCTGGGCTATGCTTTTTATTTTTTCTGACTGATTTAAAACTTCCTGCAATTGGCTGGGCAATGCTTTTAGCTGATCTAAAAAATTAAGGTCTGTCCAACCATCACCCTTATTTTGTTGTAAATATAGGCCTAACAAAATTAAAGCAGTTATTTGGCAGGTAAAGGCCTTGGTGGCAGCCACGCCAATTTCCGGGCCAGCGTGCAAATAAATACCCGCATCAACCTCACGAGCTATAGTTGAGCCAACCACATTCACAATACCCATTGTTTTAGCGCCTTTGGCTTTAGCGATTTTTAAAGCTCCTAAAGTGTCCGCAGTCTCCCCTGACTGGGAGATAGCTATAGCTAAGTCTGCGCTGCTAACTAGCGGGTTTCTGTATTTAAATTCTGAAGCATAGTCAACCTCCACCGGAATGCCAGCTATTCTTTCAATAACATATTTGCCAATCATGCCAGAATAATAGCTTGTGCCACAAGCTAAAATAATAATTCTTTTTATAAACGATGGGTCGAAATCAAAAGAAAGCTTAACCCCATTATTAGCCAGCCTGCCCCGCAAGGTATTGGTAATGGCTTGGGGCTGTTCGAAAATTTCTTTGAGCATAAAATGCTCAAAACCTCCCTTTTCTATTTCCTCAACCGACCATTTTATTTCCTGTATTTCTTTTTCAATTAAAGTGCCGTCAAACTTTTTCACAGCAAAACCATCCATGGTTAAAATAGCCATCTCATTATCTTCTAAATAAATCACTCTTTTGGTGTGGTTAATTAAAGCAGCTGCGTCCGAAGCTATAAATATTTCCTTATCACCAATACCTAAAACCAAGGGCGAGCCCTTTTTTACTGCAATAATTTTTTGCTCTTTATTGCAAATAATAGCCAAGCCAAAAGCGCCCTCCAAAACCTCAACTGTTTTTAAAACCGCTTTTTCCAGATTATTTTCATGGTTATAAAATTTTTCTACTAAATGGCTAATAACTTCAGTGTCAGTTTGAGAAACAAACTTATGGCCACTTTCATTAAGAAAAGTTTTTAAAGCTTGATAGTTTTCAATAATGCCATTGTGTACAACCGCAATTTCTTTTTTGCAATCAAAATGCGGATGGGCGTTTGCTTCAGTTGGCTCCCCATGCGTGGCCCATCTAGTGTGGCCAATGCCCAAAGTAGCCCCCAATGGTTTCTCGCCTAAAATCTTGCTTTCTAAATTAGCAATCTTGCCTGGGCTTTTGCAAGCAAAAAGCTCGCTGTTTTCTAGTAAACAAATGCCAGCGCTATCATATCCCCGATATTCCAGCCTTTTTAATCCTTGAATTAAAATAGGGCTAGCTGGCTTTGAGCCTATGTATCCAAATATCCCGCACATTATCTTAAATATCTTGCCTTAGCTAATTTATGCTCCTCAAAGGTTTTGCTAAAAATTGTTTTGCCATCATCTTTAGCCGACAGATAATACCAATAAGGGCTGTCCTGATAATACACCGCAGCCTTAATACTTTCAAGCCCTGGGTTGCAAATTGGCTCTTTGGGCAAACCTGGCTGTTGATAAGTTTCCGTAGCCACATCAACCTGCAACCGCCAACCCTCTTTTATCCTCTTCCATAAAATGCCAGCCACAATTTGCTTATCCTCATAAGTTCTCACTTCTCTCTCTAAAATAGAAGCCATTATTATGGTTTCTTTAAAATTGCCTTTTTGTAAATCCAAAGAAACTTTTTTTTGAAAATTTGCCAAAGCCATTCTCATAAGTTTTTCTGGAGTAGCTGGATAATCAATTTTATATGTATCGGGAAACAAATATCCCTCCTGGTTGTTAGCAACTTTAAAAAATTCTTCTTGAGTAAAAAATCCTTTTTCTTCACAGTATTGAGCAATGTCTTTTAAACTCCAGCCTGGCAAAATTGTTATTTTTTCTGTTTTTACCTCTCCCCTACTAATTATCCCGGCTAACTGCGCGATTGTTGAGCCATAAGGCAAATCATAAGTGCCTACTTTTATATTTTTCCATCTGTTAGAAAACAAAAAATATGTTTTTAGAAAAAAAGCAGAGCTTATTAAATCTTTTTGCTTTAAGTCGCGAGAAACTTTTATAAAATTATCGCCTTTTTCAATGGTGTATAAAAGAGTGGCAAATTTTCTATTTTCAAAACTTGGGGCTTTTTTGATATAAACATTTTTATAAAACAAAAAAGCGAAAAAAAATATTCCCGCTCCAATAATAATGGCTACTTTTTTGGCCATTTTGCTTTATCTAAAATAATTTTATAAATACTTTCTAAGAAATCGCCGCCCGCATACCCAATGATAAAGCTCAAGGCCGATGTGAAATTGCCATTTAAAGTTAGGCCAACTTCTTTTATTGATATGGAAGCCATCAAGCCAATAATGCCAGAGATAAAAGACATTCCTAAAAAATATTTTAAATCAAATGGCACGGATTTGTAAGAGTATTGGTGTTTTAAAAACCCCACTAATCCCCTAACCACTCCGCCAAAAAACCCAGCCACTAAAAGCGAAAAATAAATCATAACTTTTTAGCGTATTTCGCCGATTGTGTTTGGAAAGCCTTTTATTAAAAGCAAAACAGCCACAATAAAAAACCCCAGCACCACTATAACATCCAATGTTTTAAGCATATAGCTTTATTATAAAAAAATCAGCTGGCAAATGCAACACGCGCATCTGCCAGTGACTATACTATAGCGAACTAAAACTGGGATGGATTCCTCCACTCTCCATCATCCACTCCCCCGCCCTTCTCGTTAATGCTAGCATTTCTTGATATTTTTTCTCTTCGGCAACTGGATCGCCTCCGTCCTCTAAGAATTTCTCAAGAATCGTCTTTGCCACCTCATCTTGAAGTATTCTACTAAAACAAAAAATGGCTGGCTTCCCGTACCCATCCAGTCCAATCCTATAATTTGACATCTCTTCACCTCCTCTTCTTAATTTTTACTCCCCTTTCTGGAAGATACTTTTCTGAATTTCTATTCCACCAAATAACAGCCACGCCTGCGAGTAAAAAATATGACATAGCCAGCCCAAAAACACCCAAAGAAACAATAACAGCTACTTCTTGCATGCCTTTCCTCCCCATTTTTAAGTAACACAAAAAAAACACGAGCAACCAAACTAAAATTAGTTAAATCAGTTGCTTGTGTTTTAAAACAGGCAGGATGTTTAAAATCTTATCGTCGATTTTAATGCCTGGCCTTGGCTCTAAAACATAACCAACCAATTTATCCAAAGGAACAGTGAAAACCTCTATCTCTTCTTCGTCATCTGCTGTTTGTTTGCCAACAAACTCAACACTTGGCGCAAAGAAATAAACACATTCAGTATTAGTTAAGCCAGGAGCGCCAACTGAAGCAAAAACCTCTATCACTTCTTTGGCCACATAACCTGTTTCTTCAAACAACTCTCTTTTAGCCGCTTCTGCCTCGCTCTCCCCTTCTTTGTCTGTTAGGCCTGCTGGTAATTCAATAGCATAAGTTTCTAAGGGCACTCTGTAATTTTTTTCTAAAATTACTTGTCTATCTTTGGTTAAAGCAAAAATAATAACAATTCTTTTCTGCAATTTAACCCGCTCAACCACTTCCCAAATTCCTATTTTTCCGCTTTTTGTTTTAAAAGTTTTTTTGATAACGCGCACAAACTTACCATCAAAAGCAACTTCCCTACTTAATATTTCCATAGTTTAATCTTCTGTAAATTAAATACGAGTACAAAACTGGCAACAATGCTGACACTAACACAATAGTTATAAAAAATCCAAAGGCAGTTGCGCTCGGCAAAAATATAGTAAAAAATGCCAGCACTCCACCTGCCACCATTGTCTTGCCAGCAAACTTATGGGTTTTTATCCATACCTCGTCTGAATGTAAAGTCCAAGGAGTTCTTATGCCCACAAACCAATTCTTTTTTATTTTAGGCATAAAAGAACCAATTATAATAAAAAATATACTCAAAAACGACACCATGAAGTACATAATATTCAACCTAAGCCCCATAACAGCTAAAAATGTAAAAAAGAAAATCCCAGCAAAAAATAAAACTAAAATTAAACGGATAAAGTAATACTCTTTTTCAAAATATTGATAATTTTCTTTTAGCGGATCCATCTTTGGCAAAAAAAGCATTAGCAAATACACAACAATTGCTAAGATAGGCAAAAATAAAGAGCCAAAAACCTTACCGCTCCACCCATCAACTTGGCCAGCCGCGTTCCAGTGCGTTGGTATTTTTGTGATGCAGGGAGCTTTGTAAAGCGACAAAGCAAAAATGCACATTATAATAATAACAAAAATCGGTAAAAGTTCTTTTTTAGTGATTTTCATAATTTTTAGCTTGTTTTTAAAGCAAACCCGTTAAAATAATTTATTAAATTTTCAAAAGAATTGCCAAAAGAATTTTTAGCAAAAAAATAATCGCACAAAACCTCACGCAAGCGGCAAATTTCCAAACATCTCTTCTGCCATCTTTTATCAGCCAGCGAGCAATCAATCATTTCTAAAAACCTATCTATTGATTTTTCTTTTTGTTCTTCCTCTCCCCTTTTTTGCATTGAAAAAGCTCTTTGCACCTCGCTACCGATATTACCCATTTGCTGTGCCAAAGTTAAACTTTGCCATCTTTTTATATCTAACTCCACAATATAATTTTATTAATTATTTGAGCAATCTTTTGCCTTATCTCTTCACTCTGAATTTCCATTGAACGGTTGCCCAAATTTGGCCTTATATTAATTAAAGAAGTAAATTCAAGGCATCTTTCCTTTGGCAAGTCTGGAAAAATATTAAAACCCCAAATATCTCCTCCAGAACTCCCATTTTCAATAAGCAACTCATAGCCATCGCCGTGCAACTCCCCGCCTAATGCCAGAATCTCTTTTTCTAAATCGCAAACACCCTTAACAAAATCTCCAAAGCCCTCCTGCGCCATTAAGCGAAGTTCACCAAGCGAAATATTATCTTTTACAATTTTTATCTCCATATTATAACTTTATATTCTAAATTCCGCATTCTCTTTTTAGCGCTTCTAGGCTTTTAGTCATAATCTTCTCAAGGCTAGCAAATTCAGTTTCTAAATCTTTTTGTATTTTTTTAATTTCCTCTGGGCCATAACTGCTTTTTTGACTCCCAAAGTCAGCTATTTTTTGCAAATAATCAGCTTTAGCTTTATTATACTCTGCTTCTAAATCGCTAGAAGAGCTACTGTTGCCGCTTATAACAGTAGCAAGGTCTTGAATTTTATCAGCTGTTTTTTGACGCGCGCCGTCAACAAGACTCGTAGCATTATCCTCCCACAGCTGCTCGGCTTTGCCTTTGACAGCCTCAACCAAATCTCCTGTTGATTTCTTAATTTTTGCATTAAAAAAGTCTGTTGCTTCATTGGCTTGTCTTTTGATTGAAAAATTTCCAGACAAATTTCGCGTAAAAAATGCAACAGCAGCGCCTACCATTATCACTGCGATAATTATAACAACGGCTTTATTCATATTTTTAACTCGCCTTCGCGAATCTTCTGGCGGGCGTTGCCACACCGAAGCTTCGCTACTGCGAAGCAAAAGCGGGTCTGCTAGGAGTCGAACCCAGAACAGCGGTTTTGGAGACCGCAGTTATGCCATTTAACTACAGACCCAACGCAGAAACCCTAAATCCGAATACCGAAATCCGAATTCGGTATTTCGGTATTCTGGTTTCTGGTTTTTATCAAATTTATTTCTTCCCCTCTTTGTGGGCTGTGTGTTTTCGGCAGGTTGAACAATGCTTTTTAAAAGCTAGCTTGCCCTCAACCTGCTTGGTTTTTCTCGTAAAATAATTTACTTCTTTACATGTGCCACACTGCATTTTTGTAAGCGGTTTTTTCTTTTTTGCTGCCATATATTTTTATTAATTTTAATTCTCAGAGCCTGGAGGCAGAGTTGCACTGCCGACCCCGTTATTACCAATAACGTGCTCTAACTAACTGAGCTACCCAGGCGAACACAGTGGGTAGAGAGGGATTCGAACCCCCGTAGCCCGAAGGCGCCAGATTTACAGTCTAGTGCGTTTGACCACTCCGCCATCTACCCGTGTATTTAAAAATTTTAGCAGAAAAAATAAACTTATTCAATGATTCGACAAGCTCATCACAAGATCACTTTACTATGCTTGGCGCGCCAAGCGTCGATTTCTTTATGGTTGCCCGAAAGCAAAACTTTGGGCACCCTAGCCTTTTTTCCGTTTATTTCCACCACATCTGGCCTGGTGTATTGGGGGTATTCCACAAACCCGCCTTTTTCAGTTATCCTCTCCCCTATCAAGCTTTCCGAATTACCAACAGCTCCCGGTAAAAGCCGGGCCACACTTTCGATGACCACCAAAGCTGGCAACTCCCCGCCCATTAAAACATAATCTCCAATAGAAACAATATCTGTGGCTAAATTTTTAGCTACCCGCTCATCAATAGCTTCGTAACGGCCGCAAATAAAAATAAGCTGTTTTTGCTTGGCCCAATTTGTAGCCATTTTTTGGGTAAACTTTTTCCCCCTCGGCGAAAACAAAATAACCCTGCGGTGAGCTTGCCGAACCGTTAATTTACTCAAAGCTTTTATTATAGGTTCAGTTTTTAAAATCATCCCCCTACCTCCGCCAAACGGCTTGTCGTCTACCGTATTATGCTTATCGCTGGTAAAATCCCTTAATTGATGTGTTTTTATCTTCAAAACACCTTTTTTCTGGGCTTTATTAATAAGCGACTGGCCTAAATAAAAATCAAAAATCTCCGGAAAAATTGTCACTATGTCTATTTTCATAAAGTTTAGCGCAAACAAAAACAGCGCTTACAACATAGTAGCACTGTTTTTGTTTGTTTTAAAGGTTTAAATCTTCTAGATCTACTTTCTTTTCTTCAGAAAATTCTCGCCTTGGAGCTCGGCCTCCCTCTGGCTCTTCAATTTTCAAGTTGACTCTTGCGTGGTTTTTTAAGCCAACGATTCGCACAAGGTTTCTAATAGCTCTGGCTGTGGAACCGGCCTTGCCAATAATTTGACCCATGTCCTCTGGGTTAACTGTGAGCGTTAATAAAACGCCCATTTCGTCAACCCTTCTATCTACCTTGACTTGTTCTGGCTTGTCAACTAATGCTTTGATTAAGAATTCAAGAAAATCCTTATCTGGTTCTTTTGTCATAACAATATCATTTAATCGCGATAATTCGCTTTACCGACCTTTCTATTTATTCATCCTAATTCTATTGTATGTATTTAAAAACAACAGTCAAGTGTGTAAATCTCTTTGACGGAGCGACAACTTATTGCCCGCCCCATCAAAAAGATTTAAATTTTAAAAATTAAAATAGGGTTTGGAGCGAAATTTTAATTTAGTGCTTAAATTTAAAACTTCGCTCCATAACATCACCTCCTTTGACGATTTTAGTATGACCTCTAATGCTCTACTCTCTCAACTCTTACTAGGGAACACGCAGTATAAAAAAGTAAAGCAGAGGCTAGAAGAAAAACGACCCCCGGCCACGGACCCAGATAGGTCACACAATGTTGACACGCGGGTAAAACCCATTCCTGGTCAGGTCCCCAAATAGGTAATCCGAAGAAATACCCATAGGCCCAAGCCCAGGAAAAGATAAACCCGCCCGCCAAACATGCCAACCCAACAACCGCATAAAGAATCTTCAAAAACCAGGTCAACATAAGAACCTCCTTTTAAAATAAAAAAACTAGAACAACCATCTCAATCCCACAACTGAATTAACAAATCTTTGTAAAATTTATTAACTCGGGTGTAGGGCGATAAGTGTTAGTGAAAGTGTTAAGCTAGTATTAAACTAGTGTCAAACTTTTCCCACTTATCGCACCTTTTTATGTGCATTAGGATATTCCTATTCGTACCCTAAAGCACTCTTACCAAAGTTGAAATTTAACCCCTCATGTTCGGGGGTCCACGAAGGCGACCCCCAAGTATTACACGAGGATAGCCAGACATAATCTGGTCTATCGTCATGCAATGTATATCCCCCGTTTTGCACGCCAGGGGTAGCTTTGATGTCAATTCCCTCAGGAACAGGGGAATACCTAACATAATGACTACTGCCTTCATACCGTACCTCTGCGATACGATAAGAAGACATGTCTATTGTCTCCGAGGGGACAGAGACAATTTGCATTTTCCGTTCCACTGGAGTTCCACCAGCTTCACGAAAATCCCTGTCTTTTTCCATTTGTCGCTCATAGGCTGCGACAAATCGCTGATTGCACTCAACCAAGCAATCATCCTCAGTGGCCGCGAACCCAAAAGAGTGTCCTCCGTTCGCTAACCACAATAAACAATTTTGAAATTTTACTACTTTCATTCTATGCTCCTTTTCGAGGCAAATTAAATCTTAAAAAAGATAACTTACTTTTTTAAGACACATACTCTCCTGCCCCGTAGAATACGCCCCTTCCGCATACTCATTTCTGAATACGACTTAATCAGGTCATGAAAAGGAGTGGTCATCAATTTTGACGGCCAAGCTGTTAACTAGTTTTAATTAACAATTTGGCCGCCAGAAAAGTATTTTGTTAAAAAGAACGTTTTACCCTCAAAATTCGCAAATTTAATTGTGAACTTAATTAGATAGGGGGAAATTACATTTTTTTCCCCCCCCCATAAAATATGCTTGCTAGGTCTACCTATAAACCCTAGCACCCTAAACGCCACATTTGTGGCACCTTCCTCTGCGTTGTCCATCCCCTGCAATAATTATTTAAATCAGTATATGTGGGGGTACGCTCTTTATGAAACCGTAAAGGTTAAACGGTTTTTGTCATAAGAGCTATAACGCGCTGTCTTTAAGGCAAGCTATTTGTAAAATAGCTTAAGCAATTTTTACCGCTGTATTTATTAGCGGAAGTTTAAAGTTCTAAGTAACCAGAACTGCAAACTTCCACCAATTACCTTATCCTAGAGCAACTTCATTAAATCCCACAACTGAATTAACAAATAAAAATAAAATTTATTAACTCGGGTGTGGAGGCAATAAATAAATTTGAGGTTTATCTATTGCTCCATATTTTTGTGCTTTTCTCGTTTTTATGCAGCACGAGACATGCACTTGTTATAAATCTCGGGAAAAATTCCCGCTTTCTGGCAGGCACGGTAATACTTCTTTATCCTGCGAATATCCCGTGCTCGGATAACAATAGATTTGTAAGCGTATAGCCTATTGCTATCTACCGATCCTTTCTCCGAAAAATACATAAAAAACCAATTGCCTTCGATTTGTATGCTCCCCCCATCCTGCCAAGGGGAAATCCTTTTTTTGTCGACAACGACTCCTCTGTAGTCTATTGTGACCTCTTTTCCATTGACCTTGTAGTCATGCCCAGAGGTGGCAAAATTTGAAAAATATTCTACATCAGGAAATCCTTCGACTGGTGTGTAGAGTCCACCACCATTAATAGCTGAAAAAGAAACACCGTTGTCATTCAGACCAAAAATAACCGGAGAAAAAAATAAACTCAACATTTCAAAATCCTCCAAAACGACAAACAAAACTAATCCCGAAAATCACAAATAAATATGGGCAATCGCCCGATGGACTCTCTGGGAAGTATGGAAGGGGTTTGTCGTGTACCCCTAAAATCCAAGCCTTCGGTCAGGCATTCACTATTTGGTCGTCAAGCGACCAATTTGATTCCGAATCTTTTCCGAACCAAGTCGGTCGCCTGAAGAATAAATTATAAAGAGCAATCCGCGCGAAAAAAATCGGCGGGAACCAGAATCCTAATTTTACTCAATTTCTCTCGTAAACACTCTAGCTATTGGTTATATGCTATTCACGAGTGTAAGCTTCTGGTTTCCGCCGCCAAGGGGCGCACTACTTCCCCTTAGCGGGTTTTTAAAGAACTTTCTTAGGCTCATTAATATTTATATTATAACATACCATATTTATTTGTCAATAGCTATTAGCAACCAAAAACGCGAGTTTCCCCGCGTTATTGTTTGTATATAAATATTTTATTCAGCTTTTTCAGGCTCAACTGCTTCCTCAACAGAATCCTTGCTTACTACCTCTTCAATAGGTGCCTCTGTTACTGGAGATGTTTCTTCTTTCGGCTTGGCTGCTTCAGCTTTTGCAGCCTCAGCTTTGGCTTTGGCTTCAACCGCTTTTTTCTTTGGCTCTTTGTGTAGGGCTATTAGCTCACCATCAATAATCTTTTCTTTAACTAACATATTGTGCACTGTTTCCGATGGTTTTGCCCCAACAGAAATCCAATGTTTTATCCTGTCAGCTTTAATATCTTTTTCTTTAGAAAAAGGATTGAGAAACCCCACAATTTCCAAAAACCGCCCGCCCCTTGGGGGATTCTTTTTGTCGGTGACAACCATTCGATAAAATGGTTGATTTTTTTTGCCTGTTCTTAAAAGTCGTATAGAAAGCATGTTTTTATTTTAGTTCCAATTTTTTATTTTTAAACCATTTTTGGCAGCCGATTCTTCGGCCTCCTGCTTTGAGGAACCCTCGCCTTCAGCCACCATTTCCTTGTCCAAGAATACTCCCACCACAAAGTTTTTAGCATGGTCTGGGCCCCAATCTTTTATCACTTTATACGTTGGGGTTATTCTTGTTTTTTCCTGAGCCATTTCCTGGAAATATGATTTTGCGTCGCGGTGCGAGCCCTCTTTTAAAATTTTGGGCAATTCTTTAATAATATTGTCTTCAATAAATACTTTACACTTTTCATAGCCCTGGTCAAGGTATAGGGCGCCAAGAAAAGCTTCGATGGTGTTGGCTAGAATATACTGCCTGGCCTTGCCTGTGTCTTTGGCTTCGCCTTTGGATAAAAGCAAATAATCCCCAAAACCCAGGTCTTGGGCAATCCCGGACAGGGTTATGGCATTTACCAAAGCAGCTCGCCAATTAGTCATCTCCCCCTCTGCATTGTTGTATTCTTTAAACAAATGTTCAGTAACCACTAGCTCTAAAACCGCATCACCCAAAAACTCCAAACGTTCGTTGTGGTCAGAGTGAAATCCAGGGTTTTCGTTTAAATAAGAGCGGTGGCAAAAGGCCTGTTCTAAAAGCGCTTTGTTTATAAACTCTGTATTTAATTTTTTTTCTAATATTGAAAAATCAATCATGTTTTTCTTCCTCAGCCGGAATTTCTAATTCTGGTTTTGGCGACTCCTCTTCGCGGGGCATTTCGTTGTAGATTGCTCCCAAAACTCCGTTAACAAATTTGCCCGAGCTTGGCCCGCCAAAACTTTTGGCTAACTCTATGGCCTCATTAATGGCTACTTTTGGAGGCACTTGAGTGGTATCCTCATACAAAAGCTCAAAAAGCCCGATGCGAATAACGTTTCTATCGATAATGCTTAGTTGGTCGATTGGCCGCTCTGGGGCTGATGTTGCAATAATTTTGTCTAGCTTTTCTAGGTTGGCAACTACTCCTTTGGTAAGCGCTCGAGCAAAATCTTGCTCGTCAAATCCCCCACCAAACTCTTGCATATTGCGCTCTAAAACAGAAAACAAGTCGGATTGCTTTTGGTAAAAATCCCACTCGTATAATGATTGCAAAACTATAGAACGGGCAATATGACGAGATGCCATAATTTAGAATTTCTTTTTACTAAGTTCCTCCAATGTCATTGGTCCGCCAGCTGGCGGATTCTTTTTCTGCTCCTTTTCAGTTTCTTTAATTTCCTTTTCTCTTAATTTTCTTTCTTTCTTTTCTAGCTTAGCTAAAACATTAACAACTTCTTTGCCTTTGTAAAATCCGCAGTTTGGACAAACAGCATGCAATTTTCTTGGCTTTCTGCATTTTGGGCACGCACCCAAACATGCCTCCTCAATAAATTGATGCATTCTTCGCTTTTTTACTCTTGATTTTGTAAGATGTCTTTTTGGAACACTCATATGTTTTAAAATACCAAAAAAAACATTTTATTGCAATAGCTTGCACTTAAAACTCTCTCTATGGAGAGGGCAGGGGCCGTGGGTGGCTAGGGCAGAGAGGTGCTGGGGTGTGCCGTAGCCCTTATGTTTGTTAAAACCATATTGGGGATATTTTTTGTGCATTTTTTGCATTAGCCTATCTCTTTCTACTTTAGCTACTATAGACGCTAAAGATATTAAAAATATTTTCTCATCGCCTTTTATAATTGATTGTTGGGGCCTGCTTAAGTTAATACTAAAATTACCATCAATCAGCAACATATCTGCTTGCTTGTTAATTTTCTTTTCTAAAGCCAACGTAGCTTTTTCCATGGCTAGCTTGGTGGCTTGCAAAATGTTTATTTTGTCTATTATTTTTTCTGAAATCTTGCCAATTGCCCAAAAAACTTCTGGGCGACCTTTTAAGAAATCATAAATCTCTTCTCGCTGCTTTGCGCTTAACTTTTTTGAGTCCTTAACTGTTCCGCCCCACTCCTCGGCTTGGAGCCGAGGGGTGGGGCGGAACATAGTAATTGCCACGGCAAAAACTGGACCAGCCAAAGGACCGCGGCCAACTTCATCCACCCCAAAAATAATTTTCTTGCTTCTGCTTGGCATATAAATTATAATAACTTAATTATAAACGGAAACACAAATATGGTTTCACAAAAAGATATTTTAAGTAGATATGATGTTGAGCAAGAAATACGCATGGCTGAGCTTCAGGGCCACGATGCCAATTTTGAAGACAAGATTATTTCTTCAATAATTTTGCGCAAACGCGTGGTAGAAACAGGCCTTAATTTAAAAAATGCCATTGTTATGCATGTTATTTCTTTAGAAGAGACTACTATTCAGGGCCAAATAAATTTAGAGGGAGCGGTTGTGAAAGAGTCTTTTTCTGCTGGGTCTGCCTCTATTGAAGGCGACTTAATTCTCATAAACGCAAAAATAAACGGAGTTTTAAATTTAATCTCAACCACCATAAAAGGCTCCTTAAACGGAGAAAGTATGGTTGTTTCTGGATTTTTAAGCCTCACAAAATCCCAAATTAGAGATGATGTTATTTTAAGAAAAGCAAAAATAAATGACGCCTACCATGTTGGCCTAATAATAAGAGGCGACATTTATATGAGAGAATCCATGATAACGGGCGGGTTTGACGCCAGAGAAATATTTATTGAAGGATCTTTAGATATGATGAATTCTTATGTGGCCAATACGGTTAATTTAAAATCAGCGCAAATCGGTAACAGTTTTATCACAAAAAATGCTAATTTTAAAGGAGACGTTGAGCTCACCGGGCTAAAAAGCAAAGAAGTTATAGAATAATATGGAGGGAAATTTCACCCACTTACACTTTCACAGCCATTACTCGCTTTTAGACGGATTAGCAAAAATAGATGACATCCTCAAGCGAGCAAAAGCTCTCAATATGACAGCTGTGGCAATAACCGACCACGGCGTTTTATATTGCGCGGTGGAGTTTTATAAAAAAGCTAAGGCTGCTGGTATAAAGCCAATTATTGGTTGTGAGTTTTATGTTGCCCCAGAGGGCATGCTCAATAAAAGGCCAAATATTGACGATAAAAGATTTCATTTAATACTTTTAGCTAAAAATGAAACTGGTTATAAAAATCTAGTCAAGCTTATCACCAAAGCTCACTTAGAGGGATTTTATTATAAGCCAAGAATTGACAACGATCTTTTAGAAAAACACAGCGAAGGCTTAATTGCCTTGACTGCTTGCATTAAGGGGCAAATCCCCAGAGCCCTTATTAATAATAAAAAAAATGAGGCAATAGAGTTGGCTAAAAAATATCAAAAAATGTTTGGCAATAATAATTTTTATTTAGAAATTCAAGAGCATCTAAACATACCAGAGCAAAGCAAAGCCAATCAAGGGCTGATTGAGCTTTCTCGCGAATTAAATATTCCTCTAGTGGCTACCAACGACTGCCACTATCTGGAAAAAGACGATGCCACGGCCCAAGATATTTTAATGCAAATAAACACAGGGGCAAAATCAGGAGACCAAGAACGGCTCTCTATGCTTGATGGAGATTTTTCCATGAAATCTTCAGAAGAAATGTTTGCTTTTTGCGAAAAGATAGGAGTAAGAGAAGCTTTTTCAAACACACAAAAAATTGTTGACCTGTGCAATTTTGAATTTGAGCTTGGTAAAACTAAGTTACCTGTGTTTCCTACTCCCAACAGTGAAAGCCCAGAAGATTATTTAAAAACCTTAGCCCATCAGGGACTTGAAAAAAAGATTAGCCAATTTCCAGATATTGAAGAAGCGAAAAAACGGCTAGACTACGAGCTTTCCGTTGTTACGCAAACCGGGTTTGCTGGTTATTTTTTAATTGTGCAAGATTTCGTTAATTGGGCAAAAAATAACCGCGTAGTGGTGGGGCCAGGAAGAGGCTCGGCTGGAGGCTCTTTGGTGGCTTATTTATTAAATATTACTGAAGTAAATCCCTTGCAATACGGGCTTTTATTTGAAAGATTTTTAAACCCAGAAAGAATTTCTATGCCCGACATTGATTTAGATTTTACCGACAGGCGACGCGATGAAGTAATAAACTATATTTCCGAAAAATATGGTAAAGCCAATGTGGCGCAAATTATTACTTTTGGCACCATGGCGTCCCGTGCGGTTATTCGCGATGTTGGCCGAGCCATGGAATTGCCCTATGCTTTTTGCGACCAAATTGCCAAGATGGTGCCTTTTGGCTTTTCTCTAAGCAACTGCCTGGAAAAAGTAACCGAATTCCGCCAACTTTATGACACTGACGCCAGCGCTAGAGCGCTTATTGATTTTGCCAAAAAACTTGAAGGTGTGGCTCGCCATGCTTCAACCCATGCTTGTGGCGTGGTTATTTCCAAAGAACCTTTAGATGAAATCGTGCCATTGCAATTCCCTAATCAGGGCGACCAAACAATTATCACTCAATACGAAATGCACGCCATTGATGATCTTGGGCTTTTAAAAATGGATCTCTTGGGCTTGAAAAATTTAACTATTATTGAAGACGCCCTAGCGAGAATTTACAAAGTTAAGGGCGAGTCTCTAGACTTAGCCAACATTCCCTTTGATGATGCCAAAACTTATAAGCTTCTTCAAAAAGGCCAGTCAACATCAATTTTTCAATTGGAAAGCAGCGGCATGAAACGATATTTAAAAGAATTAAAGCCAACAGTTTTAGAAGATATTGTGGCTATGGTAGCTTTATATCGACCAGGCCCTATGCAGTTTATCCCTGATTATATTGATAAAAAAATGGGAAAAAAGCCCATTGAATATATGCACCCCAACTTAAAGCCAATTTTAGAAAAAACATACGGGGTTTGTATTTATCAAGAACAATTAATGCAAATTGCCAGAGACGTAGCTGGCTTCACCCTGCCGGAAGCGGACACTTTAAGAAAAGCAATTGGCAAAAAAATTCCTGAATTATTAAGAGCGCAAAAAGATAAATTTGTCGAAGGCGTGGCTAAAAACGGCAGCACAAAAATAATCGGCGAACGGCTTTGGGAATGGATCTTGCCCTTTGCCCAGTATGGCTTTAATAAATCCCACAGCGTGGCTTATGCGATTATTGCCTACCACACTGCTTATTTAAAAGCGCATTTTCCAGTGGAATTTATGGCCGCTGTTTTAACTTCAGAAAAATCTGATGTGGAACGCATTGCTTTTTTAATTGACGAGTGCAAAGACATGGCTATTGAAGTGCTCCAGCCTGATGTTAATGAAAGCTTTCGCAATTTTTCAGTGGTGCCAGACAAAAAACAAATTAGATTTGGCTTGCTGGCTATTAAGAATGTGGGCGAAAATATTGTGGAAACAATTTTAGAAGAACGCAAAATTAACGGCCAATTTGCTTCTTTTGCCGATTTTGTCTCTCGCATTGACACTAAAGACTTCAACAAAAAATCAATGGAAGCTTTAATAAAAACAGGGGCTTTTGATAAATTTGAGGAAAGAGGCAAGCTGTTAAATAATTTAGAAGATATTTTAGCCTTTAACCGGGAAATAAGAAAAGCCAAAGCCAATACTCAAGTAAGCTTATTTGCCGCCATGGCCACCCCAACCCCAAGCTTTCAGCTAAAAGACGGTCCGCCTATTCCCGACAAACAAAGACTAGATTGGGAAAAAGAGTTGTTAGGTCTTTACATTTCTTCGCATCCGTTAGAAAATGTAAAAAGCTACCTTGCCAAGAAAGCTTTGCCCATAAATCAGCTAAAAGACCAGTTCCCCAGGCAGAAAGTAAAAATTGGCGGAATAATTTCTTCCATAAAAAAAATCCTCACTAAAGCAGGTCAGCCTATGCTTTTTGTGAAGATTGAGGATTTAACTGACAAGGCCGAGGTGGTTGTTTTTCCAGGTGTTCTAGAAAATAACTTAGAAGCGTTTCAAGAAAATAAAATTGTTCTTATTACTGGCAAAGTGGACTTTCGAGACAACTCCCCCAAGCTAATCTGCGAAGAAATCGAAGAAATATTGGAAGCGTAAACTAAAAGCGAATCCGTTATTCATAAGAATGAACGGATCGCCAAGAATTTATGGGAGGCAACGCCCAATTACTCTTTCGCCTCCTCTTGTAGTTTTGGGTTGGTTTCAGATATCAATATACTATCGATGATAGCAATAACAAAGCTGGATGCAAAAACCCAGCCAAACGGCATCCCCAAACTTGCATCAGGACGGTAATATCTTATTATCATCCCTAATGGAATAGCAAGAAAAGTTAGGTAGGTAAAAACAATATTCATTGCTTTCACAAGCCTGTCTTTAGAAATTGATACTCCATAAAGACTGACAAAACCAAAAAAAAGAAAAAACAGAGCGACAAAAGACGGACCAGTCATTGCCATCTCGGGATTTTGAAACTTAAAAATAAATCCCAAAAGCAACCAGCAGGCTACGACAAGAATTAAAGAACCGAGCATTAGTCCCTTCATAGTATTCTCCTTTTTAGAATAAAAGACTAACAACAAGACAATTAAAATAACAGTTAAAAATTACAACAAATATGCAAAATAATCAAGACATACAAACAATTAGGCATTCGTTGAGCCATGTGATGGCTATGGCAGTTAAGAAATTATACCCCAATGTAAAATTTGGCATTGGGCCAGCTATTGATAACGGGTTCTACTACGACTTCGATTTTTCTGATGTCAAAATCACGCCCGAGGATTTGCCAAAAATAGAAGCAGAAATGCGAGAAATAATTTCGCAAAACATTGATTTTATCAAAAAAGAAATTTCGCAAGCCGAAGCAGAAAAATTATTTAGCGACCAACCATATAAACTTGAGCTAATCGAAGAGTTGACGGAGGGCAGACCTCCGTTAGCTAACGGAGGTCTGCCCTCCGTTTACACTTCCAGGGATTTTACAGATTTATGCGCTGGCCCACATGTGGCTAATACCAAAAAAATCAATCCCCTATCGTTCAAGTTAACCAAGCTGGCTGGGGCTTATTGGCGAGGAGACGAAAAAAATAAAATGCTCACCCGCATTTACGGCTTGGCTTTTGCTAGTGAAACAGAATTGGCTGACTATTTAAAAATGTTAGAAGAAGCGGAAAAACGCGACCACCGCAAACTTGGCCGCGACCTGGATTTATTTTTAATCGACCCAACTGTTGGCATGGGCTTGGCTATGTGGCAGCCAAAAGGCGCTTTAATTTGGCGAATAATGGAAGACTACTGGTATCAAGAGCATCTAAAAAATGGTTATGAGTTAGTAAGAACACCGCATATTGGCTCAAGGGCTTTATGGGAAAAATCAGGGCACTGGGGCTTTTACAATGAAAGTATGTATCCGCCTCTTGAAGTAAGCCAAACATTAAAAGAAGCACAGGAAGGCAAGAAATCAGAAATAAAAGAAGAGTATTTACTAAAGCCAATGAACTGCCCATTTCACATTATTTTGTATAACTCAAAACCAAGAAGTTATAGGGACTTACCAATCAGATGGGCGGAATGCGGCACAGTTTATAGATATGAAAAATCAGGGGAACTTTCCGGCCTAACTCGAGTAAGGGGCTTTACTCAAGACGATGCCCATATTGTTTGCTCCAAAGCCCAAATAAAAGACGAGTTAAAACAGGTGGCGAAATTCATTGTTTCCACTTTAAAAACTTTCGGCTTTAAAGATTTTAATGTTTATTTATCGTTGAGAGACCCGCATAACAAAGAAAAATACGCAGGCAACGATGCGGGCTGGGAATTCACTCAAAATGTTTTAGAAGAAGTGGCAAAAGAGCTTGGCTTTGACTACAAAAAAGAAGAGGGCGAAGCAGCTTTTTATGGGCCAAAGCTTGATTTCAAAATCAAAGATTGCATCGGTCGCGAATGGCAATGCTCAACCTTGCAATTTGATTTTAATTTGCCCGAAAGGTTTGAAATGAGCTTTGTGAACCAAAAAGGCGAAAAGGAAATGCCCTTTATGCTTCATCGGGTTTTATTTGGTTCTTTTGAAAGATTTATTGGGGTTTTAATTGAGCACTATGCTGGGGCTTTTCCTGTTTGGCTCGCCCCCACTCAAGCTATTGTTTTGCCCATTGGTGAAAACCACCTGGACTACGGCAAAAAAGTTTTAGATTTATTAAAGCAAAACAACATCAGAGCAGAAATAAATTTAGACAACGAAACAATTGGCAAAAAAATACGCGATGCTGAAATGCAAAAAATCCCCTATATTCTAGTGGTTGGCGATAAAGAAATGAGTTCGCCAGCTGGCGAAGGCACCGTAGCTGTTCGCTCCCACAACAAGGATCTGGGCGCCATGGCCATTGATAAATTTATTGATAAAGTAAAAAGTGAAATTGCTGACAAAAAATAATAAATTGCGATATCACATCATCACTCTTGGTTGTCAGATGAATAAATCTGACTCAGAGCGAATTGCTAGTGTCTTAGAAAATGCTGGTTACAAAAAATCTCCTACTCCCAGGGGGGCAGGTTTAGTTATCATAAATATGTGCTCGGTTAGGCAAGATGCGGTGAAAAGAGTTTATAATTTAATTCCAAACCTCAGACAAAGCAAAATTATTGTTACTGGGTGCGTTTTAAAAGCAGACAAAGAAAAACTAACCCCAATGGTTGATTATATTTTATCTATTAAAGACTTGACTAAGTGGCCTAGAATTTTGAGAGTCCTCAGGGGCAGACCTCCAAAAAACTTGAGCAAAGAGCCGGGGAGGTCTGCCCCCAGCAGGGTCGGGTCGCTTGCATACTTAAAAACCAAACCCAGCTACCAAACCTTCCCCAAGGCTTTTGTGCCAATTTCTTTTGGTTGCAATAATTTTTGCTCTTATTGCGTGGTGCCATACACTCGGGGACAGGAAATGCACCGGCCAGAAAAAGAAATCTTGGATGAGATAAAGCAATTAGCTGCTAAAAAATATAATCACATTACCATTTTAGGTGAAAATGTTAACTCATATCCAAATTTTGTTGGGCTTTTGCAAAAAATTACAGCCATAAAAGGCGATTTTAAAATGAATTTTATGGCAGCCAATCCCCAAAATTTTAGCGATGAGTTAATTAGCGAAGTTGCCAAAAACCCAAAATTAGAAAAATATCTGCACTTGCCTTTGCAATCTGGTGACAATGCTATTTTAAAAAAAATGAAACGGCCATACACTGCCGGGAAATATCTAAAGCTAATTGCTAAAATTAAAAAACAAATTCCAAATGTTAAAATTGTCACAGATATTATTGTGGGCTTTCCCGGAGAAACAAAAAAGGCCTTCAATAATACCGTCAATGTTTTTAACAAAGTCGGCTTCTATCAAGCCTATATAGCGAAATATTCTCCCCGAGCTGGGACAGCCGCCTTTTTTCTAAAAGACACCGTCCCCCCCGAAGAAAAATCCCTTCGTGAACAAATTTTAAGAAAACTTTTAAAATCCTAATTCGTTTAATTTTTTCTCAAACATGTCAAATGTGAATGGCTTCCCTATCAACAACATCTTTTCCCTTGTCTTTTTGTCAAATGACTCGACAATCATACCATATCGTGGATCTGAAGATACAAAAAGAAAAGACTGTTCGGAATTGATTGACAATATCTCTTTTGCCAGATCAATACCGCCCAAAACCGACATCACCATATCCGAGATAACTAGGTCAAATCCACCAAGATTTTTATAATTTTCTAAAGCTTCCTCACCGCTTCTTGCCCCTTTAAAAACAGCAAACGTACCTTTCTTTTGACAAGATTCAATCATCAGGTTTCTATAAAAATCATCATCGTCAACTACTAAAACTTTTTTAATTTCCATTTTTTGACACTCCCTTTTAAATTCCTAAAATTTATATCTTAGCTATGGCAATTAAAATCCTACAACAAAAAACACAAAAAAACAAGCTAATTGTCATACTGGGTCCAACGGCTTCGGGGAAAAGTGATTTGGCAATTAAGTTGGCCAAGCGGTTTAATGGCGAGATTGTTTGCGCTGACTCGCGCCAAGTTTACAAGGGAATGGAAATCGGCACCGCCTCTCCAAGCAGGCGGACCCCAGGGCTCCCCCTTCTGCCTCATCATTTGTTTAATTTTAGAGAGCCTAATAAACCACTTAATGTGGCTGTTTACAAAAAAATGGCAGAGAAAGCCATAAAAGATATCCAGAAACGGGGGAAAATTCCGTTTCTGGTTGGGGGTACTGGACTTTATATTAAAGCCATTGTTGATAACTTACAGTTTCCTAAGCTAAAGCCGAACCAAAAATTACGCAAAGAATTAGAGCAAAAAACCGCTCCCCAACTTTTTGCTATTTATAAAAAACTTGACCCCAAGGGAGCCAAGCAAATAGATAAAAATAATAAAAGACGACTTGTTAGAGCCATTGAAGTATGCAAAATAACTGGCCAGCCATTTTGGGCTCAAAGGCAAAAATCTACTCCCCTATTTAATGTGTTACAAATTGGCCTAAACCCGCCAAAACCAGAGCTTGAAAAAAGAATAGCCAAAAGAACAGCTAAGATGCTTAAGCTTGGCCTAAAAAAAGAAGTAAAAAGTTTAGTTAAAAAATACGGCTGGACACCTGTATTAAAAAATACTATTGGCTATCAAGAGTTTGGAGGTCTGACCTCCTCCCAAAACTTGAGCCCCGAGCCCTTGGGAGGTCAGACCTCCGAACTCTCTGCGCTCATTTCCTTGCACACAACCCAATTTGCCAAGCGCCAAATAACTTGGTTTAAAAAAGACCCGCGAATAAACTGGGTCAAAGAAATAAAACAAGCTCAAGAACTGATAAAAAATTTCTTGAGCTAGGGTTTTATAATCTTAACAAATAGCAAAAAAACAATAATCGAGACAACAACACCACTAACTGGCTGGGCCACAAACCAAAAACCCATCAGCAGAACAGTCCCAATTATATTGCCTATTGTCTCTGTTTTGCACTCCATCTTTAAACCTCCTTGTTAAAAAACATTACATGTAAATTTTTCTAACTAACTCCTGCGTATTACTAACACCAAAGATTTTAAAGAAAAATAAAAATTTTTCTTCTAGTTCTTGGCGAATACCCTTAATGTTTTTTTCTGGCATTTGCCAGATTTGTTTTTTGAATGTTCCAAGGGATTTTTTGCGGAAAATTCTTATAAACTGCAAACTATTTTCAATTTCTTGTTTTTCTTTTGCAAAATTTTGTTCTACCCAGGAATACATTCTATCCTTTAAATCTTTTGGAAAATAACGGCTATCAAAAACAGTGTCCATAAATAAAGTTGACAAATGAACCTCCAAAATACCAGCTTTTTTTAGCTCTACAAATTGATTTTCTCGCAAAGTAGAAGCCCCATGCCCAACAACCCCAGCTAAGCCATAGTGCTTGGCAATCTCTCCAAATTTTTTTATATTCTCAAAATTAATATTAACTGCCTCAACAAGCCCAGAAGGTAAAACTTTGCCCCCATGCCTTGTGCCTGTTTGGCAAGACACTTTTGTTAAACCATAAACTTTTTTTAAAAAATCTTCCAATTGAATTTGAGTTGTTTCCTCGCCCCCAATACTGCTAACTTCTCCGCCAATAGCTACTTGGACACCTTGGGGCTGATTTTTTTTAATAAACTCTATAAAATCATTAGTTTGCTTAATATTCTCCTCTAAAGACAAGGCTGAGCAGTCGATATCAAGGTTATAAAATCCAGCTTTAAGCGAGAGCAAAATTAAATTTTGCAAATTACTAATTGATTGCTCTGTTGTATCTTTTAAATAAAAATGATCACCTTGCAAAAATACTAGGCCTTTATATTTTGCTTTAATAGCTCCCCCTAAAACACACAAAGCAAACTCTTCTGGGCTTTGCTTGGTGTAATCCATTTCTGAACTAGCTATTTCTAAAATAAAAGCGCCAGCCTTTGCTTTTTTGGCAGCTTTAAAAATAGAATAAGCTGTGTCAAAAGTTAGGGTCCTTACATTAAAAGCAGGCACAGAAAAATCAGTTACATTGCCTTTAGCAATTTCTTTGTAAAGATGGGCTATGGAGGCCAAAAAAACCCCGCGTTTTAACGCCTTGTTTTTAACTTTATTATAAATTTTAGCCCTGTTCTTTTCTGGACCAAAAATATACTTTTCAATTAACTTGCGCAACTTTTTATTTTAATAATTTTGCTAAGGTTTCTTTGGCAAGCTCGGGGCTAGCTTTGCCTTTAGTTTTGGCCATAACCTGGCCAATCAAAAACTGTAATGAGGCTTGCTTGCCTTTTTTATAATCGCCAGAAGTCTTCGCATTTTCAGCAATAACCTGTTTGGCAATTGCTTCAATTGCGCCTGCATCAGAAATCTGCGCTAAGCCCTCATTTCTAATAATATGAGAGGGGTCATTACCAGTTTGCATCATTCTCTCCAAAACAATTTTAGCTATTTTGCTAGAAATTTCATTAAGATAAATCTTTTTAACAAATTCAGCAAAATTTTCTGGGTTAAACTTTAAGTCTGCGCTCTCGCCTTCTTGGCCCGCCAGCATCGCTTCTGGCTTAGCCAATGCGGGCTGGCCCAAAACATCATTTATTAAATAATTAGCCGCTATTTTTGCTAGCTTTTTTATCTCATCATCTTTTAGCTCTATCCCCTTTTCTGCGCCTACCCACTCCCCAAGCTCTGAAACCGTTTTCTCAAAAAAACCAGCTAAACCCTTCTTGCTAACAAAAACCTCAACATCCCCAAAGCCCAAGCCATATTCTTTCTGAAATCTATCTCTTTTTTGACTTGGCAATTCTGGCAATTCTTTTTTTACTTCGCTAATAAAATCGTCACTTAAATTAAGAGGGGGCAAATCAGGCTCTGGGAAATAGCGATAGTCATGAGCCTGTTCTTTTTGCCTTTGGGAAAAAGTTATTTTTTTAGCATCATGCCAGCCACGAGTCTCTTGGATAACTTTTTCACCTTTTTCTAAAATCTCTGTTTGCCTCTTTATTTCATACTCTACAGCCGCCCCAGCCACCGCAATAGAGTTAAGATTCTTTACCTCTACTTTTGTTCCAAATTCTTTAGCGTCTTTTGTAGCAAGCGAGATGTTTACCTCGCATCTCATTTCCCCTTTTTCCATGTTAGCAAAAGAAACATCCAAATAGCGCAAAATAAGCTGGAGCTCTTTAACAAGCTCTTTTACATCTTCAGCTGTTTCTAGGTCTGGCTCGGTTACTAATTCCATTAATGGCACGCTTGAACGATTAAAGTTAACCAAAGAATAGTCAGCGCCTTCGGGGTGAACCAAACTGCCAGTGTCCTCTTCCATATGAATCCTCGTTATATTTATTCTTTTGCCTTGCTTTGGCAGGTCAAGATAGCCCTTTTCGCTCAAAGGCGCTTGGTATTGGCTAATCTGATAGCCTTTTGGCAAATCAGGATAAAAATAACTTTTTCTCTCAAAAAAACTGTTTTTATTAATTTGGCAATTTAAAGCCAGGGCTGTTTTGATAAGTTTTCTAATAGCCTCTTT
>JAZDKU010000002.1:0-16720 GCA_043802745.1 bacterium | reverse complement strand
TAGTAGTTAAAGTGCCAGTAGTTGGGCCATCCCCTACTGCTTGGCATGTTTTGCCAACAGCCGAACATGTGTATCCAGAATCGCAGGTGTATGGAGATGACCATTCCAAACAAGAATCATTGTTAAAGTCTCCACAAATCTGGTAAGTGTTGGTGGTTGGACAAGACCAAGCGCTCATTGTTTGGCACTGGTTGGCGCAGACAGTTGGCTGGCTTTTTACAGTTAAAGTTACAAAAAATGGAGTAGTAGTTATTTGAGATGTTTCACCATTTGGTTTTTTACCATAGGCATATCCATAAAAGAAATATGTAGCTGGAGTTGATTTTGATACTTCCCAAGTGTGGCTTGAGCCAGTAAAACACTCTGGAGTTTGATAGTCTCCGTCAGACAAGCAAACTTTTTCTACTCCGTCTGTATCTTGGGCTTGAATACTAACATTAGTTTTTTCACCAACTAAAACACTAGTTTTACTTATTGATAAATTAGCTGTGGTTGGATTGTCGTTTTTAGCCACGCATTGCTTGGAAGTTGCACTACAAGTAGAACCTGTGTCGCAAGTATAGCTTGAAGACCATTCCAAACAAGAATCATTGTTAAAGTCTCCACAAATCTTGTAAGTGTTGGTGGTTGGACACTGCCAAGCGCTCATTATAGTACATTGAGGAGTGCAGGCCGGTTTAATATTAAGAGGATTGAAAGTTATTAAAATAGAATTTTTGGCTAACTCTTGATTTTGACTGTTATAAGCCAAACCATAAAAACGCCAAGAACCTGTTGGCACACTTAGTATTGTAAAATCAAACGAACAAGAAGTATTGTTTGAGCAAGTGTGGCACTGGTCAACATTGATATCTGTTGCCTTAACGCAAATTTTATTAATACGACCAGGATAACTTGAGTCATTAGCTGAAACTTTAACCAAAAAGTTGTTGTAAGTAACCCCTGGGGTTATATTGATTGGCGCTAAACTCACTGTTGCTTGGCCAGTTTGGCTGCTTTGAACACAGCTACCCCCTTGGCAAGCATAGCCGGAATCGCAAGAATATATGCTTGACCAAGCTAAGCAATTATTATTAGCAGTATCGCAAGACAAGCAATACTGCAAGCCAAGCCCATCGCTTGAGCATTTTGTTTGGCAGTTATCAGCAGCCTCTAAGGGATTGGTCAAACCAAAAACTCCCAAACCAACCATCAAAACAAGACCAAACCCCACAATTAAATTTTTCATATTTTTTATTCTTAACTTATTTTGTCCCACAACCTATCTCTTCTTGTTCTTTTGGTTATAGCACAAAGTAGATTAAAAATATATGAGAGCGGGGGCAAAGAAGATTTCTTCTTTGTGATTCCCCCACTCTATTTTTCTTTTTTATAAAAGAGCTAGTGCACGACCACCCTTATTCCAGGGGTCGCTAAAATGACTAATTTATAATTTGGATCCGTCGCCTGGATTTTATCCACCGACGAAAACTCCAATTTTTGCTCTCCTGCAAACTTTACCTCAAAAACCAAGGTAACAAATATTCTTCTTGCTGTCGATGGAGAAGCATTCGTCACGTTAATAGAAATTAATCCATTAACTTCTGTTGCACCAGGAGACAAGTCAGGCCTAAATTTCAATATACCAGACCCAAACTTAATCCCTTGAACAGACAGAGAAGTGCAAGGACCCTCGACTGTTATTGCGACCGAAACCGTTTGCCCAACACTTCCAGAAATTTCTGCGCTAGCAAAATTCCCTGGATTGGTTAAGGCGATAATTATATTTTTTACGCCCGGCTGAATAACAGGATTGTTATCAACCGGTGGGTTAACCACGACTCCATCTTTTCCATCTTTTCCATTAGTGCCATCCTTGCCGGCAACACCAGGGTCACCCTTATCACCCTTGTCACCTTTGTCACCTTTTTGTCCAGTGGCACCAGTTGCACCGGTCGCACCAGTGGCACCATCTTTTCCGTCTTTACCATTTGTGCCAGGCAAACCAGTGTCGCCCTTCTCTCCTTTTGGACCAACAACACCAGTTGCACCGGTCAAACCTGTTGCGCCAGGGTCACCCTTGTCACCCTTATCACCCTTCTGGCCAGTTGCACCAGTGGCTCCTGTAGCTCCGGTCGCACCAGTGGCGCCATCTTTTCCATCTTTACCATTTGTGCCAGGATCACCTTTCGCACCAGTGGCACCCGTAGCCCCAGTAGCACCATCTTTTCCGTTAACGCCGTTAGTGCCATTTACGCCAGGATCTCCTTTAGCCCCTGTGGCACCAGTTGCACCTGTAGCTCCTGTTTTACCAGTCGCTCCAGTCTCCCCTTTCTCGCCTTGAGGTCCTTGCGAGCCAGGAATACCGATTAACTCCTTTGTGGCAGTTAACTGATAATAAACTGGACTGTATGGGCCAAAGCTATCCCAAACTGTCAAGATTATCTTATGTTCTTGCTTATCCGCAAGAACTGGAAAAATAATTTGACCGTCGCATGTCAGTTTGTTATCGAAAACCCATCTCCATGCTGTGGCCTGGACGACATTGCCCTCGCCTGCATAAGCTTCCAATCCAAATGACTGATTTACAGTCAATTCGTCTGGGTCTGACTTCTTAATTACAAAAACCGGATCTTTATATCCCTTCGCCTCTACTACTGTTATTAGCTGGCTAAGTGGTATATTGTCAAAAACTAAATTGTCTTTAACATACTGAACCACTACGTCAAGCTCATAAACACCAGGCCTTAATGGACCCAATAAAACATTAAAAACTCGTTCGCTAAATGTTTCATTAAATCCAAGATAACCTCTCTCCCCTTCTAACGTCTTTTCACTTCCTTTTGGATCTAGGCGGTAAAGAGAGGCCTGAAATTTTGAGGCATTTTTATATGCCGGGTCAACAAAAACAGCTGTTCCTTGATTGCTGTTGTTTGCCACCAGCTCGCCTTGAGTAGACAATTTAGAACTTTTGGGCAACGTGTCATCGTCATCGTCCTTGTCCTTGTTAAAATCACAACCAACCAACAATATTACAGAAAAAATAGCCATTACTATCGCTAAAACAAATTTTCTCATTTCCCTATCTCCTCTATCTTATTCTCTCGATAACCGAGAGAATGTCAAAATTCATATTCAACCCAAACTGTAAAAACGGCACCTCTTTATCGGGCTGAACCCTAATAAAAGGCGCCAAAAATCCGTCATAAGAAGCATAAAGAATTGGATAAGGCCGACTACAAAATGTAGTCCCACCCGCGCCAATCTTAAAACCTTTAATATACAGGCCACCTTCGATACCGGAATGCCAATCTAAATTGCTTCCACTCATGCCTACATGGCCCTGCATAAAAGCAACTCGCTTGACTACCAAACCTAGGCCGATTTCACCACCAATTTGATGCTCAAATCGACTATCTTTGTCATCGAGCCACTTTGCAACACTGAACTTTTCTGGAGCGACAAAGTCAACTCCGGCTAAAGAAATGTATGGCCTGAAAAACTTAGGCTCTTCAGCCTCTTCTTTTTCAGCCAACAACCTCCTGAGCTTTCTGTTTTGTTCAGCCAGGCCAGCAACTTTCGCAGACAATTCCGCGATTTTCGCGACTTGTTCCGCATTTATCTTATCCTTTTCATCCAGCTCCTTTGTGAGCCGATCCGCCTCCTCTTGAGAAATCCCTTTTGGAGTTTTTTCCGACTCCTTTAACAGCTTTCCTAATTCGACAATTTTTGCCTTCAATTCGCCCACGAGTTTTTCATGGGCAACTTTTTCGGTCTTAACCTCATCCTCTTTCGCCTGAAGGGTCTCTCGCAATTTACTAATCTGCAAAATATAGTCGTCATTTCTCTGGATAGCCTGAATAACTTCCTTTTTGAATTTATCCAGCTCCTTCTTGAACTCTTCGTGCGTAATGCCCGGAGCTTGACGCTTCCATGTCCAGAAAAAAGCGGCGTATACCTTTACTCGGTCTGTAAAACGTGGATCGGTAGCCCGATTCACGTCTTTATCTTCCATCGCCTCAACTAGCTCCCTAACTAAAGAAATATCTTGTTTTTGCACTTTGCAAGAGCCGAGGAGTGCAGAAAACTCCTGCCAAAGATCTTCATCTGTTGACTCTGCTCCGTAGGCAGAAAAAGTAAAAAAAGTAACTAAAAAGAAAAACAAAACCGCTGTAAAAATCGTTAAAATACCGTTCAATTTCCTCATCTCAAAACTCCTTTCAAGTCGAAGTAACCGAGTTACTTCAACAACAGAACAGCTAACGAAACACTTCTATTAACAATAGAAACTATTTGTCAACGACGAAAATTCTCTTTTGAAATGCAACTTTGTAAAATGAAGTTGTATGAAAAAAAGAATCAAGCGACGGCCACCCTTTCGTCATCTCAATCAGTTTGACCGCGATCGGATTGAGGCACTATTGGAAGCAGGTCATTCACAAGAAAACACAGCCAAAATCTTAAAGGTTGATGCAGGAACTATTAGTCGAGAAATTAGAGCCAGAGAACGCAAAAACGGTCGCTACGAAGCGACCACAGCCCAACAAAAAGCTAATGTGAAACGATCAAATAGTAAGTATCAGGGTATGAAGATTGAACAATACCCCGAATTAAAGCAAAGAATTATTGAAGGGTTAAAACAACACCGCTCACCCGATGAAATAGCTGGGCGGATGAAAGAGGAGGGGCAATTTCCACGAGTTAATACTAATGCCATTTACAAGTGGCTTTACAGTGTCTATGGACAAAAATACTGTCGCTATCTTTGTACTCGGAGACATCGCAGGAAAAAACAAAAAAGAACTACCAAACGCGAGATGATTCCTAATCGGATTCCGTTGCAACAAAGGCCAGAAAGCGGAGAGCACGCCGAAGGAGACTTGTTTGTCTCACCGACTAAGAGCGGTACACAGAGAAGTGGAGCTTTAATCTGTGTGCCCAGAACGCAACTCTTGGTTGGGACGATGGTTGAAAACAAAAAACCCGCCACGATGGTGCGAGCCGTCAAAACAATTACAGCTGATATTTTAATCGATGATTTAACCTTGGATAACGGAATTGAGAACAAACTGCATCAACAATTTAATCTGCCAGCTTACTTCGCTGATCCATACAGCCCCTGGCAGAAACCCCATATTGAAAACAGTATTGGACTTCTGCGAAGATGGTTCATCCCCAAAGGAACTGATTTAAGAAATGTTTCTCAAGAACAGTTACAAGGTTATCTGCATATTTTAAATGGGAAGTACCGAAAATCTCTGGGATACAAGAGTGCTTATGAGGTTTCATTGGAATGTGGTATTATACAAAAAAAGCTCGCGGTGAGCGAGATTAAAACATTAAGAGAAGTTGCATTTCACTAGACAATTTACCCGAACAGACCATCGCTTAAATTACCACTAAAGAAGCTAAATGTCAAATTTTTTTAAAATATAAAAACCCTGTAGTAGAATTTCAAACAGCCCATAAAAACGGGCTGGAGAAAATTTAAAATTCACTACAGGGCTGGCCCCCTACTGGATAGTGCTAGAGGCAACTGTTGAAGTAGAAGTAATGCCTAATAAATCTGGGGGTAGAACATCTTGAATTGGTTTGAATTCAGTTGGGGCTAAAATGCTAAAGTCCTTATTAAATTCTGTAAAAGAAAGCTCAATGCCAAGCTTACTCTGCTGAATTTCTTTGGCAAACTTTATTTTTCTTAATGTTTGGCTATCGTCATCTATCCATACTTCAAAATTTAATCCTCCCAAAGCTTTCCATATTTCATCAAAATTTTGCTCAAGCTCGCTTAAACTTTTTTGCAACTCTTGCTGGTAAGGGGAGATCAACGCAAAAATCTTTGGCAAAAGTTCTTTGGCTGTTTGCTTATCAACTTCTGCTGAATAGTGGCTACTTGTTTGGCCATCAATTGTTTCTTTGCCTAAATTTCTTTTTAATTTAAATATTTTTTGGCCAACAACCAAAGCTTTTAACTCATTTAAAAACTCTGTATCTTGCGACTTCTTAACCTCATCTGAAGTTGAAGCTATACCTCCAAACAAACCAAGTGCAGACGGATCAACCAAGAGCCACTGGTTCTTTAAAGTTTCCACGTCAACGCCCAAGGGCAAATATGGAGGCAACTCATTGATTTTTAAGTATAAAGTTTTATCAACACCAATCATTTCGGCCCCCACAGAAAGTTCTAAACCCTCCACTCCAACAGACAAATCAAAATTAGTTGAATTCTTTTTTTGTGTTTTGTTCGAATAATCAACAATTTGGTTTAAATTTAATACGCCTGTTATTTTTTTAGGGCTTTCAATAGCCAAATTAACTACGGCTAAAACACGCATTTTCTCAACCTTGCTTAAGTTGTAAATAGCTGTTTCCAAAACCTCCCCCCCTGGTGGCTGTTTGAAAGGATTCCAGGATGGATTTATTAGGCCAGAAGACAACGAAAAAATACCCAACACAATAACTCCCGCTACTACTCCTAAAATATATTTTTGTACTATAGTCATAAAATTTTTATAACTTATTTTATCTTATGCTTAGCGAAAAGTCCACTGGGTTCACGCTAACGCTCTTGCCTCGTTTTAATTCGCCTAGCAACAAGGCCTTTGCCAAACTGTTTTCCACATTATCTTGCATGGCCCGCTTCATTTCTCGAGCCCCAAAAGCTGGATTATATGATAGCTCAACTATTTTTTCTTTTAACTCGCCAGTTGCCTCAAATTTAATGCCTTTATCAAGCAAATTCTTACTTAATTTATTTAACATTAAACCAGCAATTTGCAAAAGTTCAAGCTTGCCAAGAGGCTTGAATAAAACAACCGCATCAAACCTATTAATAAACTCTGGCTTTAAAAGCCTGTTAGAAAAAATATGGTTAAAAACATGCTCTTTTATTTTATCTAAAGCATTGCCCTGCTTAACATCTTCCATAATTATTTCTGAAGCCACATTGCTGGTGGCAATAATAATAGTGTTTTTAAAATCCACCCTTCTTCCAAAACTATCAGTTAAGTGACCCTCGTCAAGCACTTGCAAAAATAAATTTAAAACACTTAAATGAGCTTTTTCCAATTCATCAAGTAGCAACAAAGAAAAGGGTTTTTCTTTTATCTTGGTGGTTAAAAAATCTTTTATAGCATCTATGGCCTGAAATTCCGACATATCAAACCTAATCATATTTTGTTCATTGCCAAAATAAATTTCAGCTAGAGCCTTGGCTGTTTCGGTTTTACCCACGCCAGTTGGCCCTAAAAAGAGAAACGCGCCTATTGGCCCTGATTTTAAGTTAACCTCAGACCGAGCTCTTCGCAAGGCCGAAGCTACCTCCGAAACCGCTTCAACTTGATTGATTAACCGATTATGTATAAGGTTTTCGAGATTAAGCAAAATTTGTTTTTCTTTGCTTTCCAGGGCCTCCAAAGGAATCTTTGTTTTTTCTGAAACAATCTTTCTGATATGCTTTGGCATTAAAACGCTATCTTTTGCATACATTTTTAAATAAACCATGGATTCGTCTAAAAGCCGCAAGGCTTTTTCTGGAAAAGGGCTTTGCGCCATATAGCGCGAGCTTACCTTTAAAATTTCTTTTAAAGCTCGAAAGCTGATATATTTTTTATGTTTAGCTTCAAAAAAGGGCACGAATTGCTCCATTAAAACCAAGGTTTCCTGTTCGGAAATTTCCGCCACCCCCACTTTTTCAAATAAATTACTAAAAGAAGAATTAGCCTCAATATGGGTGTGAAAACCATCATAAGTGGTCACAGCAATTATTTGAAAAGATGGCAATCCTAAAAATCTAGCCATGATGCCAGAGATATTTATCATGCCGGGCTGGGAAACTAAAGAAACATAATTATGAAAATCATTTATGGCTAAAATAACATTTTTTGCTTTTACTGCCTCAACAAAACACTTTTCCAAAAGCATTTCTGCTTCTTCTTGCGATTGAGCCTGAGCGGTTAGGGCTGAAATATCAAACTGTAAGATTCTTTTGCGATTAACCGAAGGAGCAGAAATACCCAAAAACGCTCTTTGGGCCATGGCTTCAATAATACTGCCCCTTCCTGTGCCCGGCTCCCCTACTAGCAAAACATTTTTATTTTGCTCTCTTTCTAAAATCCTTTCTATTTGTTTTATTTCATTCTCATGGCCAATAATTTCCCGAAAAACATTTTTGCCGATTTTATTTCTCCAATCAAAAGAAAACCTATCTAGGGTTATGGTATAGCCAGCGGAAAAATCAGAGCCAACAGAACCCCGCGTTAATAAATTAGTATAATCCCACCAGCAAGCTAGCTTTTCTTTTCTATATTTTTCCTTGTAAAACCAGTCAACTAAATTTTTGATGTCCTCTTTTTTAAAATCATTTTCAACTAAAAACTTTCCCATCACAGGGTCAAGAGAAGCAAACGCACAAAGCAAGTCTCCTGGGGTTATTCTTCCTCGGCACGCCGTAGCTCCACCAAGAGCGGAGGCGGCTGCCAATTTGGCTGCTTCAATGATTATTTTCTCTAAATTAACTTCTGTCTCTTCTTTAATTAAAAGAAGCTCCTGGCTACAAAACTTTTGCAATTTCTTTTGGCTCAAGCCCGCTCGGCCGAAAACAAAAACAATATCCCTCGATTTTGACTTGGCTAACAAAATAAGCAAGGCGTCTTTTGATTTCGCTTTTTTAAAAATCTTATTTGCCTGATAATCCAAAAATCCCTTAAACACAAAATCTCCTGGGCTTTGCAGGCCTTGCTTTAAAGAATACCTTAATTTTGAATTTTTAAAGCCTTTTCCAAAAAACTTTTTTATTTCCCAAAGAGTAATTATCAAACACAACAAGGCTAAATATTTTGCCCAAGACGCCTCCGACCCAATTGCCCCCAAAAATCCTGCCATAACGACGGCTGGTAAAAAAACCCAAATTATTAAAGCAAAAAATCCGGCAAAAAATATGCATATTTGCATGGCAAGGCCAACCACGATTAAAGCCAGGCGTATAATTGCACCCAAGACTCTTGATATCATATTGCCCAAAAATGTTTCAAAATATCTTTTAGCGTCAAATCCCCTTCCATAATCGCCTTTATCAGCCCGCCAAGGAGAAAGCAAACTTTTTATTAAAGCGCCAATAGAAAAATAAACCAAATTAAACTTTAAAAAATTCGCCCAGCCCAAAACAATGGCTTTGGGCACTTCAATAAAGCGCCAAAAAAACCATTTAAAAACAATGTTCATTTTTACGCTAGGATTTATCATGCTGGCTTAAAATTTTTGCGCATAGGGCAATGTCGCGGGGCTCGTTGAAGCATACAAGCCTGTTCTTGCTTAAAAAATCGCTTCCATTTTTTGTTATTTTCCCGCCCAAAAACAACGGCAAAATTGGCTTTTTGGGAAATCTCTTTTGGGCTTGTATAATTATTTTGGCGTTTTGCTGCGGGTTGGTCATTGTTTGCAGGGTTTGACAAAAAATAACACCGTTAATTTCTTTTTGTTTTAGCAAAGATAGCAAAGATTCTTGATATTTTTGGGTATTAGCATCTCCTAAAATATCCCAAACCCCTGCCAACCTTACCCCAAACCTCGAGCACCAATCAGCGGTTATAACCCCAACCGCTCCCCCATTAGTTAAAATCGCCCAGTTTCCCGCAACCCGATTGCGGTAAATCGATAAAACTTGGCTTGTTAAAAATAAATCCCTTATTGTTTCAACTTCAATTAATCCAGCTTTTTTAAAAGCTGCTGAATAAATTTTTTCATCTCCAGCCAACGAGGCTGTGTGGCTTTGCGCAGCGAGTTTGCCAACTTCTGTTTTACCTCCTTTTAAAACAATAATAGGTTTTTGTTTGGTGATTTCTTTGCTAACCTTAATAAACTCTTGGCCATTTTTTATTTCTTCTAGATAAACAGCTATAACTTTGGTGGCCTTGTCTTGGCTGGCTATTTTTAAGAAATCACTCAGCAACATCCCAGCCTCATTGCCATAAGAAACCATTAAAGAAAACCCGAAATTTTCCAAAAGCGACTTGTCAATTATTGAGTCAATTAAGGCTCCTGACTGGCTTAAAAAAGCAATACTCCCCTGCTTGGGGGTTTCGGGAGCAAAGGAGGCGTTAAGCTTTGCTAATGGATTTATAATCCCCAAACAATTGGGACCAACCAATGGAATATTATTTTTTGCAAAAAGTTCTTTAATTTCTTTTTGCAATATCACGCCACCCTTTCCTGCTTCAGCAAAGCCAGAAGAAATAATAATACATGAACCAGCTTTTGCCTGGCAACATTCTTGGCTAACCTGCTGAACAAATTTTGCTGGCACAGCAATAATAGCTAGGTCTGTCTTTTCTTTTATATCTAGAATGCTAGCAAATGCTTTCTGGCCTAAAATTTTTTTCTTGCTTGGATTGATAAAAAATATCTTTCGCTTATTTTTTCCTAAAAGCAAATTTTTGGCAATGCCCAAGCCAACAGAACCAGGTCTGTCAGTGGCGCCAATTAATGCTACAGTTTTTGGATTAAATAACTCTTTCATGTTATCTTTGGGTCAACAATAAAAATTTCGCTTCCGCTTGCCATCACTGGATTAAAGTCTATTTCTTGAATATCTTGGTTTTCAACAGCTAGTTCAGAAATGTTCACTAATATATCAGCTAACTTCCCAACATCAACACCTGGCTGATTGCGATAGCCTTGCAAAATTTTATAGCCTTTTATTTTCTTTATCATCTCCATAGCCTCATTTTTGCTAATTGGACAAATAGCAAAAACAATATCCCCTAAAACCTCAACAAAAATACCTCCCAAGCCAAAGCTGATAACTGGCCCGAAGCTCTTATCTTTTTTTATACCCACAAAAAGCTCTGTTCCTGAAATTTGCTTTTGAATAAAAAGTTCCCCTGAGGGCAGCCCTCGGGGTAGCTCTCCGAGGGCTGCCCTCAGCTCTTGCTCATTTTGGATGTTTAATTTTACCAAGCCCTTATCAATTTTATGCAAAGCATCTGGCAATAATAATTTCAAAACAACTGGAAAGCCAACCCTATCGGCAAACTCAATCCCCTGCTCTAAATTTTTGACAACCAAACTCTCCACCATAGGTATCTGATATTTTTCTAATAAACCTTTTGTTTTTTCAAAATCAAGCAACATAAATATTTATTTATTATAGTTTATTTTTTATAAATAAAAAACTTGGGGAAAACCCCAAGTGTCACCCTGAGCGATTAGCGAAGGGTCTCAGCTAAGATTCTTCGGGATTACCCTCAGAATGACAACTTGCCTATGTACTCCGCCATTTCCGCCAACCTGCAAGCATACCCCCATTCATTGTCATACCAGGCAAAAACTTTTATGAGCTTGCCAAATGTTTGGGTTAGGCTACCATCTATTATAGAAGAATGCTCGCTACCTCTTAAATCATTAGAAATTAATTTTTTATTCTCAAATTTTAAAATATTGCTATTGCTGGCGACTTTTTCTAAAACCGCATTTACTTGCTCGCTAGTTGCTTTTTTCTTGGCTAAAAAAACAAACTCAACAATAGAAACATCTTCTGTGGGCACTCGCAAGGAAAGCCCGCTTAGCTTACCTTTTAAATTTGGTAAACATTTTTCAATGGTTTTGGTGGCTCCAGTTGTTGCGGGAATTATACTCAATTTGCTAGCTGAGTCTATTCGCCAATTTGGAAAAGTTTTATTTTGCGAGTTTGTGTAGCTGTGCACGGTGTTAACAAACCCATTTTTAACCCCAAAAGCCTTATCTAAAACTTTGGCCATGGGAGCTACCGCATTTGTAGTGCAAGAGCCCATAGAGATTATTGCTTCGCCCTTATATTGTTCAGCATTAACCCCCAATAAATAAGTGGCAACTTCCGGAGAATCGCTGGGCGCGGAGATTATTACTTTGCGAGCGCCCCCTTGCAAATGTTTTTTCGCGCCTTCAATTTCCGTGAAAAACCCCGAACACTCCAAAACAATATCAATAGCCAACTCTTTCCAAGGCAGAAGAGTAGGGTCTTTTTCCGAAAAAAACTTGATTGCTGGGGAAAGCTCTGGTTTTACTAAATCGTTAACAGCCACCAATTCTAAATTAGGATGTTGCCCCGACATCCGACTGGCTGCTAGCATGCCAATACGGCCAAAACCATTAATAGCAACTCTTGTCATATTAACAATTTAACAGTTTAACAATCTAACAATTAACATATGTTTAAATGTTAAAGCGAAGCGTTTGTTAAGTTGTTAAACTAAGTAATTTAACTATTTTTTCTCGGTCAAAGCCAACTATTATTTCCCCATCTATATCTACTACTGGCACACCCATTTGCCCGGATTTATCAATCATTTCTTCTTGAGCTTTTAAATCTTGTGTTACATCAATCGCCTCAAAAACGACATTTTTTTCATGCAAAAATTCTTTTAAAGCAACACAATATGGGCAAAACTCTGTTGAATATACTTTTATTTTTGGGTGGGGTTGCATATGTTAGAAGTCGTTAATGAGGAGTGAAACGACGAATTTACGAATTCTTACACCCCGTTAAGTGCAAGCGATTAGCTTGCTACTTAACTGGGGTCGCACATAAACTTGTTGGCTGACCATTAGTTGCCTGGCACATTAGAGAAACAAAATTGTTTTCTGCTTCAACGGCCCCTTCTGTTGTTTCTGACTCCGCTGTGCCCACTCTGTAATACTTGCAACCAATAATTAAAACAGGCACGCTCCCGCTTGGGCTGTATTTTGTGAAAATATCAACATCCTTACCGTTGTTATTCATATTGTCATGAAAAGAAATTTCTTTCCCAAAAAGCCCGGCAACCTTCTGAACAATTGGATGTTCCCAAACACAATGCGGGCATTTATCTTCTCCAAAGAAATAAACTATTGGTTTGTCATTTTCCAAACAAACTTCGTCATTTGAAACTGTGAATTCGCCGATTGTTTTTTGGCTAGTTGAGGCTGTGTTGTTATTAGCAATAACTTCCTCAATCTTCATAACTTGAGGGAAAAGTAACTTTCCATCTTTTGAAACATACGAAGGAAAAGAATCGGCCCCCACTTTTACATTAAACCTATAAAGCCCGCTTTCTAAAACTACTTTTCCGTCAATACTTGCCTTGCTTCCTTCAGTTAAAACTTTGGCATTTACAAAATCAATTGCTTTTTTTGCTGCTTTATCTCCTGATAAACTACCAGGCACCCCAGCAAAAGCAATATAAGATACTGCCAGAATACCAACAATCAGAACACCTATAATTATATTTTTTATCATAATTTTTTTCCGCCAGAGGCGGATCCGCCTCTGGCGGAATTTACTTACTTGGCTGGTGCGCAATTAGCTGCTGAATTTGTTGAACCCCCAGTGCCCGCGTAATCCACAGAAAAACTTGGAGCAGCCTGATCGGCTGAAAGGTCTTTTGAACAAATTTCAGCTGGCTGATTAAATCCACAACATAGTAATGTTTTCACAGCGTTAGCTGTTCGGCCGCCAAAATCATACTCGCTAACTTTTTGGCCATTTAAAATTAAAGTTGGAGACCCAGAAACCCCGTATTTTTCGCTGGCTGTAAAATCAACTTGCGCGTATTTTAAGCCTTTATTAGGATCGGTTGTGCAAGCTTTTAACTTTGTACTATCAATTCCAGCGGCCGTGGAGCACTCATCAGACTTTCCTTCTTTCATAAAGCAATTCAAATAAGGATAAAATTTTGTTGCCTGCTCTTCTCTGATACAAATTTGTTTTAAATTTTCCACCGCTTCTTGCTCGCCGTGCATTGATTGAATTTTACCACCACTAACTGATCCCATATACGAAATCTTAATATTAGAAGCTAATTCAGGAGCGCTATTGGCAACTTCAGCTAAAACCCTTTGCATTTGCAAGCCGTATGGGCAATAAGAAACAACAAACGCTTCCATCTGCGGGGTAGCTATTTTAGCCACCTCTTCGCAAGTTTTTGGAGTTGCCTGTGTGTTATTTGCTGTTGAGCTTGCTGTGGAAGTTGATTGTTTTATTTCAATAACTTGGGGAAATAAAAACCTAGCATCTTTAGTAATAAAAGCATCAAAGCTTTGGTCTCCTACTTTTAATTTAAACTTATAAAGCCCGCTTTGACTAGAAACAGCGCCGTCTATTGCTGCTGTTGAGCCATCTGTTAACAGGGTGCTATTAATATAATTCATCGCAATATCTGTTGCTTTCTTGGCTGTTAAATTAGCTGGCGAGCCAAAAAAAGTATAGTAAGCCATAGCCACAATACCAATAGCTAAAACACCAATAACGATCGACTTAATTTGCTCTGTATTTTTTGTCATATGTTTTTTTCCGCCAGAGGCGGATCCGCCTCTGGCGGATATTCTTTTTTAATTTAATAACTTACTCATAATATCAAAGCAACTTAGAAAACGCAATGGGTTTTAAATCTTTATCAAGCTCATAAATTATAGGCACACCAGTGGGCACTTCTAATTTCTCAATATCTTTATCTGAAATATTATCTAGCATTTTTATTAAAGCCCGCAAAGAATTGCCATGCGCCACAATTAAAACATTTTTTTTCTCTAAAACCGCCGGGGCTATTTTTTCATGAAAGTATGGAACAACTCTTAAAAAAACGTCTTCTAGCGATTCGCCGTTAGGAGGCCTTACTTTATATCCTCTTCTCCAAATTATAAATTGCTCAAGCCCAAATTTTTCCACAACATCTTTCTTATTAATGCCTTGCAGGGCGCCATAATGCCTTTCATTAAGGCATGAGGACCTCTCTATTATTACTACACTATCCAAGCCCATTTCTTTCAAAACAATTTCTAAAGTTTGGGTAGCTCTTTTCAAAACCGAAGTAAAAGCCATATCAAAAATAAAACCTTTTTCTTTTAGCAATGCCCCAGCTTTTTTAGCCTGCAGACAGCCAAAATCAGAAAGCTCAATATCTGTCCAGCCAGTAAAAACGTTTTCTTTGTTCCACAGGCTTTCCCCGTGCCGTAATAATACTAATTTATACATAAAAATGATTTAAGATTTATGAGGCATGATTCAAGAATATCTCATGAATCTTATACCATGAATCATAAATCGTTTAGCTCCTTTTCTATTTCCAACAACCGATTATATTTTGCCACTCGCTCACCGCCAGCCGGAGCGCCTGTTTTAATAAAATCAGCCCCCACCCCCACGCTAAAATCAGCAATAAAATCATCACATGTTTCACCGGAGCGATGAGAAACAATAACTTTCCAGCCGAAACTTTTTGCCAAATTAACCGCATTGATTGCTTCTGTTACTGTGCCGATTTGATTTAGCTTAATAATAACAGCATTGCACAAGTTTTGTTCTTGCGCCATTTTTATTCTCTTAAGATTAGTAGCTGTTAAATCATCCCCTACTACAAAATGATTTAAGATTAATGATTCACGATTCATGAATAGCTCCCAACTTGCTAAGTCATCTTGGCCGAAAGGATCCTCTATAAACAAGATGGGATAATTATGGCAAAGCTTTAAATAATAATCAGCAAGCTTGTTGGCAGAAAAAACCTTGCCATTAATTTTATATTTCTCTTTGTATAAAAGTTCGCTGGCTGCTATATCAAAGCCAATTTTAAATTTGCCATCGCACTTAGCTTCTTTTACGGCTTTTATTAGAAAGTCTAGCGCTATTTCAGTTTTTTTAAATGCCCCAGCAAACCCTGATTCATAGCCAGTATTCATAGCTGTTTCCCCGAAATTTTTTATTAAAAGCAATTTTAAATGATAGTAAACTTCAGCTCCTGCCCGTAAATTTTCAGCAAAACTATTAAAAAACGGCACAACCATAAACTCTTGCACCTCAAGGTTATTGCCAGCATGCTTACCTCCTTCTATCATATTAAAACACGGAGTTGGTAATGTACGAGGTCTGCCCTCGTACATCTTGGATATATACTCAAAAAGCTCTTGATTCTTCTCGCGAGCAAAAGCACGACAACCCGCCATAGAGACGGGTAGGATTGCATTAGCTCCCAAATTTGACTTATTTTCAGTGCCATCTAATTCTATTAAAAAATCGTCAAGTTCTTTCTGGTTGGCAAAATCTTTATTTAAAATTGACGGGGCTATTTTCTTTTCTATATTATCAATAGCCTTTAAAGCGCCTTTGCCAAAAAACCTCGCCGTGTTATCTCTTAATTCAAAAGCTTCATACTTGCCCGTGGAGGTACCTGATGGCACAGACGCCCCAAACAATCCTTCATTGGTTTCCAAAACCGCCTCCACCGTGGGCACACCCCGGCTATCTAAAATTTCTCGAGCTTTTAAGGATTTTATTATCATAAATTTTGCAAGTACTCATACGCCGAAAGGGCCGCCACAGCACCCTGGCCCGAGGCAATTATAGCTTGCTTGAATTTTGTGTCATTGCAATCCCCGGCCGCGAATATGCCCTTAAAGGAAGCTTCAAAGCTCAATGGATTAACCTTTATTTCATTCTTTTCATTAAACTCCACTAATTTTCCTAAAAACAAGGTGGCGGGCACCGAACCAATCTGCACAAAAATACCCTTCATTGGCTGCTGCATTTCTTTGCCTGAAACTAAATCTCTATAAACAATTGATTCAACTTTTCCCTGGCCTTCTATTCTTATAATATCTGCCTGAAGGCAAATTTTTATTTTTTCGATTTCTTTCACTTTTTCCACTAAAAGCTCGTCGGCATAAATTTTATCGGTTTTCTCAAAAATAAAAATTTCTTTAGCATATTTTGCCAAATCCAGGGCTGTTTCAA
>JAZDKU010000001.1:0-23256 GCA_043802745.1 bacterium | reverse complement strand
GTGAATGACCTGCTTCCAATAGTGCCTCAATCCGATCGCGGTCAAACTGATTGAGATGACGAAAGGGTGGCCGTCGCTTGATTCTTTTTTTCATACAACTTCATTTTACAAAGTTGCATTTCAAAAGAGAATTTTCGAATAGGATAGAATATTAAAAATTTAATAAGGAGAAGAGAAATGCGGAAAATTTTTGCTTTTTTATTGATGGTTGCGCTTACGGGTATTATTTCTGAACCAGAGGCAAGTCCTCAAACTGGTATAGAAACAATATCAGTAACCTCAATGAAAAAAGTAGACCTACCAAGGCCATTTTTTCGTTTAGTAGAAAAACAGGTTTTAGCCACGGCATATACTTCGGTAGAAGGTAATTTAACTTTTACAGAAACAAAGCCAGAGCGGGGGACCATCGCAGTTGATCCAGAATATATAGAGCTTGGATCAATTGTTTATTTTCCAGATTTATTTCCAGGCCAAAAATTTTTGGCAGTTGATACTGGTAAAAAAATTAAGGGTTGGAAAGTAGACATCTGGTTGCCTTCAGTTGACATTGCCAATGAATTTGGCAAGAAAAAACTTAGGGCAATAATTCAAAAACCGTTGGCTGGGTAAATCCTGGCTAACGGTTTCTCTTTTTTTAAACAAAAAAATCTGCTATTCAACAGATATAATTTTATACTTAACTTTTCCTCTTGGGGTTTCTATTTCCACCTCATCTCCAGCTGATTTTCCGCATAATGTTTTACCAAGAGGGGATTGATAGGAAATTTTGCTATGCATGGGGTCAGCCTCATCTAAGCTCACCACTGATATATTTTCTTTCTTGCCGTTGCATTCCACGCAAACTAGAGAACCAATAACCACTTCGCCTGCCCTACTTTTAACAGTCTCGTCAAGTACTTTAGATTTTTTAATAGTATCCTCTAATTCGGCAATTCTTCCCCGCATAAAAGATAAAGCTTCTTTAGCGTGGTGGTAGGCTGCATTCTCGGATAAATCACCGTAAGAAGCAGCTTTGTTAATGTCTTCAGCCACTTCTTTTTGCCGAGTTTTTTTAAGATAATCAAGCTCATCTTTTAATTTATCTAGACCCTGTTTTGTAAGATAATTTTCTTGTTCCATATTTAATTATTTATTGTATAATAATTTAATGAAAATACAAGACAAAGAAATAAATATTAGGAAATTAAAGCCAAGCGATATAAACCAGCCATTGCTTTATATAAAAAAATGGGGTTGAAAGCATACTATGCTTTCAACGGGAATTTTAGCCAAATGCTTTTGGCGTAAAAATTCACAGGGTCGGGCGAAATATAATATTTATTCTTTTATCGCCCGAAAAACCAGTGGCCAAAGTGCCAAACCGTATTCAATACAAAGGCAAACTCATCACAGAAATAATAATGCACTTGGAGGTTTAATTGTAGAGCTTGACATTTTGTCGTTTATAACATACAATTATGTTAATAAAGATTTTTCAGACAAAAAGTGGCAAAGAGCCTTTTATTCATTGGCTTGAAAAAATAAAAGATAAGAATGCTCAAACCAGAATTAGGCAAAGGATAAGGCGACTTGAAGAGAATAACTTTGGCGATTTTAAGCCATTGGGGAAAAATTTGTACGAGTTGAGATTAGATTTTGGTCCAGGCTATCGCGTTTATTGCGCAAAAGGCAAAGAAAATAGCGAGGAAATTATTTTTCTTTTACTTGGCGGAAGTAAGGGAACGCAGGAAAAAGATATTTTAAAGTCACGTAAAATTTATAATGACTAATAAAAGTATGAAAAATTTTAAAGATTATCATTTAGAAAAATTAAGTGGCACAAACGAGGCAAAAAGACATTTAAAGGTTGCCCTTGAAGAATATGAAAAAGATGGAGATGCAACCGCTTTTTTACTTGCCCTTAAAGATTTAGCCCAAGCTCAAGGAGGGTTCTCTTATTTGGCAGAAAAAACAAATTTAAACCGACAAAATCTTTACAAAGCATTGTCTGAAAAAGGCAATCCGAGATTAAACACAGTAGAAGCAATTTTACGCTGTTTTGGGTTTCGTTTGTCTATTGAATCCTTAACTTAACAGAGGCAAGCTCATCACCGAAATAATAATGCACCTTGGACATAAAAATTTGACAAAATTCTATATTCTGCTAAGATAGTTAAAGGTATGAAAAATAATTTAATACAAATAGCAAGAAGGCATGCAAGAAAAAACACTGTCCCCAGTGGGTTATTTTTCCATGCCTAAATAAATTTTAACAAAAAATATAAAGTAATTAGGAATTGAGGAATAGCCTGTCGGAGGGCTGTTTTTTAATTCCAGAACATTAACAATTAATAAAAGGAGAAATCCAAATGGGTTTAGTAAAGATAGAAAGAGCAAAAGAAAAACACAAAAAACACGCCAACGCGGTGTGTCAAATGATTAGTAGGGAAAGTAAGGATATGCTTAAAAGAGACGAAAGCGACATAGTGGCTAAAATTGTTTCGCAAGAGGCCTTCTTAGTGCTAAATAACAAGAAACCAGTTGGCTATGTTGAGCTTGATGCATGGCCCATTGAGGCTAAAATAGAAAACAATCTCTTAGTAGAAATTGGAGGGCTTGTTGTTGACCCAGAATACCGTCATAGAGGTATTGGCACTGACTTAGTAAAAGAAGCTGTTCAGCTTAGCCAAAAACGATTTCCTGGGCGTCGAATCATTACTCTGGCAAATAAAAATTCTTTTCCAATTTTTGAAAAAGCGGGGATGGAAGAAATTGAAAAACGCTACTTGCCAGAAGCCCTTTGGTCTGTCTGTCCTAGATGTAAGGATTATGATAATTTTCCTTCTTGTCATTGTAGAGGATTGATTTTAGCAAAAACTATCAAAGAGCCACGAGATAGTAAAGGATTTGAAACGAGAAGTTTCGACTGCTTAGACCTCAATAAATTGGCTGAACTTTACTGCGAAATATGGCAGGAGCCACCTTGGAATGAAACTTTTTGGCAACTAGATCAGGTAGTGATTGATATTAAACAAAAGTTAGAACTTAAGAATTTTTGTGGCCTTATAACTACTGCTTATGATCCTTTGTTGTGGGGTATGGATTTGGGTAAAGAGAGCCGGTATATAATAAAAAAATGCGTCTGCTTTAGTTATGGTTACGAAGTAACGGCAGAGGAGCTGTTTCAGATCAGTGGTCACAGAGAAATGGATTATCTTTTTGAATCAGGGAAGGTTTTCTATCTTGCTGATCTGGCTACAAAAAAAGATTATCGGCAAAAAGGGTTGGCAAAGAAAATTTCTTTTAAACTTTTAAGATTGGTTGAAAAGAAAAAAATTAGCCATGTTGTTTTGAGAACTGAAACGCAAGCAACTGCAGCTAGAAATCTGTATCGCAAGTTAGGTTTTAAAGAACATGGGATATTTGACGCTAAACATAAAACCCGAAGCTACTGGGTTTTAAACCTAACACACTGAACTAAAAACTCTCTCTCCGACTGGCTTTATAAAGGAGGGATAAATTTAAAAAACTTATCCCTCCTTGCAAAATAATTGAGTTATTAAATAATGAATAAATATGTTAAATAATATTTCTATCTTGCAAAAAATAATAAAAATAAATACGGAAAGTTCTAAGAGTAACTTACCACTAATTGTTTTAGCAAAAGAAATTTTAGAACAGAATGGGTTTAAAATAAAGGTGGAAAAAGTTAAAGACAGGGGAGTAATAAAAGCTAATTTAATCGCCACTATTGGCAATCAGAAAAATGGTGGGATAATTTTATCTTGCCATACAGACACAGTTTCAGCTTCAAAGTTATGGCAAACAAATCCGTTTAATTTAACTATAAAAAATAATTGTTATTTTGGCTTGGGCACAATCGATGTTAAGGGATTTTTGGCCTGCGCAATTAGCGCTTCTTGCAATATAATAAAAAAATACGGTAGCCCTAAGAGAGTATTAACATTACTGCTTACCTTTAATGAAGAAACAGACTTCTTGGGTGTAAAGGAGCTTCTAGCTAAGAATAGATTGCCAAAACCTATTTTAGCAGTTATCGGAGAGCCGACTAATTTAAAACCAGCTATTAGTCATAAGGGGGTTTCTGTTGTAAATATAGAAATTTTTGGTAAAGAAGCTCATGGTAGCAACCCAAGCCAAGGAATTAACGCTATCGAAGCGGCTGGGGAAATGATTTTAGCAATAAAAGGATTAACCAAGAAACCCTCTTGCCCCGCAATAAACATTGGTAAAATTGTCGGGGGTTTGGAGATAAATAAAGTGCCTGATTTTTGCGCTGTTGATTTAGAGTTTAGGCCGGGCATTTTTCAAGAAAATACTAAAATGTTTGCTGTGATTAAAAAAATTGCTCAAAAAATTGTACAGAAAAAGTTGGCCACAAAAATTGATATAAAAGAAACAGTGTTGATCCCGCCTTTCTGTTCTTTGGTGCAAAAAAATATTTTAAGGCAAGTTGAAGGCATGACGAAAGAAAAATCCGTTAGTGTTTTATATGGAAGCGAGGCTGCTTTTTTTGGAAAGCAAAAAATTCCAACGATTTTGCTTGGGCCTGGCGATATAAGAAGAGCCCACCAAGCGGACGAATTTATTACTAAAGAAGAACTTTATTTAACAGAGAAAAATTTAGAAGTACTAATAAAGTCTTTTTGCTACTAATGCACAGGTTTGTTGTTGCTTTGGGGGGGATTTTTGGGTATTATGAAACAATATAATTGCTTATGTCTATTGATACAAATCCAGAGAAAATTAAGGAGATATTAAATAGGGGAGTGGAGGAGGTGATTGATAAAATTCATCTTGAAACTGCCTTAAAATCCGGTAAGAAACTGCGGGTTAAATTTGGCATTGACCCAACTTCGCCTGATTTGCACTTAGGCCATTCTATTCCCTTGCGAAAATTAAGGCAATTTCAGGACTTAGGGCATAATGTAATTTTGCTTATTGGTGACTTTACTGCCCAGATAGGGGACCCTTCAGGCAGAATGACATCTAGAAAACCTTTGAATATGGAGCAAATTAAAGAAAATATGAAAGAATATGTAAAGCAAGCTGGTAAGATATTAGACATTAAAAAAGCTGAAATTAGGTATAATAGCGAATGGTATGACAAGAAGGGATTAGATTTTGTTATGGATATTTCATCGCGATTTACAGTAGCTCGTATATTGGAAAGAGATGATTTTCAAAAAAGGTTAAAAAAAGATATAGATATTTCAATGCAAGAAATATATTACCCGTTAATGCAGGGGTATGATTCTGTTGCTCTTAAAGCTGACGTGGAAATAGGTGGAACTGATCAAAAATTTAATTTATTAATGGGTCGCAAGGTGCAAAAAAAATATGATTTACCAGAGCAGGATGTGATAACAACTCCTTTGCTGATAGGCACGGATGGTGAAGCAAAAATGAGTAAATCAATAGGAAACTACATAAAGATAATTGAACCACCAATAGAGATGTTTGGCAAGGTAATGGCAATATCTGACCAACTAATGTGGCACTATTTTGAGCTACTTACAGAAACTCCAATGCAAGAGATACTAAATATGCAAGAACAAACTCGCAGGGTGATAATGAATTACAAAGATATAAAAATTAAATTAGCGTTTGAAATTGTTAGGCAATACCACGGAGAGAAAAAAGCGCAAGAAGCTAAGGCCGAATTTGAGAAAGTGCATCAAAGGGGGGAGTTGCCAAGCAATATGCCAGAATGGCAAGCCAAAAAAGAAAATTATAATATTTTGGATTTATTATTTGAAAGCGGATTAACTAGCTCAAAAGCTGAAGCTAAAAGAATGATTTTAGGGAAAGCTGTGGAAATAAATGGCAGGATAGAAGAAAATTGGCAAGAGGTTATAAAAGTAGAAGACAATATGATTATTCAAGTGGGCAAGCGCAAATTTATTAAAATAAAATTTTAAAATGAAAAAACTTTTAATTATTGAGGATGAGCCAATATTGATAGAAATGTACTTAGCTAAACTTGATAAGCAAGAGCTAAGTGTTTTTTCAGCAGGTTCAGCTGAACAGGGCTTTGCTACAGCTAAAAAAGAAGAGCCTGATTTAATTTTATTAGACATTCTTTTGCCTATGGGAAGTGGCATTGATTTATTAGAAAAAGTTCGTAAAGATGAGAATATAAAAGACACAAAGGTTTTGGCTTTTTCAAATTATGATGAGCCAACCACAAAGAGAAAAGCCATGGAGCTTGGAGTAATTGATTATTTGATTAAAACCAATTACACGCCAAACCAAATTGTTGCCATAATTAAAAACATCTTGAAATATGATAAGAACATTAATTAAAGAAACGCCTCAAAAAATAGGTGAAAAAATAATGGTTGAGGGATGGGTTAATACAGTTCGCTCGCACGGCAAAATTGTTTTTATTGACCTACGCGACAGAACCGGCATTTTGCAGGTTGTTTTACCAGTCGACATTTCTTGCGATCCAAAGGAAGAGGACATTGTTTTAATTGAGGGAATGGTTAAAGAAAGGCCATCAAAAATGGAAAATTCAGAAATAGAAACAGGCAAAATAGAGCTTGAAGCTCAAAAAATAGAAGTAACAAGCAAGGCTTCGGATTTGCCCTTTGCCCTAAAAGATACGCCCGAGCTTTCCTTGCCAGTTTTGCTTGATTTCAGGCCATTAACATTAAGGGCTGAAAAAACAAGAGCAATTTTTAAAGTTGAAGAAGGGATTATTGATGAGTTTAGAAAAACTTTAAAAAGTTTAGATTTTTTTGAATTCCAAGCCCCAGCTATTGTGCCAACGGCCACTGAAGGAGGATCGGAAATCTTTAAAATTAATTATTATGAATCAAGCGCATTTTTGGGCCAAAGCCCCCAATTTTATAAGCAAATAATGGCTGGAGCGTTTGAGCGTGTTTTTACAGTGGCTAAGGCCTATAGAGCCGAGCCTAGTGTAACTACCAGGCATTTGTCAGAATACGTTACCTTAGATGGTGAAATGGGTTTTATTAATTCTTGGACAGATTTAATGGACACTTGTGAAATTATCATAAAGAGTATTTTTAAAAGAGTGGAGCTTGCTTGCTCCAAAGAATTGAAATTGCTTAATGCAACTGTGCCTACAATTGAAAAAAATATTCCACGAATTAAAATGCGAGAAGCCCAGCAAATTATTTTAGAAAGAACAGGCCGGGATAACACAAAAGAACCAGACTTAACCCCAGAAGATGAAAAAGAAATTTGCCAATGGGCCAAGGAAATACATAATTCCGAAGCTGTTTTTATAACCCATTATCCAACGAAAAAAAGGCCTTTTTATACAATGCCTGACCCAGAAAATCCAGACTACACTTTAAGCTTTGATATTTTATTAAGGGGTTTGGAAATTACTACTGGCGGGCAAAGAATAAATAATTACAGCCAATTGGTGGAAAATATTAAAAAATGGGGAAACAAGCCAGAAGATTTTGATTTTTATTTGCAAGCTTTTAAGTATGGAATGCCCGAAGAAGGCGGATTTGCTTTTGGAGCGGAGCGAATTGTTAAGCAAATTTTAGGCTTAGAAAATTTGCGCGAAGCCAGCGCTTTTCCAAGAGACATGAGTCGAATTGACGGCCGTTTAGCCAACAAGGAGGGCAGCCCTCCCCAAAACTGAGCCCAAGTTCCCAGGAGGACTGCCCTCAGGCATCGCAAAAATTCTATGAGAAAACCCTATTTATTTTTAACTGCAGTGGTAATTAGTTTGCCATTTTGGGTTGGTGTAAATCTTTTGCAAACCAAAGCAGAGAATTTTTTAAGTACAAAAAATTCAGGAAGTATTTTAAATGCCAATATAGATCAAAATCTGCCAACAATAAAACCTCAATCAACTTGCTTGTTAGACACTATTTCAGCGGAAAGTTTTTTGCTAAAAACAGTTTCTAGCCAAGGGAGAGACGCAACTCTTTTAGAGAAAAATTCAAACAGTAGATTGCCCCTAGCTAGCATTACAAAGTTAATGACCTACTTGGTGGCTAGTGAGTTTTACAAAAATGAACAAGATGTTGTTGTGACAAAAGAGGCAGCCGAGCAAGCTAACACCTTGAATGCCTTATTGGAGGGTGATAGGTTAAAAGTAAGCGAATTAATCCCTATTATGTTGATTGAATCAAGCAATGACGCGGCTTTTGCTCTAACAAAAGTTATTGGCGAGGAGGGGTTTTTGGATTTAATGAATTTTAAAGCCAAAGACCTCGGGCTTTCAAATACTTACTTTTACAATCCAACTGGTGTTGATCCAGAAGCCAGATCTATGCCCCAAGACGAAATAAATTACTCAACAGCCAATGATATTGCCAAGCTGACAAAAAATTTAATTTTTGGTCAGCCTGAATTTCTAAAAATTGTTTCGCAAAAAGAGTACCCCTTATATAAAGAGGGAGAAATAGTTTCAACTTTACAAAATACCAATGAATTAATTGGAGAAATCCCAGAAGTAATTGGCGGGAAAACTGGCACAACTGATAGAGCAGGGGAGTGCTTAATGGTTGTTATGAGGCTAAGCAAAAGCAATGAAAATGAATATACAATTGGAGTTATTTTAAATTCAAAAAATAGGTTTAATGATATGAGAACTCTTTATAATTGTGTGAAAAAATAATGGAATCAATTAATGTTATAAAAATTCTTTCTCTTTGCGCTTTTTCTTCTTTTGTGGCTGTTGTTTTAACTCCAGCTTTAACGCATTTTCTTTATAAATATAAGCTTTGGCGAAAAACTGCTCGCACTAAAACCATAAACGGCCAAGAAGCTAAAGTTTTTCATTCTTTGCACAAAGATAAAGAGGTTTCCACGCCAAGATTTGGCGGTGTTTTAATTATTGTGACCACGGCTTTCTTGTCTTTTTTATTTTTATTATTGGCTTCGATTTTTCCCAATAGCTATGTTTTTCAAAAATTAAACTTTTTATCAAGAGAGCAAACTTGGTTGCCTTTAGCAATTTTAATAGCCGGGGCAATTTTAGGTTTTTTTGATGACTTGTGGCAGGTAATTGAAAAGGGCAAGTATGCGGGTGGGGGTATAAGATTTACTAGGCGTTTAGTAGCTGTTTTGTTGATTGCTATGGTGGCGGCTTGGTGGTTTTATTTTAAACTTGACTGGCACACTTTACATATACCCGGAGATGGCGACTTTGAAATTGGTATTTTATACTTACCTTTATTTGTTATCACGGTTTTGGCTTGCTGGGCTGGCGGAGTTATTGATGGCATTGACGGGCTTTCAGGCGGGATTTTTAGCATTATGTTTGCGGCTTTTGCTATTATTGCTATGGCTAATGGCCAATATAATTTGGCGGCATTCTGTGGGGTAGTGGCAGGAGCCACTTTAGCTTTTTTATGGTTTAACATACCTCCAGCTAGGTTTTATATGGGAGAAACTGGCACCATTGCTTTAACTGCTACTTTGGCGGCTGTGGCATTTTTAACAGATTCTTTAATAGTTTTACCAATTATTGCTGGGCTTTTGGTAATTGAGGCCTCTTCGGTTATTATCCAGCTCACAGCCAAAAAATTTTGGCATAAAAAAGTTTTTCAATGCGCCCCGATTCACCACCACTTTGAAGCCATTGGCTGGTCCCGGGAAAAAATCACCATGCGCTTCTGGATCATCGGCCTTATCTTAGCCATCATCGGCGTTTCGATTAGATTGTTAGGTTAGGGGTGTGGATAACTTTGTTTGACGGGTTTAAATGATTTTGGCATAATGAAAAAATAAACAAAAACAAAAAATATGAAGAAAAATAAAGCAGTTGTTTTGTGTATTTTGGTAGCGGTAATTCTAGCAGGTATAGCTGGGATTTTTTATTATAAATATAAAGCCAACGGAGTTTATGGTGAGCTTGTCGAACCACCGAAGTTATTTAGTAAAGGGGATTATGTGGTTGAGGATAGAGCAGATGGCCAGTATATTGTGGTCAACAAAGTCGGCCTAACCGCAAAAGTCCCCGACACCTGGCGCGTAGAATTTGAAGGCAACGACCTCCCCGACGGCACTTCCCAATACTGGGTGAATTTGTTGTCGCAGGATGCAGAGAAAACAGGCGGGTTTTTGGCAAAGGGGTGTGGGGTTACGATAACATTGGGATATGAGGAAGAAAATAACAAAGATTTAAATAAGCAAATTTTGGCCATTGAAAATAATAATCAAGATGATAATTTATTTCGTACTGGGTATCAATATGAAATTTTCAGTGTTGGTAAAAACAAGGGGATAAGGTGGGCAGGAAAAGAAAGTAATACTTTCGGTAAAAATGTTGGGCTAGATATTCCTCTGGGGTCTATACAAACAATAGGATTTTCATCGATATTTCCTGTAAAAAATGCGGTTGTTTGCGAGAATAGTTGGGAAGATTTTGTTAAGAATATTGTTATAAAGTAAGGCAGTTATGAGGCAAAGATTTAAAAATTTAATTATTTTTTGCGGAGCATTCTTTATATTTGCTCCGCTTTTTGTTTTTGGACAAGAAATTTCAACAACACTAAAAGAAAAACAAGCGATTGATTTAATTGGTATTATCAGAAAGTTTCCTTTGACTGACGCGCAAAGGGATTTTTACGAACAATCTATTTATGATGCAGGCTCTGATTATTCTATTAAAACTGGGGCTGTGATGCTGACAAAGCAAGCGATATTGCAAAGCGAGCTGGATTATTGGTTTGTTAAAATGGGAGTTGAATTTTCTAAAAGATTTATAAAAGCAGTTTATAAGCTTTTACCAGCTGTGGCTTATGGAGATTTTTCTGGAGCCATTGACTTGATAGAGAAGTATACAGTTGAGCAAGCAAATAAATATATTGATGACTGGCTAAAACAAAACCAGGTTTTAATTGGCTCTGGTATTGGCAAGTATGATTTTTGGTCATTTAAAAATAATTGGCAAGTAATAAACGTCCCATATATTATTGTTTATTCACCCATAGGAGTTAATAAAGCTAAAATTGTGGTTGAGTTTTATTCAAAAACAGCTATTGAGCCACCTCAAAATAGAGGTGGAGTGGGTTCTTTGGGTGGAAATCAAGACCATATTCAGTCTACTGTTTGGCCATGGGATCGGTGGATAACCAGTAAATACAATAAAAACAACAAAATCGAGCCGTTTATTGTGCGGGTGAAAGGCCAAGTGGTTAAGGATAAATCTGGTAATTTTACTTGGGATAAAACCGTGGAAGCGCCAACAGTGGAGGTGGAGTTTGGCAAGCCAGTGCCAGAAATTGACCAAAGCGACATTATTCTAAAAAACCTAGAAGCCAATCAAAGCCAAGGCTTTATCAAAGATAAAATAAATGCAATTAAGCAAAAAGCCCAAGGAATTGTGGATCAAATAAAGAACTTTTTTGAGATTTTTAATTCGCCAAAACCAACAGCTCAAATCTCTGACTTTGCCAAGCCAGCGGAGGACAGTCCCCTGCCAAATACAGAAGAAATGGTAAAGCCCAGCCCTTTACCACTTGAAAATATTGCTAAGAAAAGCCAAGAAATTGCTGACCAAGCTGACACAACGGTTAATGAAGACAATGCTACTACTGTTGAGCAAGTGGTTGAAACAATGCAAAAACAAGTTGAGCAAAAAATTCAAGCTATCGCTACAACTAGTCAAGCAGTAGCCACAACGAGCAAAGTGGTTGCAACAACGAGTCCGCCAATTATTCAGCCAGTGATTTGTAGTCAAGCTACAAACCAAGAGCCAGATTTTGACAAGGTTATTTTTAGCGAAATTGCTTGGATGGGTAGCGTAAAATCAGCTAGCGATGAGTGGATAGAGTTAAAAAATATCTCTGTTAAGCAACTAGACTTAAATGGCTGGCAGATTTTCAATAAAAGCCAAAATTTAAAAATATTTTTTACCACCACTACTATTATAGAAGCAGGCGGGTTTTTGCTTTTGGAAAGAACAAATGATGATACCGTGCCAAAAATAAAAGCTGATTATATTTATACTGGCGCCCTAGCCAACGCAGGCGAGATGCTTTATTTGGTTGGGAAAGGATGCGCTTTGCAAGATAGAATAAAGGCTATGCCCTATTGGCCAGAGGGGGATAACATAACCAAAGAAACAATGGAAAGAAATCAGTTTTATGGCTGGCAAACAAGCTCAATTGTTGGGGGAACGCCAAGAGCTAAGAATAGCGTTGGTAAAACAAAAAGTTCTGGAGGTAGCGGGGGCATAGCCACGAACAATACTTTGGCAAGTCCAGGGCAAGCCACCGCGACAAGCACAGCAAGCTCTACGCAACAGGCAACTACAACCCAACAAGCGACTTCCACGGAGCAGGCTACTACTACTCAAAACAGCACTAGCTCGCAACAAGCAACCACCACCCAACAGGCAACTTCTACACCGCAGGCTACTTCAACACAACAAGCTACCACAACTGTTCAAGCGAGTTTACTGGATGTGGTTATTAATGAAATTGCTTGGATGGGAACCCAGGCATCTGCCAATGATGAATGGATTGAGCTTTATAACAATACAGACCAAGAAATAAACTTAACTGGCTGGAAAATTTTTGGCATTGGCGCTAGTCCCGTATCGTTAACTGGCAAAATTCCATCTCGCGGGTTTTATTTATTAGAAAGAACTTCCTCTACCACTGTCTCTGATATTGTTGAAGATCAAATTTACACTGGCGCTTTGTCGAATAGCGGGGAAAAATTAGAATTAAAAGATTCGCAAGGCAATGTTATTGACGATGTTGATTGTTCAGCTGGCTGGTTTGCTGGCGATAATTCTGCTACAACTAGCCGAAAAACAATGGAAAGAAAAAGCCCGGTTATTTCTGGTAGTAGCCAAACAAATTGGGCAAGTAACAACGTTACTACTATCAACGGATTAGATGCAAACAATAATTTAATTTTAGGAACGCCCAAAGCTCAAAATAGTATTTTGGAAAATCTAGCCCCAGAGCCACCCAAAGATTTTAACTTGAGCAGTCAAATCCAAAGCCAAAAAAATAGCGCCTTTTTAACTTGGGCCACAAGCACTGACTTGGACACTCCAACGAGCCAGCTTTCTTATGCTATCTATTATTCACATTACTCAAAACAGCTGTTAGACGAACAAACAGCCACTTCTACTAATGTATTTGTTCAAATAGCCACAACCTCAGCCACTTCTTTATTTTTGGAAAATTTAGATTTTGCTAATGTTTATTATTTTACTGCCCGAGCCTTTGATGGCTTTGCTTATTCCGCTATTTCTTCTACCACTACTATGGCTACTCCTTTAGCTCCAACTACAAACCTAATGGCAGTGCCTTCTACGGTGCGAGGGTCTGTGGATTTATTTTGGGTTTGCCCATACTTTAATGACTACAGCACAGGAATACCAATTGTTGTAGATAGCTATATTATTAAAATGGATAGGCAGGAAATAACTACAACTACATGGGATACGGCTCAAACAATTAGCCAAAACATTGCGCCAAAACCAGCTGGGGAGGTGGAAAATTTTTCTGTAGATAACTTGCCAACAGATAGCAAAACATATTTTGCTATAAAATATACAGGTTTGTCATACAGAACTTCTACTATTTCAAATATTGTTTCAGCCACGGCTTGGCCGGGGTTTCAGGATAATGGAGATACTTTAACTGATTTGCGAACAAATTTAACTTGGGCCAAAAACGCAAACGATGCCATAAATAATTTTGGAGCAAGTAGCACACAAGATGAGGCAAATGCTTTTATAACCCAGCAAAACAGTGAATGGCGCTTGGCTAATTTTAAAGAATTAGCCAGCTTGATTGAATACAAGCCCACAGCGCCAATCACTTCAATAGGGTTTGAAAATATATCTTCAGGAAAATATTGGGCCACAGGAACAAGAGATGTTGGGTCTAACGGTTTTGGCCTTCCCCATACCTATAATGGCTGGTATGCCGACTTTAGTAATGGTCAAATAAACAAAGATTATTTTAGCGGAAGCCAATCCCAGCTTTATCCATTTATGGCTGTTAAAGGAAGCGCAATTCCAGGAGGAATGGAAAATGATAATTTTGATTTTACAAATAACAATGATGGCACGGTCAATGACAACCGCACTGGCTTGATGTGGCTCAAGGCTGACTTTGCTGTGCTTAATGCTGGAGCTCGTTTTGGCTTGGGCTGGCAAAATGCGTTTTATTACGCCAATAACGCGGTTTTGTGCAATGACGGGACTTTGCAGGGAACATACAATGTGGCTGGAGATTGCTCAAACCACAATGGAGTAAAGTATGATGACTTTAGGTTGCCCAATATCCAGGAAATAATGGAAATAACTAAATTAGGCAATTCGGAAATTTTACCTTGGATGAGCGGATATAGCTATTTTTATTGGAGCTCAACAATATTTGATGAGAATAATTTTTGGTTTGCGGGTGAGAGCTATAATACGGGTACGATATCGCCGGCTATTAAAAGCTGGGAATCTAATGTGCAGTTGGTGAGGGATCCTTAAATAGTATAGATTGCCCCGCTCCAAGCGGGGCTTTTGCGTTTTTTAGATGAAATGCTAGAATTAAATAAATTACATGCCAATTTTTAATGATTTAAATTTAGATAATTGGAAAGAATCTGAAATTTGGACGGATAGTTTATGGATTATTCCCGAAAGAGACAAAACAGGAAAGCATGACGGTTTTTATCACGGCAATTTTGTTCCCCAAATTCCACGACAGCTGATTTTGCGATACACAAAAAAAGACGATGTTGTTTTTGATCCGTTTGTTGGTAGCGGAACAACGACCTATGAGGCAGAGAGTTTAGGCAGACATTCCATTGGAATTGATATTCAACCAGAATTGATCAAGTATATAAAAAGTAAGGTTGATAACAAAGACTACTTTGCAGAACTTATAGCTGGTGATAGCACGGATAAAGAAACTTTTTTGAATATTACAGAAATTCTAAATAAAAGAAAATTAAAAAATACTCAACTGGCAATCTTGCACCCACCATACGCTGATATAATCAAGTTTAGTAATTATGAAAAAGATTTATCAAATGCTAAATCTTTAAAAGATTTTTTAATTAGTTTTAGTCTAGTCTTAAAAAATACAATTTCTATTTTAGAAAAGGGACGATATTTGGCAATTGTTATTGGTGATAAATATACCGCTGGGCAATGGATTCCTTTAGGATTTTATTGTATGAATGAAGCGCAAAAATTAGGGCTTACATTAAAAAGCATTGTAATTAAGAATATGGCAGGCAATCGCGCTAAACAAAACAAAGAAGCAATTTGGAAATATAGAGCGCTAACAAGTGATTATTATATTTTTAAGCACGAATACATTTTAATTTTTAAAAACTAAAATTATGACAACACACGTATTTATCGTTGGGGCAAAAACTTTTAAATTACACTTGGAATATCTTTTTGCTGGTACTGGGGCAAAAGATAATCATATTGATTTTAATAATTCCGCAAATACAATTTTACATTACACAAAAGAAAATATGTTAGTGGGCATGATTGCTGATTCGAGTAGAGTTAGGCAGGGAGATCAGATTATTTTTTACTTACAGATGAGTTCATCGGAAAAAATATATGAAGGAAAATTTTTTGGAATTTTCAAGGCAAAAAATGACTGGTCTTTTTTAGACAACGCAGGCAGCGGACAGTATTTATCCGGTGAACTAGGAAAATCCTTAACTTTTAGAACAATTATTGAGCCGAGTAAGGTTTATGCTAATGGTGTCACCGAGTGGGAAGCATTGGATGAGATAAAAAATTTACAATCACCAAATCAAATGATATGGAGTTTGATTTACCGTAAATTAAAAGCTAAAAGGGGTAATACTATGATAACTATTTATGAATCTGAAAGACTGTGCCAACTTATAAGAGATAAAAATAATAGACAAGAATTAAATGTCAGTGACTGTAAATTATCATTTGATCAAAATGAACAAAAAATTGTTGTGACTAACGACAATATAAATACCTACAACGGTAGAAAGGAAGATATAAATTTACTTCTGAGATTAGTTGCTAAATACCGTGCAAACACGTCTTTTGAGACGCACCTGCAATCCTACATCGTGCGTAATATTGGGAAAGGAATAAACCAGTCTTTAGACAATTGTATTTTGGGTGAAAATCTAGAATTTGAATGGCTTGGCAATGAAGTATCTTGTGGGGTTGGTATGCAACGAATTGATGTTATGGTTTCAACCACCCAAAATAATCAAAGAGTTTTGTTACCGATAGAATTAAAGTCGGTGGAAGCAGACATAATTAATACGAAGCAAATACAAAGATATATTGACTGGATAGAGCAGTATTACACCCCGAATAGGCAAAGCGACATACAACCATTTTTGGTTTCCAAAAAGATAAATGACAAAACTACAGAAAGATACCAAAAAATTATCGATACTTTTAATGATTTTAATACCAAAAATTCCCGAAGATGTAATAGTCTTAAGTATGTTGAATATCATTTAGAAAACGAAGACTTGGTTTTTGAAGTAATAAATTATTAGCTATGAATTACATAGGATCAAAATTATCATTGTTGGAGTTTTTGGAGGAGTCTATTAATAAAGTGGTTGATAAAAACTGCAAGGTTTTTTGCGATTTATTTGCTGGCACTGGGGCTGTCGGGAGATATTTCAAGAAAAAGGGGTATAAAATTATTGCAAATGATATTCAATATTATAGTTATGTTTTAAATAGGCACTATATTGGCAATCATAAAGAGCTAAAATTTTCTAAACTAATAAAGGAAATTCCAGAACTACAGAGTATTGATTTGAAAGACAGAAAAAACTTTGTTTGTAATTATTTATCTAATATAGAGGGAGCGAAGGGGTTTATTTATAGTAACTATTGCGTTGGCGGGACGAAAGATAAAGAGGAGCCACGACAATATTTTTCTGACGGAAATGCCATGCGGTGCGATGGTATTCGTCAAAAAGTTGAAAAATGGAAAACAAGAAATTTAATTTCTGATGACGAATATTATTTTTTAGTTGCTAGTTTAGTTGAGTCAATTGATAAATATGCAAATACCGCTTCTGTTTATGGAGCATTTTTGAAAAAATTAAAAAAGACAGCTCAAAATAATTTAATTTTAAAACCAGCGGAATTGATAATAAATGACCAAGAACATCGAATTTTTAACAAGGATATAAATAAGCTTGTGGGTGAAGTTGAGGGTGATATTTTATATTTAGACCCGCCGTATAACCATAGGCAGTATGCAACAAATTATCACTTACTTGAAACTATCGCGAGATATGATAACCCAAAAATTCACGGAAAAACAGGACTACGAGAGTATGAAAATCAAAAATCTCTTTATTGCTCAAGAACGGAAGCAAAAAAAGCGTTTAAAGATTTAATCTTGAAGGCAAAAGTAAGATATATTTTTTTAAGCTACAATAATGAAGGGTTGATGACTTTGGACGATATTAGGGAAATAATGAGCCTGCGTGGCGAATATGGACACTTCACGAAAGAATATAATAGATTTAAGGCAGACAAAGATGAAAATAGAGAATATTCAGCGAACAAAACACTTGAATATTTACATTATGTGTCTTGTAATTAAAATGTTAGAGGATTTAAAAGACAAGAAAATATTGATTTTGGGGTTTGGGAAGGAGGGGAGGGATAGTTATTTGGCTTTAAGGAAATTGTTTCCTGGTAAGGTTTTGGGTGTGGCAGATAGAGATAGATTCAAGATTCAAGATTCAAGAGACAAGAATTTAAAATTATATTTAGGCGAGAATTATTTAGATAAGATAGGGGAGTATGACTTAGTTATTAAAACGCCCGGCATTTCGCTAGAAAAAAGGCCTAATTTTACTTCGCAGACCGAGATATTTTTTGATAATTTTCCGGGTATTATTGTTGGAGTTACAGGCACTAAAGGAAAGGGGACTACCGCAAGCTTAATTTACGAAATTTTAAAAAAAGCTGGTTTGAAAGTTTATTTAGGGGGCAATATTGGCAAGCCAGTTTTCCAAAAATTAGTAACCCTTCGGCAGGCTCAGGGCGGGCCCGAAGATATTTTTGTTTACGAGTTATCAAGCCATCAATTACAGGGTTTAAAAAAGTCTCCTCAAATTGCGGTTTTTTTAAATTTATTTTCAGACCACTTAGATTATTATAAAAATTTCGCAGAATACCAAAAAGCTAAAGCTAATATTGCTAAATATCAAACAAAAGATGATTATTTGATTTTCAATGCTAAGGATAAGCAGGTTAAAGAAATAAGCAAAAAAGTAAAATCTCATAAAATTGATTTTAATCAAGATAAAAAATATTACGAAACTCGCCTACCAGGAGAATTTAACCAATTAAATATAAAAGCAGCTGTGGCAGTGGCTAGGCTTTTTATGGTAAAGCCAGAAATAATAAAAACAGCAATGAAAGATTTTAAGGGTTTACCTCATCGTCTGGAATTTGTTGGCAAATTTAAAGGCATTGAGTTTTATAATAATTCTATGGCCACTGTACCCCAAACAACAATTTTAGATTTGCAAACATTTAATCACAAGCCAATATCATTGATTGCTGGGGGTTCTGATAAAGGCAGTGATTATAGGGATTTGGTTAAAGAAATCAAACAAACATCTGTTAAAAACCTGATTGTTTTGGGGCAGGGGACTGGGCAGAGAATCGAAAAGGCTCTTAAGCTGTCTGAGCCCAGGGCTCCAAAAAACTTGAGCAAAGAGCCGGGGAGCCCTGGGCTCAGACAGCTTTTCCATGCAAGTTCTATGAAAGAAGCTGTAAGAATTTGTTATGAAAATACTCCAAAAAATGGAGTGTGTCTGCTTTCCCCAGCCAGTGCCAGCTTTAACCTTTTTAAAGACTACCAAGATAGGGGAAAACAGTTCGTAAAATACGCAAAACTGTATGGTGCAAAAAAAACCTGATTATTTAATTTTGTGTTTATTTGGCGTGCTTTTAATTTTTGGCTTGTTTGTTATGGGCACAACTTCGTTTGCCATTTCATTGGGCCAATATGGAAATGTTTGGTATTTGTTTTTGCATCAAGTTGCTATGGTTGTAGCTGGCATTATTTTAGGGATTGTGGCGTTCAAGCTACCGATAAAATTTTTGAAAAAAATAGCGCCTTTATTATTTTTAATAAATCTAGTTTTAATTTTTTTAGTTTTTATCCCAGGTCTTGGCATTGAGGCAAAAGGGGCTCATCGGCAAATTGGACTGGCGGGATTTTCTTTTCAGCCATCTGAATTTTTAAAATTAAGTTTTATTCTTTATTTATCTGCTTGGTTGGCTTCAAAAAACCAAAGTAAGAAAGAAAGGTCAGCGCAGTTATCTTTGTGGCCATTTTTAGTTATCATGGGAACACTTTTTGCTGGATTGATTTTACAGCCCGATCAAACCACTCTAGCTATTATTTGTTTAACAGGCGCTTCAATGTATCTTGCTTCAAAAGCGCCTTTATGGCACTTTGTTGTAATGGCTGGAGTAGGAGGAGTAGGATTTTTTGTTGCCACTATATTGGAACCATATAGATTAAACAGAGTTTTAACTATGTTTAAACCCCACACAGATCCAATGGGGAAGGGGCTGCAGTTAATTCAGGCAAAAATTGCTATTGGTTCGGGGGGGATATTGGGCATTGGCACTGGTTTTGCTCTGGGCCTTTCTAAGCAAAAGTTTTTTTTGCCCGAGTCAATGACTGATTCTATTTTTGCTATTGTGGCTGAAGAACTTGGATTTTTGGGAGCTGGTTTTTTGGTTTTTCTATTTTTATTTCTCTGCTTTTTAGGTTTAAGGATTGCCAAAAATAAGGGTCAAACATTTGAAGGTTTCTTGGCACTAGGGATAACTGTCTGGATTACTTTGCAATCTCTTGCTAACATAGGAGGAATAGTGGGTGTTTTGCCCTTAGGGGGTATTCCATTGCCATTTTTTAGCTATGGAGGGTCGCATATTATGACAGAGTTGATTGGCGTGGGGCTATTATTGAATATCTCACGATATTCAAAAAGTTAAAAATTAAAAGTTAAAAATTAAAAGTTATGAAGGTTGTTTTCACGGGCGGGGGAACCGCTGGACATATTTTTCCAATAGTGGCTATTGTTAGAGAAATAAGAGATATCTATCAGGGAGCTGACTTGAAAATTTATTATGCTGGGCCGAAAAATAAGCACGGCGAAGTTTTGTTGCTACAAGAGAATGTAAAAATAACTAATATTGTCTGTGGAAAAATAAGAAGATATTTTTCTTTTAAAAATTTTGTTGATATTTTGAAAGTACCCCTTGGTATTGTTCAGTCAATTTTTTGGCTTTTCTTTACCGCCCCTGACATTGTTTTTAGCAAAGGCGGGTATGGGTCATTTCCTGTGGCCGTGGCTGCTAAATTTTTAAGGGTTCCTTTTATTTTGCAGGAATCAGACATAACTCCTGGCCTTACGGCAAAAATAACTAGCCGCTGGGCTTTAGAAATTTTTACATCTTTTCCAGACACAGAATATTTTCCAAAAAATAAAACAATTTGTTTGGGCAACCCAATTAGGCTATCTCTTTTAGGAGGCAATAAAGAAGAAGCTAAAAAAATATTTGATTTGCATGATAGGCCATTGATTTTAGTTTTGGGGGGGTCTTTGGGCTCTCAAACAATCAATCAAATTATGCTTGAAGTTTTGGGTGATATTTTAAATCAGTTTGAAGTTATTCATCAAACAGGCATTGCCAACCAAAAACAAACACAAGCTGAAGCTAATGTTGTTTTAAATAAAGAGCAGCAAAAATATTATCATAGCTTTGCTTTTTTAAACGAAAAACAATTAAAGCATGCCTTAGCGAGCAGCGACTTGGTTGTTTCTCGAGCTGGCAGTGGGGCTATTTTTGAAATTACCGCAAACGCTAAGCCAATGATTTTAATTCCATTGATGGGTTCAGCTCAAGATCACCAAGTAAAAAATGCTTATAAGGTTTCAGACTTGGGGGCAGGGGAGGTAATTGAAGAGCAAAATTTAAAGCCTCATTTATTTATCCAGCAAATAAAAATGCTCTTAGATTCGCCAGAGAATTTAGCAGTAATGGCTGAAAATGCAAAAAAATTTAGCCGGCCAAAAGCCACTAGAGTTATTGCCGAATATTTAAATGAGTATTTTACCTAAACCTAAAAAAACGCCAACAGAAAGTATAAGGGTAAGGATGGCCCCTTCGCCAACTGGGCCGTTTCACATAGGTTCCGCTAGAACCGCGCTTTTTAACTATCTTTTTGCCAAAAGGTATGGCGGAAAATTTATTATTAGAATTGAGGACACAGATCAAGCTAGATCAAAAGTAGAATGGGAGGATAGCATTAAGCAGTCTTTCAATTGGCTGGGTCTTGTTTATGACGAGGGACTAGAAAAGGGTGGTCCATATGGGCCGTACCGTCAGTCTGAAAGAAAAGAGATTTATAAAAAATACATAGAAAAACTTTTGGCTGATAAAAAAGCTTATTGGTGCTTTTGTTCGCAGGAAAAAGTAAAAGAAACATTAAGTCAAATTCATAAATGTGATTGTGCAGAAAAACAAAATATCCAAAGCGGTGTAATAAGATTTAAAACTCCGTCAGAGCAGGTGGTTTTTGATGATTTAATAAAAGGTAAAATAAGCTATGACAGTGCGTTGTTTGGGGATATGGTTATAGCAAAAAATTTAGACGAACCACTTTATAATCTTGCCTGCGTTATTGATGACTATGAAATGAAAATTAGCCATGTGATTAGGGGTGAAGAGCATATCTCAAATACCCCTCGCCAGATTTTATTAGCTAGGGCTTTGGCTATTGAATCGCCAGAATTTCTGCACTTACCTTTAATATTAAACGAGCAAAGGGCTAAATTAAGCAAAAGAGACCCTTCTATAGCGGCAAAAGTATCTGATTATATAGAGCAAGGATATCTGCCCGAGGCTGTTGTTAACTTTATCGCTCTTTTGGGCTGGAATCCAGGAGACGACCGAGAAATATTTTCGTTGGCTGAACTGGAAAAAGAATTTTCTATAGAAAAAATTCAAAAATCAGGCGCAGTTTTTAATGCTATAAAAATGGAGTGGATAAACGGTTATTTTATAAGAAAAATGCCCCTGGAAAAGTTAACAGAGCTTTGCTTGCCTTATTTAATTAAGGCTGGGCTAACGAGTGGGGGAGAAGGAGAAATTTCTAAAATAGCTCCTATGATTGCTTTATATCAAGAGCGGTTAAAAAAATTATCAGAGATTCCCGAGTTAATAGATTTCTTTTTTCAAGAAAATTTAGAGTATGAAAAAAAACTTTTAGGGTGGAAAGAAATAGGGGATAGTGAAATAATTGACAACCTTGACAAGTTGCTTAGTATCATTTCTAATATAGAGGAGGCAAGTTGGACAAAGGAAAAATTAAGTGAAATTATAATGCCCATAGCTAATGAGGCTGGTGATAGGGGAAAAGTTCTTTGGCCAATGAGAGCGGCGTTGTGCGGTAAAAAAGCATCGTCAGGGCCATTTGAGATTGCGGAGGTTTTGGGTAAAGAAAAAACCTTGCAGAGAATTAAAGAGGCAATAAAAAAATTACAAATAACAAACAACGAATAACAAATGACCAAACAATCTTTTATTTTTTTATTTATTTTTGTTGGACTAATAACTGCCTTGTCGTCAATACAGGCTAAAATTTTTAATCAGGAAACTTCGCCAATAAAAAACCCGTCTGACGTGCCTGACGCATTGGCTCAGTATCAAATTCAAGGCGAGGCCAAGGGCATTTTAGATAAAATAACAGGGGAGTGGAAAAAAATTAATGACTGGGGGACTGGCTTTTGGGCAAAAAGTTTCAAAACTTCATTTTTGGGGAAGTATGCGAATCAATTAAAAGAAAATATAAAACAGGGGTGGGAAGAGGAGAAGCAAGAGTATCGCCAAGATTTTTTTAAGGCCCTAGGCGCTTTGTGGGAGAAGATAAAGGGTAAACTTTTCCACAGATAGGGGAATTGACAAAGGGCTGTATCAGACCTTATTATTAAGCTATAGTATGGTTCGCATAATTATACTTAAACGAACATCTATATCTCCATTCTAAGCAAAGAGTACTTCTCCGCTAATTTAATTAATTTAACTTTTAAAAACAAATAAAAATACTCTTTAGTTAGATATAAAATATTAAAATCTTTTATACATAAATATAAATAAGAAATTCCAAAAGATTTACTAGACCTCTTTCACTCTCTTAATTGTTACCTATACATACTTATGGAAAAAAGCACTACCCCACTCCCCCGCCACCTTAATGACTTTTTGGATTGGCTTGA